>NZ_JBXAPG010000004.1:15953-139380 GCF_058803765.1 Burkholderia sp. GW821-FHT14F03
CTTCCTCCCCCCCCCCCCCCCCCCCCCCCCCCCCCCCCCCCCCCCCCCCCCCCCCCCCCCCCCCCCGCGGGCCCGCCCCGCGACGTTTTCTTCATTCCCGCAATCAGGGCCACCGACATGAGCAACACGCCGATCACGCACACCATCGTCCCTCGCTGGGCCGACATCGACGCCACCCATCATCTGCGCCACAGCGCCTATTCGGACTGGGCGACGCACATGCGAACCGAATGGATGAACGGCAACGGCTTCACGCTGAAGCGGCTCATGGAGTTCAAGATCGTGCCGTTCCTGACCGAGGAGCGCACGCAATACATCTGGGAGATCTATCTCGGCGAATCGATCACGGTCGATCTCACGCTCGTCGGGATCAACCACAATGCATCGCGCTTCTTTCTGCGCCAGCATTTCACGCGGCGCAATCTGGTGTGCGCGCGCCACGAGGTCAAGGGCGCGTGGATGAACATCACGGAGCGGCGGCTCTCGCCGCCGCCGCCGGGCCTGCTCGAACTGATGCAGAGCCTGCCGCGCGCGGAGGATTATGCGGAGCTGGTGGATTAGGGGATGGCGGCGGACAGGCGCTTGTTGCGCCTGCGCATGCCTCGCTCGCGTACTTATGCAACTGCGGTGGCGCTCGTCCCGACCGGATCGTTTTGCGCCAGATAGCGCGTGCCGTCGCAGTAAATCCCACGCTGCTCCCACAATGCGCATGGCCACGACGTGAAAGCGGCAACGGATTCGTGAATGCATTCCGCCAGTAACTGATCCACCGCCAACGGTATCGTGCCGAGCTCGTCCCAAGCCGATAGGATCATTTTCTCGTAAGGGCGCAACTCGCGCGGCTCCGGCGGATACTTGTGTTTACCTGCGCGCGGTTCAACCGGGTTTCGAAGAAACCCGATATGTCGTTTCAGGCGTCGTTGCTCGCGCAGCAATTGCATCGCCTGCTCCTCCGGACTCTTCGGAACGTCGTACACCCATTCATTCGGTTGGCAGGCTGGGTGGTCGTCGACCGTTCCCGCCGACACAGTGGCGCAAAAGGCAGCACCGACCTTCTCGTACAAATGCCCGAGCACGCGTTCGTCTGCCTGATGGCGGGCCAGGATGCCGCGCCAACGGAAATTCAGGTAACGATGAGGTTGCATCAATGCTTCCAGGTCGTTGCCGGATGCCGCCGGGAGCGCAGCCATGTATTCGTTGTACAGCTTGGTGATTCGAGCGTCATCCGGCAGCTTGAAATCGTCCCTGAATCTCGGCTCCATTTGATCGAGCGGCGTCAACGGCACACCGGCTCGCAATGCTTCGGCAAACATATGTCTTAGCGGGATCAACGACAGATCTTGATCACGGCCCTGGTCGTCCGGTCCGTAGCCTCCGCCTACATCGGAATGCACGCCCGGGTAGACGACTTCCTCGCAATTGGCCGGGTAAGTCTTGTCGACTCGCACCGAATCGAGCGGAAATGCTCTTCTTACTTCGTGTGCCGAGACGTAGTGCAGGCAACGCTCCACTTCGGCCGGAACCGCCAGTTCCGATGCCCAGTCGAGATGCAAGGCAGGACCGCCAACCGAGGCGACCGTATCGAAGATACCCATGAAGCTGATGCGTACCGGTACGCGTACGCCACTCGGCGCTTGCCAGTGCAGCTTGCTGCCCTCTTTGATGCACTTCTGCTCGACGAAGCGGCGCGCAAAGGCACGCGCCTGCGTCGCCCCACGCGAAAATCCAAAGATTGCCACGGTGATTTCGCGCATGTGCTTCCACGAGCCCGGCCCCCAATCAAGCTCCAGCAGCCGGGAAAATTCCCCAAGGGCGAACTGGATCCGTAGATCGCCGCCCGCACCGAATCCGAGTCCAAGCGCCTCGCCTTCATCGTCTTTGAGATGATCGGTGTAGCCGACTACCTTGTCGAACTTGAATGGCGTCCCGACGCCGGGCAGGTAGGTCAACATCGCATCTTCATCTAAAGACCTCTTGGCAACACGAGATAGTTTTGCCACATTCGAGTGCTTGTTCTGCCGCAAGTCCCGATCCATGTTGTTGTTCGTCCCGTCGAAAAAAAACGATAGCGATGGGTGGAGCCGACATGCGATTACATCCTCACTATCAACAGGCTGTTGACATAGGATTCGCTTCGTTGCGCCGTCGATCGCGGCTCGTTTGAGTTCGTCATCAGTAGCTGGTGAGCCAGCTTGTCGAACAGCCATACGCTCTCCCATAGATTCGTTATTTTCCGACGCACCCTGACCGGCTAGGCGAAAACCCCAGTGAGGCAGTATTGCGATCTCGCAAAATGACGCACAGGTAGGCATCTGTTTTGTGCCAGTCAGCGTCTCGATGCGGACCGCCCTCAGGGAAATTCACTTGAACGCTATGCTTTTCGTCCGGCATCGTAATTGCTCCGGTTTTTGGGTCTTCCTCGCGTCCCCATTCCCACGTCACAGTAACTGGCTTGCTCCAGTCTTTCATGCCTGGAAAGCAGCATGCTGCTGCTCCCCCTCCACGTCCGTTCGCGTCAGCATCGCCTGCCCAATACTTCTCAACAAATATATTCACGGCATAACGGCTGGCATGGCTTATCGGCACCATCGCAAGTGCGGGTCCTCCTCCGGCCAATGGATCGTCAGGCATGGAACTGGCGCAAGCGGCTAACCCGAAGACCGCAAGTCCCGCCGCAAAGATCGGGGGCCGAAATCTAGAAAAAGTCATCTTGTACGTTCCTAACGGCAAATGCCGTGATGATGTTTGGTGCTGATATCCGTTTCGTCGCCCCGTTGAGTGCCGCGCGCTTGAGTGCTTCATTGGTAACCAGTTGACCAGCCTGCCGAACTGCCATGATGGCTCTCTGATATGCCATCTCACTTGGATAGGCATCCAGTCCCGCTCGGTGAGAATGCGAGAGCGGCAGTATTGCGGTCTCGTAAAATAACGCAAAGGTATGCGTCCGTCTTGTGCCAGTCTGGATCCTGGTGCGGGCCGCTCACTGGGAAGCTCACCTGAAGGCTATGCTTTTCGTCTGGCATCGTAACCCCCTCGGTTTTCGGATCTTCTTCCCGTCCCCACTCCCACGTCACGGTAACGGGCTTACTCCAATCCTTCGTGCCCAGAAAACAGCATGCGGCCTTTGTACCTCCTGCTGGTGCGGTCACATCGCCCGCCCAATACTTGCTAACGAAGATATTTACCGCATAGCGATCGGTATGGTTCACCGGCGCCATCGCAAGTGCGGGTCATCCCCCGGCCAATGGATCGTCAGGCGTGGAGCGAGCGCAAGCGGCTAACCCGAAGACCACAAATCCTGCCATCAAGGCCATACGCCGGAATTTAGCAAAACTCATCTTGTGCGTTCCTTCCAGCGAATGCCATGACTACGTTCTGCGCTGCCCGCTCGCGGCAGGCAGCAGTCGCTTCAACAATGCGGTACCTTCTTGCGAAGCATCGAACGCTTCTCCATGCCGCGCAGCAAGCACACAGTATTCCATTAGCGCACCGCCCCCTTCGATGCCTCTCTGCCGCGCGCGTTCGATCTGACGGCACACCAGCCCATAGCGCTCACGATCAGGCATGTCGGCGAACATCGAAGGATCAAGCTCGGTCAAATGCAACAGCAAGCTATCCGGCACACTTGCCTCGATCAAATCGTCGACTTGCGCCTGCGTCAGCTGAAACGGCGGCCGCAACGCTGGCGCCTCCGTAGAAATTTCGTTTTGCTCCCAATCGAGCCGGCGCAACACTCCATGGCGATCCCAATACCCCCATCGCAGCACCGGTGCAAAAAACGCCCGACGCTGGTCGTCGGATAACACGGGCCCCTTCACGAACAGTGTCTCGTCATTCAATGAGCCGGCCAGGGTCGCAAGAATGGATGGGTCCCAATAGGCCAGCACGATCGGGGTATCGTCGGGCAAACGGACACGCAAGAACTGCTTCACGTGTGCAGCAAGCTCTGCCAACGATAACGGTGACACGATCACCGTCGCACACGGCGACGCCGGTCCGTTTCGCTCCAACCAATCCCTCATCGATTCGAACCGAGCCGGCGGGATATAGATGAGATACGGCGATACAGCCTGCACCTCCGATCCGCCATCCATCAAGCAGACGAGATGGTCCGGTGAGCCCGACAGTGCGCCCGGCAGGCTGTCGTTATGCAAAGGAACTGCAAGCACGTACGCGTGTGCATCCAGCGCGCAACCCTCGGAGAAGATCGCCTGCAGCCCCATCACGCTCCCTGCGTCACAAAAGCACTACGGGCAGCGGCCTGCTTCATCAGGCATGGCGCGCATACCGCATCCGGCGGCAGCGGCATCGGGTAAGGCAAACTGACGGGACCGCTAAAGTTGTGCGTACCTCCTTTGATACCGATCTTGCCTGGGGCGTGGATCTCGATGTTGCCGCCGGATAGCCGAATATAGGCACCACCGGATGTGAGAAGGATCTCTTGCTTCGCGGCCACCTCGATCCTCTCGGTCGCAGACAGGACTTTTACCGATTTCTGCGCCGTCAGCTCGATATTGTCGGCATGCGCCTGGATCTCGATCTTGCCCTTCCCCGCGAACAACTTCATGCCGGCCTTCTGCACGAAAATGCTGATCCTGTCGGCAATGCTGGCGACCACGGACCTGCCTGCGGCCACATGAACGCTCTCGCCGCTCACCATGTTGACGTGTTGCTCGGCGCTCACGTGGACCGTCTGCCGGGTCGACAATCCAATTCCCGCGGGGCTGGCAAACAGCATCAACGGTTGCTTGAATGCATTCGCGTTGCCGGTGCCGCCTCCGGCCGTCCGGCCGCCCGAGGCGTCGCCGCCTACGGTATTCCGGGTGGCATCGGTGTACTGCTTCATCGCTTCGAAGCCCGGTGCAAGGGACTCGGCCAGATGTGCCGCACTCGCCTGCGACAGCGCCTCGATCACGCTCTCGGCATTCACCAGTTGTTGCCGCGCTTCGCGCACGTCGAGGGATTGACTGCGGGCGCTCGTGGAATGTGTGCCCAGATACAGGCCACGCGTCGCACGCAACGCACCATAGGCATCGGTGCGCAAATCGAAACCCGAGCCGAGATATTCGCCGCGCGTATTGCCCGTCTGCTGGATCAGGTAACCGAGGTGCAGTTGCGAGTTGCCTGGACTGCTATGCAACTGCACCCGGTTCTGCCCGGTCGCATCGTCAAACACCAGTTGGTTATAACCACGGCCTCCGTATTCCTTCGATCGATTGCCGGACAAAATTCCGTTCGAGTGCCATTGCGGCTGCGTCGCACCGTTGTATACGCGCGCAACGGCAACCGGACGATCACAATCTCCACCGATGTAGTCGATCAGCACCTCCTCGCCGACACGCGGAGGATGAACGGCACCATAGCCGCCGCCCGTATCGGATTGCACGATGCGAATCCAGCAAGATGCGCCTTCGTCACCCGGGTTCTGACGGTCCCACACGAAGCGCACCTTGATCCGGTTGAGTTCGTCGGTATGGACCTCTTCCCCCTTCCGCCCGACAACGATCGCCGTTTCAAGATGGGTAGCGGGTTTCCGGTGCTCGAACGGGCTGCGGAACGGCACGGCAGTGCGCTGCGCCTCGATCGTGACCCGGTAATAGCCGGCAGAGCCGTCGACATGCGGCACAGCGAACGCCGAGCTATCCGATCGGCCGGAGCGCGCGTCGTTGAACCTGGCCCGAAGGCTATGCGGAAAGCGCGCATCGTTCGCCCCGATCGGAATGTTGTTCGCGATCAGCCAGCCTGCTTCGACAGTGGCGAATTCGCGCTGCTCGACCGAATCGCGCTCATGCCCGGGATGGTCGGCGAGCATGAAGCGCTGACCGGCATCAATCGCTCGCCAACCGCCTTCGCCCTCGAACCGCTCGGCGCGCGACTCCCACTCCTCCATTCGAAACCGCGTAAGTGCATCCCCGCGCGACTGCGCCAGGTAGGTATAGGCTCCGGTATATTCGTACACCTCCGCCTGCTCCGGCAGTGCGCCTTGACCCGGCTGCGTCGGCAAACTCGTCTCCTTGGGATGGCGGGCGGCGGCGGGACGCTTGTAGTCGAACGTTCGAGTCGTATACGTCGTGCTCTGGAGCGCCCGGGTTCCTGACCATTGGGTCAGCGCATCCACTTCGCCATCCGTGCCGGATCGGTAGAAGCGTACGGTGCCCAGCGGCTTGAGGGCGGACAGTCGATCGGTGATGGTCAGGCTGTGCGAGCGTCCATCCGACGCCTGCTCCCAAAAACCATAAAGCCCCTCGTCCTCGAGCAATCGGTGCACGAAATTCCAGTCGCTTTCATCCTGACGGCAGAACGAACGTGACGGCAGCGCCTTGGCGAGGTTGAATTCGAATGCGCCGCGCGCCTGCGGATGCCGGTTGAACACATCGGTGACGATCTCGTCGACCGGCCGATCCTGCCAGATACGTTGGTCACGACGGAACTTCAGGAAGTGCATCCACGAGGCGAAGGTAATTTGGTAATAGGCAAGGCCCCCGTCGGCACCAAGGCGTCTCGCCGTATGAACATAGCCATGATGCGGCCGATAGGATCGGTCCGATTGCTGAATCCATAGCGTCACGGGCTGAGCGATCAACGCCTTGAGTTCCACACTGTCGTCCGCAGACACGACGTCGATCGTGAATTCGTAGTGCCGCCCGAGCCGTGCCCGGCCGCTCGCGCGCTGGGGCAGCAAGGCAGCGGTTCCCACTGGAACATCCAGCTTCATGAGACGATCCTGTTGAAGCTGAGCACTGCTGATGCTTCGCGCCAGACGATGCGCATCCATCGATATTCCCTTCTCTCGATCCGCTCCTGCATTGCCAGCGGATCCTTCTCTCTCCACTGGGCCCTCGCACAAAATTCTACAAACGTTGTGCCGAGTGGAGGTCGATCAGGGTGACGCCGTCTCGCTCGCCGCCACGCGAAAATCTCCGTCCGATACGAGCGCATCTGAACGGTTCCGATCACTGGATAGCGGGTAGGCGGCGCCTCATCGATCGATGACCGAAAATAATCAGCCCGCCCAAACAGGGAAAAAAGCGGCGGTGAACATTGTGGCAAACCGTCACATCGTGGCGTAGCGCGTCAGCCCAAGGCAATTTCTCTTGCCTGACGAAAACCGCATGCCGTCGCGCGCGCGACGAAACCGGAAATAAGCAGGATGGCAAAAAGTCAGGACGAAAAAAAGCCGTGCTCGCGCACGGCTCCTGGCTTTCCAACCCGGGCGGCATCGCGCCGCCCTCTCTCCCTCACTCAGCGCGCCGCAGCTTCTTCACCTCCGCGTCCGACGGCTGCACCGACGCGCCGTCCACATAGGCGAAGTTCGTCATCACGCCCTTGCCGTCCTTCAGCGCGGTGCGGCCGACATACGCGCCCATCGTCGACTGATGATCCTGCGCGCGATAGCGGATCGGCCCGAACGGCGTATCGAGCCCGAGGCCGCTGAATGCGCCGACCACCTTGTCGGTGTCGGTGCTGCCCGCCTTCTTCAGCCCTTCCGCGATCGACATCATCGCGGTGTAGCCCACCACCGAGCCCATGCGCGGCCAGTCGTTGTAGCGCTTGCGGAACGCATCGACGAAGCGCTGGTTCTCGGCCGTCTTCACCGCGTACCACGGATAGCCCGTGACCACCCAGTTCACCGGCGCCTCGGCCTGCAGCGGGCTCAGATACTCCGGCTCGCCCGTCAGCAGCGACACCACCTCGCGGCCGTCGAACAGATGGCGCGTATTGCCCTCGCGCACGAACTTCGCGAGATCGGTCGCGAACAGCGCGTTGAAGATCGCGTCCGGCTTCGCGTCGGCGAGCGCCTGCACGACCGCGCCCGCATCGACCTTGCCGAGCGGCGGCGCCTGTTCGGTGACGAACTCGACGTCGGGCTGCGCCGCCTTCATGAGCCGCTTGAAGGTCGCGGCCGCCGACTGTCCGTACTCGTAGTTCGGATAGACGAGCGCCCAACGCTTCTTGTGCAGCTTCACCGCCTCGTTGACGAGCATCGACACGAACATGTAGGTCGACGGCCGCAGGCGATACGTGTAGCGGTTGCCGTCTTCCCAGACGATCTTGTCGGTCAGCGGCTCGGCCGCGAGGAAGAACACCTTGCGCTGCTTCGCGAAGTCGGTCAGCGCGAGCCCGGTGTTCGACAGGAAGCCGCCGAACAGCAGCGACACGCGCTCGCGCGACACGAGATCCTCGGCCACGCGGATCGAATCGCCGGGATTGCCGTTGTCGTCGCGCGTGACGACCTCGAGCTTCTTGCCGAGCACGCCGCCCGACGCGTTGATCTCGTCGAGCGCCATCTGCCAGCCCTGGCGGTAGGGTTCGAGGAACGCCGGCTGTGCCTTGTAGCTGTTGATCTCGCCGATCTTGATGGTGTCCTGCGCATAGGCGGCGCCCGCGACGACGAGCCCCGCCGCCAGCGCGCACAGGGTGGTGATCCGTTGCAATGGGTTCATGGTGAAGTTAGCGACTCTCTCAGTAACACGGTGATGGACAAGGTGACGCACTGGCGATGATCGGCCTCACCCGGCGGCGTCGACGTTCACCTGCACCTGCCCGTCCTCGATCCGGACCGGATAGGTGCGCAGGTCTTCGGTCAGCGGCCGGCACATCGCCTTGCCGGTGCGGATGTCGAAACGCCCCTGGTGCAGCGGGCACTCGATCTCGCCGTTCTCGACGAAGCCGTCGCACAGGCGCGCAAGGCCGTGGGTGCAGCCGTTGTCGGTCGCGAACACCTCGTCGCCGAGCCGGTACAGCGCGACCTCGCGGCCGGCGACCTCGAACGCCAGCACGTTGTCGTCCCACAGGTCGTCGAAGCGCGCGACCGGATGCCAGGTGGTTTGAGCGGATGCGGTCATAGCGGGTAGATGATCGAGTTCGGAATCAGTTCGCTGTCGTACACGCAGACCCGCGATTCGAACCGCAGGCCTTCCGGCGTCTTGCGGATGCGGTCGAAGTAGCGGCCGGTGTTGTACACGTCGCTGATCTGGCCGGTCTTGGTGCGCAGCACCGCGTAGTTCGCCTCCACATGCCAGACGTCGCCGTCGACCTTGCGGATCAGCGGGTTGTCCACGATGTGACGCTGATAGTACGGGTCGTAAAAGAATGTCTCCTGCACGCCGAACGCGCGATCCTTGAGCATCGCCTTGTTCTCGAGATGCAGCAGCGCGAGCGGCAGGTTCTGCTCGTGGTTCTCGCGCGGCACGATCCGGTACTCACAGTCGTCCACGAAAAATTCCGGCCAGTTGTCCCATTGCCCGCCGTCGAGCACCGCGCTGTAGTCGGCATACAGTTGCACCAGCGCGTAGTAATCGTCGAAACCCACCATCATCAACCCTCCATCACGCGGCGCCAGTAGTCGTACATGCCGCGCACCAGCGTTTCCGTCACCATGTGGTCCGTGCGCTCGTCGAGCCCGCGGCCGCCCAGTTCGTTCACCGCCGAACCATACGGATTCGCATCGAAGGTCTGCTGCAGACACTCGACCACCTCGCCGTCGTCGGCCGACACGTAGCCCGCCGGCCCGACCAGGTTGGCCTGCCGCAGCCGGCGCTGGGTCATTTCCTCGTCGTCGGTCTCGAAGCCGAAATGCGTCCACACGTAGTCGAACATGCCCGGGCCCGCCGGCAGGATGCGGCGCGTCGCGAGCGTGTTGACGTTCTGCTGGATGATCACGCTCGGCATCAGCGTCAGCATCACCACGGTCGGATCGCCCCACCACGGCTCGTCCTGCACGTCGAGCAGGCGGCGGTCGTTGAGTTCCATCGTGGTCTTGAAGCTCGTGATGCCGCTCGTCGCCTCGCCCTGCCCGCCACGGCTGCGCTTCGACACCATCGCCGCGTGCCGGTGCTGCGCGTCCATCACCATCTCGCCCTTGTTATCGACGCGCCACAGCCCGAAGTTCACGAACCAGGTGTGCAGCAGGCCGCCGTGGTACGGATCCTTGATGTTCTCCTGCATCAGCTTCCAGTTGCCGGGAATGCGCTGCCGCGTGTAGCCGAGCAGCGTGAGCTTCGGGCCGTGGAACAGGCGGTCGAAGTACTTGAGGATCTCCGGCCCGAGGAAGTCTTCGAGCGATTCGACGTCGTGGTCGAAGCTCGCGAAGATCACGCCGCCGCGCGTCGCGACCTTGAGCTTGACGAGCCCGTGATCCTCGACGCGGAAGTCGGGCGGCATCCCGCCGTTCACGCGTCCGTCCTGCTTCACGCCGCGCCGGAACGGCACGCCCTCGAGGTCGCCCTTGAGGCTGTAGCTCCACTGGTGGTACGGGCAGCGGAATTCCGTCGCATTGCCCGCATTCTTGCGGCAAAAGCGCATGCCCTTGTGCGCGCAGACGTTTTCGACCACCTGAACCGTGTCGTCTTCGGCGCGCACCATGATCACCTGGCGTTCGCCGACATTGCTGAGCCGATAATCGCCCGGATTCGGAATTTCCGCTTCCAGGCCGACATAGCACCAATGCTTCTTATAGAAAAATCTTTCCAGTTCGCGCCGATATAAGTCCATATCGGTATATACCGGATATGGCGTGCGTGTGACGCCTTCTGGCAACAGGTTTGCTACATGCGGAGACATGGAATAGCCCTCGATCGGAAGGAATGCTGCGGCTTCGGGCCGGCGCACGCGAACGGGCGCGCCGTGCCGCGCGACGCGCGGCACGGACGGAGAACGGGCCAGCCTTTAATCGGAAACTTTTATTTCTATTACGCGAGACAGCACAACCCGCGAAGTATATGGCAGATGATCGATAGCGAGAAGAGACACAATGGAGATTTTTAGATCGCGAATGCCATCGATCCGATTCGACTGTCGATAATCAAATAGAAAGCTGATTACGCATGATTATTTACGTCTGTGTAACAGTGACCGGGGAAATGGAAACCGGCTGAATCAATCGCGAGGCGGACCGCGTTGCGCGCGGGCGGCGGCACGACGGTGAGTCGCGATCGACCATCGCCTCACCCTCGCGATTAGAATCACACCCGTTGCACACTTACTCCCCCCGACGACATGCTCATCCGAGACCGACTCCCGGCCGACAACGTGGTGCTGGTGGACATCTGGCATCGCGCGGTCAAGGCGACTCATGCGTTCCTGAGCGAACAGGACATCGCGGCGCTCTATCCGCAGGTGCGGGACCTGTACTTGCCGAATGTCGACGTGTGGGCCGCGCAGGCCGACGACGGCGCAATCGCCGGCTTCATCGGCACGCAAGGCGCGCAGGTCGAGATGCTGTTCGTCGATCCGGACTGGTTCGGCCGGCGGGTCGGCACCGCGCTGCTCGACCATGTCCGCGCGCGGCACGCGCGGTTGACGGTCGACGTGAACGAGCAGAATCCCGGCGCGCATGCGTTCTATCGCCGCTACGGCTTCAACGAGGTCGGCCGCTCGCCGACGGATTCGGCGGGCCGTCCGTTCCCGCTGATCCACATGGCACTCTGAGCGCCGTTCCACACAGCCCGCACACCACAGCGCGATCGAGCGGTTATCCACACGCCCGCCTGGATAAGCCGTGGACAATCGCGCTATTTTTCTGTGTGGCGATTGGGGATAAGCTGCGCCGCACAGCAAAACAGGGAAAAGTTATCCCAGGCCGCGGCCTGTGCCCCACATTCAGTCCGCACAGTTACGCAAACCGCACAGCGTTGAACGCGTTGCATATTTGCCGCTTATCCACAGGCGCGGGCCTGTGTTGTTAACTATTACCTACGTATACATACAGATCTATAGAAAACCTCTGGGGAACGCACGCGCAGCGCCTGAAATCGGGCAGTGCGCCCGGGCGAACCGGGTTTCCACGCTATCGCAGCGCCATAGCGAAACAGCCCGAACCGGCCAAGGCCGATTCGGGCTGTTCGAGTTTTCCACTGCGCGCGCCGCACGGTGAGGTGCGGCGCACATTCCTCCACGACTCACCGCTTGCCGAACACGTCCCGATACGCGGCGTGCATCGCCAGCAACGGTGCGGCGACCAGCAGCGGCGTCAGCACCAGCGCCTTGAGCGGCGTATCCGCGAACGACACCGCATACGCGCCGGCCGTGATCGCGGCGATGCCGGGCACGAGGATCTTCCAGTTGCGCAGTGCCGCCAGCGCGCTGGCCGCGATCGCGTGGGTCGCCGACACGTTGTCGAGCATCACGAGCGCCGGTGCGAACCAGGCGAGCGCCACCGCCAACGTGAAAACCGGCGTAGCGACCAGCCAGTCGGCCGCGAAGCTCACGCCCGGCGTCATCATCAGCACGTCGCGCAGACCGAAGGTGAAGACGTAGGCAATCAGCACCATCACCGCGCCGTACAGGCCGACCGCGATCAGCGCACTGCGGCGCGCGCGCAGTGCGTCGAACGTGTCGCGCAGGCTCACCGCGCGGCCTGCCTGCGCGCGTCCCGCCGCATACATCAGCGCCCCGGCGAGCCACGGCGCGAAGAACACGGCGAGCGGGCGCAGCGCCGGTGCGAGTTCGAGCAGCGTGATGAAGTCCGCATACGCGAGGATCGCGCCGAGCCACATCAGCGGATGTTCGCGCGCGGCGTCCCAGCCGCTCGCGAGCCACGCGAAGGGGCGGGCGAGGTCGACTTCCCGCGCGTACGGCAGCGCTTGGCGCGCCCGGGCTGATCGTTGGGTACCGCTCAGATATTCGAGGTTCATGATTATGTCCTTTCTGGTAGCGAGTCCTGCACGTGCGGAAGAAGCCGCCGGTCGCGCGAGCCGCGCCCGGCGGCGGGGATCAGGTGCTGCTGTCGCGATCGAGGCTCGACGACACGCGATCGATCTGTTGCTTCACATAGCGCGCGAGCCCGCGCCACGTCAGACGGGTGAGCCATACGCACAGCAGCAGGCCCGCGAGACCGATGGGCAGCAGCAGCACGCCGAGGCTGGATTTGACGTTCGATACCACGACGCCGTCGTTCGCCGACACCTCGACGTGTTGCTTTTCGCCGTTGACCGAGATCTGGCCGTCATCGATCGACACCATGCTGCCGCCGCTGTTGATGATCATGCGGCCCTTGCCGTGTTCGCCCTGGGTGATCTTCACGCGATCGCCGTCGTTGTCCTTGATGTCCCACACGACCGACTTCGCATCCTTGCCGGTGCGCGCGAGCGACACACGCGCGCCTTCGTCGCTCTTGAGGTCGAGCGCGATCACGTCGTCGCGTGCGATGCTGTAGCTGCCGTCGTTGGCCTTCACGAGCACGTTCTTGGTGTCGAGCCCGACCGTCTCGAGCGTCAGGTTGCCGTCTTCCTTGCGCATCTCGACCGCGCCGTGCGTGGTGACCATCGACAGCTTCGAATCCTCGGCGAGATCGATCACGTAACGGTCGCCGACGATGCGCAGCTCGTGGATCCCGTCGAGCGCCTTGGTGAGGTTGGCGTTGGTGCCGTCCGCATTGAGGACGGTGCCGGGCGCGGCGGCCGCGCTCGCCGCGCTGCCGCCCCGATCGCCGATGACGATGTTGATCGGATGCCCGTCGAGCGACGGCGTGCCGAACAGGTGATGGCCGCCGAACACGACGAGCGCGACCAGCCCCGCGACGGTCAGCGCGCCCGAGATCACGTAGCCCGCCGTGAGCACGAGCAGGTAGATCATGAACGGCACGAGCAGCAGCATGTTCAGCAGCCCGAGCCCGGCCACCGAGCTGACCACCCGCAGCAGGTTGCCGAACGAGCGGCGGTCCTGCCATTGCTTGTAGTTGGCCTGCGCCTTCAGCTCGCGGGCGAGCTTCACGGGATCGCCGAGCGCCGCGATCACGTCTTCTTCGCTGCGGCCCGCGGCGAGCCCGTCGCTGATGTACTCGTGGTAGTCGGCGACGATTTCGTCGACCGCCTGTTTCGGCAAGTTGCTGAGTTCGTCCCGCAACGCCTGGATGAATGCTTCCTGCTTCATTGTGTTTCCCCTCTGTCCGCTGCCAAGCTGGGTAGTCCCAGCACTCCGTTCACTTCGTCGACGAAACTGCGCCATTCGCCTTCCATCTCCCGCAGACTGCGCCGGCCTGCATCGGTCATCGAGTAGTACTTGCGCGGCGGGCCCGAGGTGGATTCGACCAGGTAGGTCGACACCCACGCCTCGGTCTGCAAGCGCCGCATCAGCGGGTAGATCGTGCCCTCGCTGATTTCCATCGTCGCGGAGAGCGTCGACACCAGCTCGTAGGCGTAGCTGTCGCCGCGCGCCAGCACCGCGAGCACGCACATGTCGAGTGTTCCTTTCTTCAGTTGGGTTTTCATGCCATGTCACTTACGTAGTGTGTGTTGCAAGGTACCGTGTTATGTACTGCACGCGGCCGCGTCACGGAGCCCGTTGACATGTGCGGACTATAGCAGCGGCTATTGTTTTATGCAAGGTACTGTTCTATGCACGGCAATCAATAAATCGGGTCAGGTTGAGTGCTGACGGGGACGGGCCGCGTGGCGGGGCGGCGGACGCCGCTTCCGCCGGCCGGCGCGCCGGTCCGCCCAGAACGCAGTTTGAATTGACTGAGAGCGCACACCGGCGCGCGCGCCCGGCGATTCGCCGCATAGTCACACCAGTTCACTCAGCGAGGTCCGGCATGGCAGTGCACCACGGCGACGGCAAGGCGTACGACTACATCGTGATCGGCGGCGGCTCCGCCGGCTGCGTCGTGACCCACCGGCTGGTCGAGGCGGGCCACCGGGTGCTGCTGCTCGAAGCCGGGCCGCCCGACAATTCGCTCTTCATCCACACGCCCGCGACCTTCGTGCGCGTGATCGGCACGCGGCGCACCTGGATCTACGAGACCGAGCCGCAGGCGCACGCGGCGGGCCGCCGGATGTCGGTGCCGCAGGGCCGCACGCTGGGCGGCGGCAGCTCGGTCAACGCGATGGTCTACATCCGCGGCACCCCGGCCGACTACGACGGCTGGCGCGACGCCGGCTGCGCCGGCTGGGGCTGGGCCGACGTGCTGCCGTTCTTCCGCCGCGCCGAGCGCAACCAGCGGCTCGCCGGCCCGCTGCACGGCGTCGACGGGCCGCTCGCGGTCAGCGACACGCCGTACCGCCATCCGCTCAGCCAGGCCTTCGTGCGCGGCGCGCAGGAGCTGGGCTTCGCGTACAACGACGATTTCAACGGCGCCGGGCAGGCGGGCGTCGGCTTCTACCAGACCACCACCTTCGACGGCCGGCGCGGCAGCACCGCCGCGACCTATCTGGCCGCGGTGCGCGGCGATCCGAAGCTGACCGTCGAAACGGACGCGTGCGTGACGCGCATCGTGTTCGAGCACGGCGCGGCGGTGGGCGTGCAGTATCGGCGCGGCGGCGTCGAGCGCACGGTGCGCGCGCAGCGCGAGATCGTGCTGAGCGCGGGCGCGCTCGCGAGCCCGAAGCTGCTGATGCTGTCCGGCGTCGGGCCGGCCGGGCAGCTGCTCGAGCACGGCGTCCCGGTCGTGCACGACGCGCCCGACGTGGGCCGGCACTTCCAGGACCACCTCGAAGTGTCGCTGTACGGCCGCGCGCGCCGGCCGATCAGCCTGCTCGGCCAGGACCGCGGCTGGAACGCGCTGCGCCACGGCGCGCAGTACGGGCTGTTCCACACCGGGCTGCTGACCTCGAACGTGGTCGAGAGCGGCGGCTTCTTCGACACCCGCGGCAGCGGCCGGCCCGACGTGCAGTTCCACGTGCTGCCCGTGCTGGTCGGCGACGTCGGCCGCGCCCCGCTCGACGGCCACGGCATCTCGCTGAACCCATGCTTCCTGCGACCGAAATCGCGCGGCGTCGTGCGGTTGCGCAGCGCCGACCCGCAGGCGCCGATCCGCTTCGACGGCCAGTTCCTGAGCCATCCCGACGATTTCGCGACGCTGCGGCGCGGCCTCGATCTCGCGCGCGAGATCCTGCGTGCGCCGTCGATGACGAAGCTGATCTCGGCCGAGCTGCTGCCCGCCGGCACCCGGACCGATCTCGACGCCTACGTGCGCGAGCACGCGAAGACGGTGTATCACCCGGCCGGCACCTGTCGGATGGGCGGCGACGCCGACGCGGTCGTCGATCCCGAGCTGCGTGTGCGCGGCGTGCGCGGGCTGCGCATCTGCGACGCGTCGGTGATGCCGTCGCTCGTGTCCGGCAACACCAATGCGCCGACGATCATGATCGCCGAGCGCTGCGCGGCGTTCCTGCTCGCGTCCGCGCCGCACGCGGCCGACCCGACCGCGCGGGCGGGTGCTGTCGCCGGCCCGCGCTTCACTCATGAGGAGACCTGAACCATGCAATCCTTCGCAAACCGCGTCGCGCTGATCACGGGCGGCGGCACCGGGATCGGCGCCGCCGTCGCCCGCAAGTTCACCGAGGCGGGCGGCAAGGTCGTGCTGCTCGGCCGCCGCCGCGAACCGCTCGACGCCGTGGCGCGGCCGCTCGGCGGCCTCGCGGTCGCGGGCGACGCCGCCGCGCGCGACGATGTCCGGCGCGCGCTCGCCGCCGCGCGCGACGCGTTCGGCGGCGTCGACGTGCTGATCGCGAACGCGGGCGGCCACGGCGTCGGCAGCGCGCTCGACACTGACGACGACGCCTGGGCGCAGGCGACCCGCCTCAATCTCGACACCGCCTTCGTCTGCGCGCGCGAGCTGCTGCCGGAGTTGATCGAGCGGCGCGGCAACATCGTGATCGTGTCGTCGCTGGCCGGCCATTTCGCCGGCCCGGAGGTGGTCGGCTACGTGACCATGAAGCACGCGCTGCTCGGCCTCACGCGCTCGCTTGCGCGCGACTACGGGCGCGCCGGCGTGCGCGTGAACGCGATCTGCCCGGGCTGGGTGCGCACCGCGATGGCCGACGAGCAGATGGACGCGCTGAGCGCGAGCCAGGGCCTCGCGACGCGCGAGGACGCGTATCGCCTCGTCACGCGCGACGTGCCGCTCGGCCGGCCGGCCGAGCCCGACGAGGTGGCCGACGCGACGCTGTTCCTCGCTTCGCCGCAGGCCGCGATGATCACCGGCACGTCGCTGATGGTCGATGGCGGCGCTTCCGCCGTCGATCTGCCTACGGTCGCCTTCGCGCGCTGAGCCGGGCGCGTCTCCCTTTCCCTGATACCGAGGATCATTCCCATGGACCACAACCGCCCACAGGACTGGAAAAACTACGAGGATTTCGCGGCCGGCATCGACGCCAACCGGCTGCCGCCGACCCAGGCGCTCGTCGGCCGCGCGTTCACGTTCGCGCTGCCCGACGGCGATTTCCACGCGCGCTTCATCGACGGCCATGCACTCGCCTGGCGTCGCGGCGACGCGAGCGACACCGACTGGTACGAGGCGATCGAGGTTGCCGCGTCGACCTATTTCGTCGACATCACGTTCCGCGGCCGCCCGCCCGACGCGCTGACGCTGGTGTTCAGCACCGCGAGCGCGCGCGTGCTGGCCGTGCTGTCGACGATCCGCAGCCGCGAGGTCGCGGGCGCCGCGCCGCGCGTGGCGCAGACCTTCCTGGCCGGCACGCTGGCGGGCCAGCCCGCGCAGGGCGCGGCGCCCGCCGAGACGCGCGACCTGATCGGCGTGCGCACGCTCAACGTGTACAGCCCGAACCACACCTACGAGCATACCTATCTGAGCAGCACGCGCTACTGCTGGCAGTGCCTCGTCGGCGAGCAGCGCGGGCACGGCGACGTCGATCTCGCGACCACCTGGAAGTTCGCGGACGACCTCTACCTGTTCACGTTCCGCGAATTCCTGATTCCGGTCGCGTCGGTGTTCGTCTTCAACTTCCAGGCCGGCCGTTCGACCGGCAAGTTCCTCGGCGAGACGGGCGACGGCGCGATCGCGAACAATCCGGCCGGCTCGTTCATCCACAAGCTGTCCCACACCGTCTACCCGACCGATGCCCAACCCGTCTGAGGAGCATGTGATGCGCACGCCTTACCAGATCATCGCCGAACACTACGCGGCGTCCGACCGCCGCGACCTTGCGGCGATGATGGCTGACCTCGCGCCGGACATCGAATGGATCGAGATGGCGGGTTTTCCGTGCGCGGGCACCTACCGCAGCGCGGACGAGATCGTCCGCAACGTGTTCGCGCGGCTCGGCGCCGAGTGGGACGGCTACGCCTTCACGCTCGAATCGCTGCACGACGCGGGCGACACCGTGCTCGGCGTCGGCTGGTACGCGGGCGCGCACAAGCTGACCGGCAAGGCGTTCCGCTGCCGGGTCGCGCACGTGTGGCGCGTCGAGGCGGGCCGCATCGTGCGCTTCGAGCAGTTCACCGACACGCTGCTCGTCGCGCGCGCGACGGAGCCGTGAGCGCCGCGCGCCGTTCATTTTCCGCACTTCCGCAAGCAAGGACCTCTTCATGCAACTGGCCGAACTCTCGACCCAGCACCAGCGTCAATCGGACTTTCTCGCGCGCCGCTCCTTCGGCAACTGGATCGACGGACGCGAGGTCGCGCCGCACTCGGCGCGCCATCTGAGCGTCATCGATCCGGCCACCGAGATGACGATCGCGGACGTCGCCGACAGCGACGCGCACGACATCGACGCGGCGGTGCGCGCCGCACGCCGCGCCTTCGAGGCCGACAGCTGGGCGAAGCTGCGCCCGGCCGACCGCGAGCGGCTGCTGCACGCGCTCGCCGAGCAGATCGAGCGGCACGCGGACGAGCTGGCCGCGCTGGAAACGCTCGAAACCGGCAAGCTCCTCGACGTCGCGCGCGCGATCGACGTGTTCGGCGGCGCCGAGTTCGTGCGCTACATGGCGGGCTGGACCACCAAGATCGAAGGCTCGACGCTCGACACCTCGATCCCCGTCCCGCCGGGCACGGAATACTTCGCCTACACGAAGCGCGAGGCGGTCGGCGTGGTCGGCGCGATCGTGCCGTGGAATTTCCCGCTCGCGATCGCGCTGTGGAAGGTCGCGTCGGCGCTCGCGTGCGGCTGCACCGTGGTGCTCAAGCCGTCGGAGGAAACCCCGCTGACCGCGCTGCGGCTCGGCCAGCTCGCGCAGCAGGCGGGCCTGCCGCCCGGCGTGCTCAACATCGTCACGGGCAGCGGCGGGGAGGCGGGCGCGGCGCTCGTCGCGCACCCGGGCGTCGACAAGATCACTTTCACGGGCTCGGTCGAGGTCGGCAAGCGCATCGGCCATGTCGCGGTCGACCGGATGGCGCGCTTCACGCTCGAACTGGGCGGCAAGTCGCCGCTGATCATCTTCGACGATGCCGATCCCGAAGCAGCCGCGCAGGGCGCCGCGCAAGGCATCTTCTTCAACCAGGGGCAGGTGTGCACCGCGGGCTCGCGGGTCTACGTGCAAAAGCGCAGCTTCGAGCGGGTGGTCGCGGAACTCGCGGCGGCGGCCGAGCGGCTGCGCATCGGCTCGGGCTTCGATCCGCTCGCGCAGCTCGGCCCGCTCGTCTCGAAGGGCCATTTCGAGCGCGTGCTCGCCCATATCGCGCAGGCCCGGGAAGAGGGCGCGACACTCGTCACGGGCGGCGAACGCGCGCTCGCGGGCGGCTATTTCGTGAAGCCGACCGTGTTCGTCGACACCGACGCGTCGATGCGCATCGTGCGCGAGGAGGTGTTCGGCCCGGTGGTGACCGTGATGCCGTTCGAGGACGCCGACGATGCGGTGCGGCTCGCGAACGGCTCGGACTTCGGGCTCGCGGCGAGCGTGTGGTCGCGCGACCTGTCGCGCGTGCACCGCATCGTGCCGCGCCTGAAGGCGGGCATCGTGTGGGTCAACACCCACAACATGCTCGACAGCAACCTGCCGTTCGGCGGGGTCCGGCAGTCCGGCTACGGACGCGAGCTGGGCCGTGCCGCGCTCGATCAGTTCACCGAACTGAAGTCGGTCTGCATCGCGCACTGACGCACGCGGCGGGCACGCATCCCGCCGCCGACAACAACGTCCATCAGGAGACACCATGAAGCCGTTTTCCCCCCTCACGACACGCCGGCTCGCGCTCGCGCTGGCCGGCGCGGCCGGGCTGCTCGCGCTGCCGGCCGCGCACGCGCAGAGTTGCGGCCAGTCGACCGGCAAGCCGGCCGGCGGCGCGCCGATCCCGATCGGCGCGATCGTCGGCAAGACCGGTCCGGACGATTTCAGTTCGTCCGCGCAGGCGGCCGCCGCGTATTTCAAGTGCGTGAACGCGAACGGCGGGATTCACGGCCGGCCGATCCAGTACCTGGTCGAGGACGACCAGTGGAACCCGGAAACCGCCTCGCAGGTCGCGTCGAAGCTCGTGCGCGACCGCAAGGTGCTCGCGCTCGCGGGCAACGCGAGCTTCGTCGAATGCGGCGCGAACGCGAAGTTCTACGAGCAGGAGAACGTGATCGCGATCGCCGGCGTGGGCGTGCCGCGCGAATGCTATTTCGCGCGCAACTACGTGCCGCTCAACATGGGGCCGCGCCTGTCGATGACCCAGGTGGCGCTGTACGCGAAGCAGCAGTACAAGGCGACCCGCATGGTCTGCATCGCGCCGAACATCCCGAGCCTCGGCCGCTGGTCCTGCGAGGGCCCGACGCTGTGGGGCAAGCAGAACGGCGTGACGGTCGACACGATCGTGATGGATCCGGATTCCGCCGATCCGACCTCGGTCGTGCTGCAGGCGGCCTCGAAGAACCCGCAGGCGATCCTGCTCGGCCTGCCGAAGGGGCTCATGGTGCCGATCCTCGCGGCGGCCGAGCAGCAGAACCTCGGCAAGCGGATCCATTTCGTGTCGGCGGCGTCCGGCTACGACCTCGGCGTGCCGAAGGCGATCGGGCCGTACTGGCAGGGCAATTTCGACGTCAACCTCGAATTCCAGCCGCTCGACGCGACCACGCCCGACAACCGCAACTGGCTCGCGGTGATGAACCGCTACGGCGACCCGAAGAACCCGCGCGACACCTTCTCGCAGGCCGGCTACCTCGCCGCGCGGCTCGTCGCCGACACGCTGCTCAAGCTGCCCGCCGACCAGCTCGACCGCGCCCACGTGAGCGCCGCGCTGCGCGACGTGAAGGACTTCCGCAGCGACATCCTGTGCGAGCCGTTCTATGTCGGCGCGGGCGCGCGCCACAACGCGAACCACGCGGGACGGGTCGCGCAGTCGACCGGCTCGGGCTGGAAGACGGTGTCGACCTGCCAGTCCGTCGACGATCCGCAACTGGCCGACCTCCGCGCGACCGAACCGAAGGCGCATTGATGCCATGAGCTTCCTCGACTTCGTTCCCTACCTCGTGTCCGGGCTCGGCGTGGGCGCGGTCTACGCGCTGTCGGGCGTGGGCCTCGTCGTGCTGTACCGCGCGTCCGGCGTGCTGAACTTCGCGTTCGGCGCGATGGGCGCGACGGGCGCTTATGTCGCGGCCGCCTGTCTCGACGCCGGCTATCCGCAGGTGCTCGCGTGGTGCGCGGCGGTCGCCGCGGCGACCGCGACCTCGCTCGTCTACGGCCTCGTGTTCGCGCCGCGCCTCGCGGCGCGCGACCGGGTGGTGCGCAGCGTCGCGACGCTCGGCTTCGCGCTGATGCTGCTCGGCTTTTGCGAGTGGTACTGGGGCGACACGCCGCGCCGCCTGGTGCTGCCGACCGACGCGCAGGCGCTCGACTTCGGCGACGTGCGCTTCACCTACACGCGCCTCGTCGGCCTCGCGCTCGCGTTCGCGATGATGGCCGCGATCGGCGTGCTGCTCGCGCGCACCCGGCTCGGCCTGCAGATGCGCGCGCTCGCGAACCAGCGCGACCTGAGCGCGCTGCTCGGGATCCGCGTGCTGCGCGTCGACGCCGCCGCCTGGGTGATCTCCGGCGTGTTCGCGGGCATCACCGGTCTGCTGCTCGCGAACCTCGTGCGCCTGCAGGCGGCCGTGCTGACCTTCCTCGTGATCCCGGCCTTCGCGGCGGCCATCGTCGGCCGGCTGTCGTCGCTGCCGGCGACCGTCGCGGCCGGCGTCGCGATCGGGCTCGCCGAGGCGCTCGCGATCACGGTGCCGGGCTTCGCCGAATACCGCAGCGCGACGCCGTTCCTGATCGCGCTCGTCGCGATGCTGTTCATCGGTTCCACCTCGGGCGGCTCGGCCGCGAACGCATCATGAAACTGTCCTCCGTGTTACCGGGCCCCACGCAGGCCGCCGCTGCCGCGCCGCGTCCGGCGGGCAACCGGCGGCCGCTCGTCGCGATGCTCGGCACGCTCGCGCTGCTGGCGCTCGCCGTGCCGCTGCTGGCCGACGCCTACTGGCTCAAGACCCTGACCTCCGCGCTGATCCTCGGCATCGCCGCAGCCGGCGTCGCGATGCTGTACCGCCAGCTCGGGCTCGTGTGCCTGTCGCAGTACGCGCTGCTCGGCGTCGGCGGCTGGGTCGCGCTGCGCCTCGCGCATCTCGGCGCGCCGTTCGAGCTGTGCGTGCTGGCGGGCGGCCTCGCGGGCAGCGTGCTCGGCATGATCGCGGGGCTCCCGGCGCTGCGTCTGCGCGGCCTCTATCTCGCGCTCGTCACGCTGATGATGGCGGGCGGCTTTCAGGTGATGGTCAGCGCGATCGGCTTTCCGGACGGCGGCGACGGCTTCACCGGCCATCTCGCGTTCGGCGCGCGTCAGATGATGGCGCGCCCGCCGCTCGGCCAGGGCGACGCCGCGTACTTCCGCTACGTCGCCGCCTGGGCCGCGCTCGCCTTCGCGCTGCTCGAACTGCACCGGCGCGCGAAGGCGGGGCGCTCGTGGGCGCTGATCCGGCGCGGCGAGACCGCGGCGCTCGCCGCCGGGGTCAACATCGTGCTCTACCAGACCTGGGCCTTCGGCCTCGCGGGCCTGCTCGCGGGCCTGGCGGGCGGCCTGCTCGCCGGCAGCGTCGGCCAGCTCGACGGGCGCGCGTTCGCCGCGTCCGAATCCGTGCTGCTGTTCGCGCTGACGGTGGTGGGCGGGGTCTATCACTGGTTCGGCGCGCTGCTGGCGGGCCTGCTGCTGCGCGCGGTGCCGGCGCTGCTCACCGATTTCGGCGTGAACGGCTATCTTGCGATGATCTTCTTCGGTGCGGCGCTGCTGCATGCGTTCGTCACCGCACCGGCCGGCATCGCGGGCCAGCTCGCGGGGCTCGCCGCGCGCGTCGGCGCATGGCGGAGCGCGCGCGGGCACGGAGGCGCGCGATGATCGAGATCTCGAACCTGACCGTGCAGTTCGGCGGCACGCGTGTGCTCGACGCGCTCGACGCGACGCTCGCCGCGCCCGTGTGCGGGCTGATCGGCCCGAACGGCGCGGGCAAGACGACCCTGCTCAACGTGCTGAGCGGCTTCCTGCGGCCGCGCGCGGGCCGCATCGCGCTCGACGGCCGGCCGCTGCTCGACCTGAGCGTCACGCAGCGCGTGCGCGCCGGCGTGCGCCGCACCTTCCAGACCGAGCAGATCGTCGAGGACCTGAGCGTGCACGACAACGTGCTGGCGCTCGCCGAGCACGTGATGCCGCTCGCCGCCGCGCGCGACGACGCCGCGCGCGCGCTCGAACAGGTCGGCCTGGCGGACGTCGCGGCGCTGCCGGGCGCCGCGCTGAACCTGTATCAGCGACGCCTGCTGGAGCTGGCCAAGGCGCTCGTCGGCGCGCCGCGCCTGCTGCTGCTCGACGAGCCGGGCGCGGGCCTCACCGAGGCCGAGGCGGGCCGCCTGCGCGAGCTGGTGTGCGCGATTCCCGACACGAACGGCGCGCAGGTGCTGCTGATCGACCACGACGTCGACCTGATCGCGGCGACCTGCACGGAAACCCTGGTGCTGGATTTCGGCCGGCGGCTCGCGCTCGGCCCGACGCGCGCGGTGCTCGACGACCCGCAGGTGCGCAGCGCCTATCTCGGCAAGGAGTACGACGAACATGCGGCTTGAAGCGAAGGATCTGGTCGTGCACCGCGCGGGCAAGCCGGTGCTGCACGGCGTGTCGGTGCAGGTCGCGCCGGGGCGGGTGACGGCGCTCGTCGGCGCGAACGGCGCGGGCAAGTCGACGCTCGTGATGAGCCTCGTGGGCGCGCTGCCGGTGAGCGCGGGCGAGGTGCGCCTCGACGGCGCGCCGCTCGGCGCCGCGCGGCCCGAGACGGTGCGCCGGCGCGGCGTCGCGGTGGTGCCGGAAGGGCACCGCGTGCTCGGCGAGCTGTCGGTGCTCGACAACCTGCGCGCGGCGGGGGCGTTCCTGCCCGCGCGACGCCTCGACGACGGGATCGAACGCGTGCTCGCGATCTTCCCCGAACTGAAGGCGAAACTCGGCGCGCGCAGCCGCGACCTGTCGGGCGGGCAGAAGCAGATGGTGTGCGTCTCGCAGGCGCTCGTCGGCGCGCCGCACACGCTGTTGATCGACGAACTGTCGCTCGGGCTCGCGCCGGCGGTGACGAAGCGGCTCGCGCAGGTCGTCGCGCGGATTGCCGAGGAAGGGGTCGGGGTGCTGCTGATCGAGCAGTTCACGACGATCGCGCTGGCGCTCGCGACCGATGCCTACGTGCTCGAACGCGGCCGGGTCGCGTTCGCGGGCGCGGCGCGCACGCTGCGCGAGCGGCCCGAGATCCTGCACGGCAGCTACCTCGCGTCGAAGCCCGCGGCGTGAGCGTCGCGCGCCGCGCGCTGCCGCACGAATTCGCGCGGCGTCATGCCGTAGCGCGACTTGAAGCTCCGGCAGAAGTGCGCGCTGCTGCTGAAGCCCCAGCTGAACGCGATGTCGGAGATGGCGGGCTTCGCGCCGCGCGCGTGGTCGAGCGCCTCCTTGCAGCGTTCGAGGCGGCTGAGCCAGATGTAGCGGTCGATCGTCACGCCCTCGTCCTCGAAGATCCGGTGCAGGTAGCGCTTCGAGCAGCGCAGCGCGGCCGCGATCTGGTCGAGCGACAGGTCGGCGTCGGCGAGGTGGCCGTGGATGTACTGCTTCACGCGCACGCGCAGCACGGCGGGCAGGGTGACGGGCGCGCCCTGCGCGTCTTTCTGGGCAGTCAGCGTCGACACGATCAACCCCAGGATGGTTTCGGACAGCGCGTTGCCGGTCGCGCCGGGCAGCGACGGCAGCTGTTCCGACAGCGAGACGAGGAACGACGAGAGCAGCGAGAACAGGCCCTTCAACTCGAACTCGCGCGCCTCGGAGGTGTGCAGGTCGGGCACCGCGAAGCCGCCGAGCTGGCGACGCGGGATCTGGATCGCGAGCTGGCGGACCCGCGTCAGGTTCGAGATGCTGTAGGGCACCTTGGGGTCGTAGAGGCTCCAGTCGCCCGCGTGCAGCCTGAACACGCGGCCGCGCTGTTCGATCTCGCTCGTGCCGCTCAGCTGCAGGATCAGCTTGAAGTAATCGGAGCCGTGGTCGTGCAGCGCCGCGAGCGGCCGCACGATCTGGTGCGCGGGCGCGGCGATCGTGAAGACGCGCATCGGGCCGATCTCGTACTGGCCGAGCTGCGCGTCGAACGCATCGGTGTCGTCGCAGCGCGCATCGAGCCCGCCGAAATACTGCGTGACGACGCGGCCCCAGGCGCGGCCGCGGGACGCGGGCGATTCGCCCGCCGTCGTGAAGAATCTGCCATTCACCATCTGCTCCTTGCGAGAATCCGACGGGGCCGGATCGGGACAGCGGCATCCGGCATGCATGCCGGATATAGTTAGCATATTAAATATCAATCGACTGGAAAATCCGGTTTACTCCCGAACCGCGCCGGATGCGAATCCGCGCGCCGCGCGTCGGGCGATCGTCAGAATCCCGAAGCAAACGGCGCGCGGCCCGGCCGCGCATCGCGCGGGACCGGGCCGCCGATAAACCGGGCAGGGCCGTCTAGAAGCGCGTCAGCATGCCGAGCCGCCCGAGGAACTGCGTGCGCGAACTCGACTGCGCATTCGGCCCCATCACGCCGTTGATCCAGGCATCCGCGCCGACGCTGCCGCCCGCGAGCTGGTAGACGGCCTCGACATACACGGAGGTGCGCTTGGACAGCGCGTACTGCACGGCCCCCGTGAGCTGGTGCGCGTAGTTGTGGTCGAGCTGCGCGTTGCCCTTCATGTACTGGTAATTCGCGCCGATCGTCCACGGTGCGCCCACGTAGCGCCCGCCGACCTGCACCACGTTGATCGCGGCGCCCGTCAGCGTGTTCTTCGTGTTGGTGTAGAGCAGGTTGAGATCGACCAGCGTGAACGAGTAGCGCGCGCCGAGGCCCCAGTTGCGGATCCCATCGTGGCCGTTGTTCATCTGCGGATACTTGACCTCGACATAGGCCGCGCCGAGCCCAAAGTGGTCGCCCTCGTACTTCACGCCCGCGCTGATCGTGCTGTTCGCGGCCAGACCGCCCGGCTGGTTGCTGAAGCCGTACAGCGCACCGAACACGACCCCGCTGAGGTTCGCGCTCGTGTACTTCACCGAGTTCGCCACGCGCGACGAGCCCGCCATCCGGTCGAAGTCGAACGAGCCCGTCGGGTTGTCGGGGATGCCGAGCTTCGCGAACGGGCCTTGCCGGAAGTTGTACAGGCCGCCGTACTGGAACGCACCGTCGAACGAGCCGAAGTTCAGCGTGTCGGTCATGAAGTCGTATTGCTGGCCGAACGTGACGCTGCCGAGCCGTTCGTTCGACAGGCCGACCATCGCCGTGCGCGAGAACATCGCGCCCGCGGCCGGCAGCGCCGCGCCCGTGCCGAGCGCGTACTGCGAGGTCAGCTCGAACACCGCCTTGGTGCCGCCGCCGAGATCCTCCGTGCCTTTCAGGCCCCACAGGTTCGGCACGGCGATGCCGTCGTCGAAGTAGAGGCTGCGCTTGCCGCCCTCGTTGCTGACGTAGGACACGCCCGCGTCGATCAACCCGAACAGCGTCACGCCATCGGACGCGTGCGCGCCCGCCGCGACAGCCAGGCCGGCCATCGCCACCGTTAACTTTTTCATTGCGTCTCCGTCCGTCATTTGTTTTGTGGTCCTGCGGATCGACTCGACCGATCTCCGGGACGGAGTGTGAAACACGACGCGGCGGCAATCTTCACCGACGACGCACAAAGACTGTTCCCACCGCGCACACGGCGCGATGGCGCATCGCAACGGAAGGGGAGGGGAAACGGTGGGGGACCGGGCGGGCGACGCGCGTCGCGCCGCCCGCGGCGGGCCTCAGCCCGGGATGACGCGCGCGGCGTCCGCCGCGGCCAGCAGTTCGTCGACGCTGCGCGCGCGCAGATAGCGCGCGGGCTGATCGTCGTCCGCGATCGCGCGGAAGTGGGCGTCGGCGCACTGGATCTTGCGCTGCTCGCGACCGCGCTGGGCCTCGTCGAGGCGGCCGACCCGGGTCTCGACGACGAAGCACAGCTGCTGCGCGCCGCCCTCCTCGACCAACACGGCCCAGTCGGGCTTGTACGGGCCGAGCGGCGTCGCGATCTTGAACCAGCCCGGCAGCTTCGCGTACAGCTTCACCGCCGCGGCTTCCTCAAGCGCGTTCGCGAACGCCAGCTCGACGTTCGATTCGCACACCACGTCCTCGTGGATCGACTTGCGCGCGTCGCGCCGCAGGTTCTTCAGGTAGCCCGTCAGCTTCTCGTCGTCGAACAGCGACAGCGCGTACGCATGCTTCTCGCCGAGCCGCCGGTACGTGATGCCGTCGACGAGCGCCTGGCGCTTGCAGCGGTTCACGGTATCGGCGACCAGCGCGATGAACTGCTGCGGGTTGTGCCGGAACGCGTCGAGGCGGCCGCTTTCGAGCAGGATCGTCGCGATCGTGCGGCGCGTGAGCTGGGTGCGGTCCTGCAGTTCGGTCAGCAGGTCGGGCAGGGCGATCTCGCCTTCGTCGATCACCACGGTGCCCGCGCCGTCGGTCTCGGTCGCCTCGACGCCCGCCTTGCCGATCGAGATGTCCGCCTTGCGCCATTGCAGCCGCGCGCGCGCGATCTCGGGCGCGGCCTGCAGCGCCGCCACGCAGTCGCGCGCGAGCTGCGCGCTGTCGAACTGCACGCAGTAGGTGGTGCGATGGCGGATCTTGTCCCACAACGCGCGGAACGCCTCGCCGAGATAGACGGCCTTGCCCTCGCCGTCGCGGCGCGGCGCGATCTGCCGGCGGTCGTCGGCGTTGCGCACTTCGAGCCGCCCCGACAGCTTGCGCAGCACGTCGACGATCTGGCTGCGCTGCGCGTCGAACTCGGGCGGCAGCACGAGCGCGCCGCTCTTCAGCGCGAACTTCAGCGTGTCCTGCACCTTGCCGTGGGCGTCGAGGTAGCCGTGCGCGCGCAGATGCGCCCACAGCGCCTGCGACGCGTCGACGCCGAGCAGGCGCGGCTCGCCGTCGGCCGACCAGGCGGTGAGCGCCGCGAACTGGTGCGGCTCGACCACCCCGAAGCGGATCCCGGTGTCGGCCTCGATCTCCCGCTGCAGGTTGTCGGCGAACTGCTCGTAGCTTTCGTTCGCGATCACCGTCAGCGTGTTGATGTCGAAGCCGCGCACCCGCTCGCCGTGCTGGTTCACGCACAGGCGCAGGCCGCGCCCGATGGTCTGGCGGCGTTCGCGCTCGGTGTGGATGTCGCGCAGCGTGCAGATCTGGAACACGTTCGGGTTGTCCCAGCCTTCCTTGAGCGCCGAGTGCGAGAAGATGAAGCGCAGCGGCGTGTCGAACGACAGCAGCCGCTCCTTGTCCCTCATGATCAGGTTGTAGGCGCGCTCGGCGTCCTCGCGGCTGCTCGCGCTGCTGGTGCTGGTGTCGGTCCAGCCGCCCTTGCGGTCGATCGAGAAATAGCCGTCGTGCGCGTCCTGCGCGGCCGCCGCCACGTCCACGCCCTCGAACAGCGCGCGATACGCGGGCAGCTTCGCCGCGCGGCCGTACTCCTCCTCGAAGATCTGCGCGTAGTCGCCCTTGGCGGGCCGGCCGGCCGCGTCGTACCGCCGGTACTTGTCGACGGTGTCGATGAAGAACAGCGACAGCACCTTCACGCCGAACGGCCGCAGCCGCCGCTCCTTGTCGAGATGCTCGCGGATCGTGCGGCGGATCATCTCGCGCTGGATCGCGAGCGCATCGACGTCCGCGTGCGCGTCGCCGAGCGACAGGAACGCCTCGCCGCCCGGATAGCGCAGCTCGATGTACTCCGCGCCGCGCGCCGTGTGGATCTCGCCGATCCGGTAGTCCGCGTAGACCGCGCGCTGCGCGACCCGCTCGAGGTCGTCGCCGTCGGCCACCGTGACCGCCTGGCGCACCACGCCCGCGGGCGTCGCGAGGTCCAGCTCGACGCGCGCGGAGATCGCGCCGCGCCGGTTCGCGACCGACACGAGCCGCAGGTACGGCTTGTTGTGCGCGTCCTCGACGGTCGCCGAGGCGATCTCGATCTGCTTGACGAGCTTGCGTTCGTACGCGTCGACCGCATCGAGCCGGTACACCATCTGATACTTGTCGGCGTGGGTCGCCGAATAGCGCAGCGTGCACAGCGGATGCATCGCGTCGAGCGCCTCCTTGCCGCGCCCGTCGAGGCCGCCGTCGACGCTCTGCGGCTCGTCGACGATCACGATCGGACGGGTCGCGCGGATCAGGTCGATCGGCTTCTCGCCGCCCGTCTTCTCGCTGTCCTTGTAGAGGTTGTTGACGTCCTTCTTGTTGATCGCGGCGACCGTCACCACCATGATCTGCACGTGCGCGCTCGCGGCGAAGTTGCGCACCTCGCCGAGCCGCGCGGAGTCGTACAGGAAGTAGTCGAACGGCACGCCGCCGTAGAGCCCGCGGAAATGCCGCTCGGTGATCTCGAGGGTCTTGTACACCCCCTCCTTGATCGCCACCGACGGCACCACGATCACGAACTTGGTGAAACCGTAGCGGCGGTTCAGCTCGAAGATCGTGCGCAGGTACACATAGGTCTTGCCGGTGCCGGTCTCCATCTCGATGGTGAAGTCGGTCGCATACGGCGTGCCGGTCGGCGGCAGGCCGCCGTGCAGCTGGACGCGCGCGAGATTGGCCGCGAGCGCGTCCGGTTCGAGCGTCACGCGGTTGCCGACGCCGAGGTCGGACGCGCTCATGCCGAGCGCGATCTGGCGCGCCGGGCCGCCGCGCCGGCCGCGCGCGGCGTTGACGCTGAATTCCGCGCGGCAGGTTTCCTGCCCGCTGAACAGCCCGCAGACCGCCTCGATCGCTTCGAGCTGGTAGTCGAGATCGGGTTCGAAGTGCAGCTGCATCTCAGCGTTCCCCCGCACCGTGGCCGCGCGACGCGGCAAAGCAGACGAGCGCGCGCATCACAGGCTCCGGATCTGCTTGACGCCGTGCTGCTCGAGCAGCGCCGACAGGTTGACCTTCGCGACGTCGTCGATGAAGCCGTTGTCGCGGAACACGCAGCGCACCTCCTGCGGCGCGATGCCGCGCGCCTCGAGCAGCGCGACGATGCCGTCGGCGAGCGCGTCGGCGTCGTGGCGCGTGATGCGCGCGTCGAAGCACGCGATCAGCGCATCGCCGACCACGTGCACCGACTTGCCCGCCACCGTCAGCGTATCGATCGGCGCGCACAGGTCGAGGCCGCGCTTGAGCATCAGCTCGTACAGCAGGTCGTGGTCGGAGCGGCCGTCCTTGATGTGCTCGACCGAGGCGAGCAGCGACTGCTGCACGTCGTCGCCGTGCGGATCCCACTCGACGACATTGGTCGAATCGAGCCGGAACACGCGGAAGCCGAGATCCGCGCGATGCCCCGGATACTCGGCGTCGATCCGCTTCGCCGCGCGCCGCAGCCGCTCCTTGGTGATCTCGGCGAGGTTGCGCGGCTTCTTCAGCTTCGCGCAGAACTCGGCCGCCGCCTTCTGGTCCTTGCTCGCCGCGTCGAGCGGCTCGGGCAGCTGCACCAGCACGTAGCGGCGCCGCGCGCCGTCGGCCGCGTTGAGCGCCATCACCGCGTGCGCGGTGGTGCCCGAGCCGCCGAAGAAATCGACCACCAGGTCGTCGCCGCTCGTGCACCAGCCGATCAGCGAGGCCGCGAAATCGGTCGGCTTCGGCTGGTCGAACGGAATCTCCAGTTCCTTCAGGCGTGCGTCGTCCGAGCCGCCGAACGGCAGGATCGACGGCACGTTCTCATACATGTTCTCGTCGAGGTAGTAGATCCGCTGCGGCTGGGTGGTCTCGTCCGCGCCGAACGCGATCAGCCCCTTGTCGAGCAGCTCGCGCATGGTCGCGGGCGGATTGCGCCAGCCGCGCTCCGGCACCGGGCAGGGCCGCCCCGTGCCCGGGTGGACGAGCGGGATGAAATAGTCGTCGGGCGCCTTCTTCTTGTTCGGCCACGCCATCGACACCAGGCGGAACACGCGCCCGTCGGCCGAGATCCGGTCGTACATCGCCTCGCCGCCCGACAGCGTGGTCTGCGCGCGCAGCCAGGCGCGGTAGGCCAGGGTCGCGTCCGCGCCCGATGCGCTGGCCGCGAGCGCGTCGCGCGCGGCGTCGAGCATGCGCTGCGCGTTGCGCTTGGGCCGCTTGAGCGGCGCGTCGTCGAACAGCCGGTCCGCGTTGCGCGCGAACAGCACGATCGATTCGTGCTGGTACGCGATGCCGCGCGCGTCGCCCTTCGGATTGCGCTTGTCCCACACCGCGACGCCCAGCTCGTTCTCCTCGCCGAAGATCTCGCGCATCACGAGCACGAGCGCGTGCGCCTCGTGCTCGTCGATGTGCACGGCGATCAGGCCGTCGTCCGCGAGCAGGTCGCGCGCGAGCTTCAGGCGCGGATAGATCATGTTGAGCCAGTCGGTGTGGAACCGGCCGTTGGCCTCGGTGTTGCTGCTCAGCTTCTGGCCGCCCGCGGCCTGGCCCGTCAGCGCGAGATAGTGGCGCAGGCTGTCGGTGAAGTTGTCGGGATAGACGAAATCCTTGCCGGTGTTGTACGGCGGATCGATGTAGACGAGCTTGACCCGGTTCGCGCAGCTTTTCTGCAGCAGCTTCAGCACTTCGAGGTTGTCGCCCTCGATCATCAGGTTGCGGGTGGCGGCCCACGCGACGCTCTCGTCGGGGCAGGGACGCAGCGTGCCGGACGAGGGCGTGAGCGCGAGCTGGCGCGCGCGGCGCTTGCCGTGCCAGTGGAACCCGTATTTCTCGTCGGCCTCGCTCACGGCGCGTTCGCCGACCAGCTGCCTGAGCGCGTCGAGATCGAGGGCCGCGCCCTCCGGTCCTTCGGTCACGCATTCCGGAAACAGCGCCCGGAGCCGCTCGAGGTTCTCGGCCGCGAGATTCGTGGAGTGGGCTTCCGGACTGGACGCCTCGATTTTCTGCATCATCTTTCCCATCAATTGCCTGTCTGCGTGCCGCGCGCGGGGAGGCCCGGCGGCGGCGAAGGCGAAACGCTAACGATCCGCGCGGCGCAGGTCAAGGAGCGGATCCGCATGGATCCGGTTGAGAAGGGGCATGCGCGGCGAACCGGGAACCGGGGCGGGAAAAGATGTGGATAACTTTTCCGCCGGGCTGTGCGCGCGCGAACCCGCGCCGGCCGATCCGGATGCGGCGCCCGGGATCGCGTCCGGGCCCCCTCAAGTCAAGCGCCGAAGTATACCGGGCGGACCGGCCGCGGCCGATCCGGCGGTGCGGCGCGCCGTCGCCGGCGGGGCCGGGCCGGGTCCGGACGAAGGAGCAAGGGACGGACGGCCGCGTCGCTCAGCGCAAGCCGGCCGCGACGCGCCCCATCATGTCGATGCCGGTGTCGAACAGCCGCCCGAAGAACGGGATCATGTTCGGCAGCATCAGCTGCACGAGCAGCAGCCCGACCAGCATCGTGACCGGGAAGCCGACCTGGAACACGCCGATCTGCGGCGCGGCGCGGTTCAGGATGCCGAGCGCGAGGTTGGCGATCAGCACCGCGGCGACCACCGGCAGCGCGAGCAGCAGGCCCATCGCGAACACGGCCGAGCCGAACGCGGCGATGGCGCGCCAGCCGGGCGCGTGCAGCAGGTCCGCCGACACCGGCAGCAGCTGGAACGATTCGGCGAGCGCGGCGAACACCTGGAGATGGCCGTCGAACGCGAGGAACGCGAGCAGCGCGATCGCGTTCAGGAAACGGCCGAGCACGGGCGTCGCGCTGCTCGCGTGCGGATCGAAGAAGGTCGCGAAGCCGAGGCCCATCTGCAGCCCGATGAAGTCGCCCGCGGCCTCGATCGCCGCGAACACGACCTGCATCGTGAAGCCGAGCGCCACGCCGATCAGGAACTGGTTGACGAGGATCCAGATGCCCTGCGCGGAGAACACCGTCACGTTCGGCAGCGGCCCGAGGGTCGGCGCGACGATGATCGCGATGAAGGCCGCGAGGCCGACCTTCACGCGCGCCGGCACGCTCGCGTGGCCGACCACGGGCGCGGTCGCGACGAGCGCGAGGAAGCGCACGAACGGCCACATGAACGCGGTGAGCCAGCCGTTCAGCTGGGCGTAGGTGACGGAGAACATCGGGCGGGGCGCAGCGGCGGGCTCAGCCCGCGCCGAGCGTCGCGACGCGCAGCAGCATCTCGCGCGTGTAGTCGAGCATGGTCGACAGCATCCAGGGGCCGGCGATCACGAGCGTGACCGCGACGGCGAGCAGCTTCGGGATGAACGACAGGGTGGTCTCGTTGATCTGGGTCGCCGCCTGGAACAGGCTCACGACGAGGCCGACGCACAGCGCGACGAGCAACAGCGGCGCGGCGAGCAGCAGGCCGACGTACATCGCCTGGTGGGCGAGCGTCATCACGTTTTCGGGCGTCATCGCGCGTCTCCTCAGGTGAAGCTTTGCGCCAGCGAGCCGATCAGCAGCTGCCAGCCGTCGACCAGCACGAACAGCATCAGCTTGAACGGCAGCGAGATGGTGGCGGGCGACACCATCATCATCCCCATCGACATCAGCACGCTCGCGACCACCATGTCGATGATCAGGAACGGGATGAAGATCGTGAAGCCGATCTGGAAGCCCGTCTTCAGCTCGCTCGTGACGAACGCGGGCACCAGCAGCGACAGCGGCACGTCCTCCGGGCCCTGCATCGGCGCGGCCTTCGAGATCTTCGCGAACAGCGCGAGATCGGCCTCGCGGGTCTGCTTGAGCATGAAGGTCTTGAACGGCGCGACGCCGCGCTGCACGGCGTCGTCCATGCCCAGCGCGCCGACCGAGAACGGCTTGTAGCCGTCGTTGTAGGCCTTGTCGAGCACGGGCGACATCACGAACAGGGTAAGGAACAGCGCGAGGCCGACCATCACCTGATTGGGCGGGGTGGTCGTGGTGCCGAGCGCCTGGCGCAGCAGCGACAGCACGATGATGATGCGCGTGAAGCTCGTCATCATCAGCACCATGGCCGGCAGGAACGACAGCATCGTGAGCAGCAGCATGGTCTGCACGCTCAACGAATAGGTGGTGCCGCCGTTCGGGCCGGGGCTCGTGTTGAACGCGGGCAGGCCCGCCGTCTGGGCGAGCGCGAGCGCGGGCGCGAGGCCCAGCGCGAGGAGCGGGAGGTAGCGCGCCGCGCGGCGCATCACGGTGATCATCATCGGACTACGGTCGGGAGAGGGGAGCACGGCCGCGCGCGCGGCGCGGCGGCACGGAGCGCCGCGCATGGTCAGCGGTTGCGCCCGAGGCGCTTGCCGGCCTCGCCGCGCAGCGCCTCGCGGAAACGCTGGCCGAAGCTGCCGGACGGCGCCGGGTCGTCGGCGGGCTCGGCGGGCTCGGCGATGCCGGTCGAGCCGGCGGGCAGCGTGTGCAGCAGCCGCACGTTGCCCGGCGCGACGCCGAGCACGAGCCAGGTGTCGCCGATCTCGACGACCGTCGCGCTTTCCTTGCCGCCGACCGCCACGCTCGCGACCACCTTGAGCGCGCCGCCGCGGCGCGTGGGCTGGAAGCCGAGCCGGCGCGCGAGCCACGCGCAGCCGAACACGAGGCCGATCACGACCGCGAGCCCGACCAGCGTCTGCATCACCGCGCCGACGCCGAGCGACGGCGCGGCCGAGCCGACCACCACGCCGGACGCGACCGACGCGGGATGGTTGACCGCATCCATGTCGGCCGCGAAGCCGACGCCGGACTGCAGCGCGGCGGCCAGCGCGACGCCCGCGAGCGCGACCCGTCGCATCATCGATTGAGCTTCCGGATCCGTTCCGACGGCGTGATGATGTCGGTCAGCCGGATCCCGAACTTGTCGTTGACCACCACCACCTCGCCCTGCGCGATCAGGCAGCCGTTGACGAGCACGTCCATCGGCTCGCCGGCCATGCCGTCCAGCTCGACCACCGAACCCTGCGCGAGCTGCAGCAGGTTGCGGATCGCGATCTTGGTGCGGCCCAGCTCGACGGTCATCTTGACCGGGATGTCGAGAATCATCTCGATGTCGTTGTGGGTCGAGGTCGCGGCCGCCTTCGACAGCGGCTGGAACACGCCCGCGCCCGATGCGCCGGTCTCGATCGGCTGGTCGTTCTGCTCGGCGAGCGCCGCCGCCCAGTCGTCGAGGCTCGCCTCGCCCGAGGCGGCAGCCGGCGCCGCCGCATCGGCCAGCGCGGCATCGGCCAGCGCCTGCGGATCGTCCGCGCCCGTCGTGTCGTTCAGTTCAGTCATATCCCCTTTCCTTCATCGTGTCGCTGGCGCCGATCATCTTCTGCACGCGCAGCGCGTATTGGCCATTGAAAATGCCGTAGCCGCATTCCATCACCGGCACGCCGTCGACCTTCGCGGTGATCGTGTCGGCGATGTCGAGCGGCAGCACGTCGCCCGTACGCAGATTCAGGATCCGCTCGAACGTCGTGGGAATTTCTGCGAGGTTCGCGGTCAGCTCGACCTCGGCCGACTGCACCTGCTGCGACAGCACGCGCACCCAGCGGCGGTCGACTTCGAGCGCCTCGCCCTGGATCGGCGAACTCAGCACGTCGCGGATCGGCTCGATCATCGAGTAGGGCATGCAGATGTGCAGCGTGCCGCCCGTCGGCCCGAACTCGATCGAGAACTGGGTGACGATCACGATCTCGTTGGGCGTCGCGACGTTCGCGAACTGGGTGTGCATCTCCGAGCGCACGTGCTCGAACTGCAGCGGCCGCACGCTTTTCCAGGCGCTCGAGTACTGCTCGAACACCAGGTTCAGCAGCTTGCCGATGATGCGCTGCTCGGTCGCGGTGAAGTCGCGGCCCTCGACCCGGGTGTGGAAGCGCCCGTCGCCGCCGAACAGGTTGTCGACCACGAAGAACACCAGGTTCGGATCGAACACGAACAGCGAGGTGCCGCGCAGCGGCTTCACGTGCACCAGGTTCAGGTTGGTCGGGATCGGCAGGTTGCGGGTGAACTCGCTGTACTTCTGCACCTTCACCTGGCTCACCGAGATTTCCGCGGTGCGCCGCATGAAGTTGAAGATGCCGATCCGCAAGAGTCGCGCGAAGCGGTCGTTGATGATCTCGAGGCCGGGCATCCGGCCGCGGACGATCCGTTCCTGCGTCGCGATGTTGTACGGGCGCACGCCCGACGCATCGCGCTGCTCGGATACGGAATCGGTCTCGCCTGTAACGCCCTTGAGGAGTGCATCGACCTCCTCCTGGGACATGAACTCTTCGTGGCCCATGCGCGCTCCTTTGCCGGCGGCGTTATTGGACGACGAACTCGGTGAACAGCACGTCGTCGACGCGTGCGCTCTGATTGCCCGGCTGGGTCGGCTCCTCGATCAGCTTCTTCAGCTCGCCCGCGAGCGCCTGCTTGCCGTCGATCGTCGCCAGTTCTTCCGGGTGCTTGGCCGACAGCGCGAGCAGGATCCGGCTGCGGATCTCCGGCATGTGCTGGGTCAGGTGCTCCTGCGCCTTCGCATCGGTGAGCTTCAGCGACAGGCCGACGCGCAGGTAGTGCTGCACGCCGTCGTCCGACTGCAGGTTGACGGTGAGCGGCTCCAGCGCGAAGAAGGTCGGCACCGGCAGCGGCGCCGGCGCGCTCGCGGCGGCGCCCGGGTGCGCGCCCTGCTTGCCCATGAACACGTACATGCCGCCGGCGGCCGCGGCCGCGGCGCCGAGCCCGACCAGGACGATAAGCGCGAGGCGCTTGAACTTGCCGGTCGGCGCGGGTTTGTCTGCGGGCTGGTTTGCGGTCGTGGTGGCCATGTGGATGCGTGCGTGATGACTCGTAGCATGCATTGTTCGGCATCCGGGCCCGGCGCGATGGGCGGAATAGAAGGGGGAATTCCGGCTATCTCAGCCGTTTGTCAGTGCCGATGTCAGGCGGATGACAGCTTCGGCGGCCGCCGGGCGCTAGATCGGCAGCAGGGTCAGGAGCGGCGCGAGCAGCACCATCGCGACCCCGGCGATCATCATGGTGAGGCTCGACACGACGCCCTCCTCACTGCCGATCTCGCGCGCCTTGGCGGTGCCGACCGCGTGCGCGGCGGCGCCGAACAGCGCGCCGCGCGCGAGCCGGCTGCGCAGCGGCAGCAGCGCGAGCACGAGCTCGCCGATCAGCATCCCGCACACGCCGGTCGCGATCACGAACAGCGCCGTGAGGTCGCGCGGCGCGTGGATCCGGTCCGACACCGCGAGCGCGAACGGCGTGGAGATCGAGCGCGTCATCAGGCTGCGCTGCAGCTCGGGCGACAGGTGCAGCAGCTTCGCGAGCAGCAGCGAGCCGCACAGCGCGGCGGCGATCCCGACCGCCACGCCGACCGTCAGCGACAGCCAGTGTCGCCGCATCAGCGCGCGGTATTCGTAGATCGGCACGGCGAATGCCAGGGTGGCCGGGCCGAGCAGCCACATCAGCCAGCGGGTGTCGTGGAAGTACACGGCATACGGGGTGCCCGTCAGCGCGACGAGCGCGACCAGCACCGCGGGCACCATCACGAGCGGCGAGAACAGCAGGGTCTTGCGGCGCGCGTAGAGCCGCTTCGAGGCGAAATAGAGCGCGATCGTGAGGACGAAGCAGCCGGCCGACCAGGCGGCGCTGGCGACGGGCGTGGCGGGCAGGGCGGCGAAGGCGAGCATGGCGGCGGGCGGCTCAGGCGGCCGCGGCCTTGGGCGTGGGCGCGCCCGGCCGGGCGCGGCGCCGGTCGGCGCGCCGGCGCCGCAGCGCGAGGCGGCGCTCGAAGCCCGCCGCGACGTCGACGGCGACCGCCACGGCCAGCATCACGAACGCGGTGCCGGCGACCACGACGAGCGCCAGCCGCCAGCCGTCGACGCGGAACAGCCCGCCGTACTGGACGGCCGCGACGGTGGCCGGGATGAAGAACAGCAGCATGTCGGACAGCAGCCAGTTCGCGCCGTCCTGGATCCAGCCGGGCGCGACGCCGCCGCTCCACAGCAGCGCGAGCAGCACGGCGAGCCCGATCACGCCCGACGGCACCGGCAGCCCGCTCGCGCGCACGGCCCAGTCGACCGCGAGCCACAGCGCGCCGAGCGCGGCGGTCTGCAGCACGATCCGGCCGGCGCGGGCGGTGGGGATGGCGGCGGCAAACGGCTTCGACATGACGGTTCCAGACGGTTTCAACGGACCGGCCCAGTATAAATTTCACCCCGTCATAAATAAAATGACTTGAATCTATTAAAATCATTCCATATTGGAATTCAGAGACCGGGGAGACGGCCATGGAACTGCGGGCGCTGCGTTATTTCGTCGAGGTGGTCCGGCAACAGAGCTTCACGGCCGCGGCCGAGCTGATGTTCGTCACCCAGCCGACCATCAGCAAGATGGTGAAATCGCTGGAGGACGAGATCGGCTCGCCGCTGCTGCTGCGCGACGGTCGCCAGATGGTGCTGACGGATGCCGGGCGCATCGTGTTCCAGCGCGGCCAGGACGTGCTTGCCGCGCAAGCGCAGCTGCGGGCCGAGCTGAACGATCTCGGCACGCTCGGGCGCGGCGAGCTGACGATCGGCATCCCGCCGCTCGGCGGCTCGCTGTTCACGCCGGCGATCGCGGCGTTCCGCCGGCGCTACCCGAAGATCGAGCTGAAGCTGTTCGAGCAGGGCGCGCGCGCGATCGAGGCGGCGCTCATGGCGGGCGAGCTGGAGCTGGGCGGTGTGCTGGAGCCGGTCGACCCGGCCGTGTTCGAGGTGCTGCCGATGGTGCGCGCGCCGCTGTGGCTGGTCTCGCGGCGCGGCGCGCGCTGGGACGAGGCGGCCGCGGTGCCGCTCGCCGACCTCGCGGGCGAACCGTTCGTGTTCTACGGGGAAAGCCTCGCGCTGCACGACGCGGTGCTCGACGCATGCCGCCGGGCCGGCTTCACGCCGTCGATCGTGAGCCGCAGCGGCCATTGGGATTTCATGGCGGCGCTGGTGCACGCGGGAGTCGGCATCGCGCTGCTGCCGGAGCCGTACTGCCGGCGGCTCGACTCGGCCGAGTTCAGCTGCCGGCCGATCGTCGAGCCCGAGATCAGCTGGGCGATCGCGGTCGGCTGGCTCAGGAAGGGCTACCTGTCGCATGCGGCGCGCGCGTGGCTCGACGTCGCGCGCGAGACCCGGCCGGTCGACCCGGGCGACGATCTCGTGTTCGGCGGCCTGCGCGCGCGCTGAGGCGCGGCGCTCAATGCCCGAGCGCGGGCCCCAAGCCCTTCTTCGGCTTGGTCACCCAGACCAGCAGCGAGAGCCCGATGAACGCGAGCCCCGACAGGTAGAAGAAATCGTTGGTCGCCATCATGAAGCCCTGCTGCGTGACGAGCTGGTTGATCTGCGCGCTCGACACCTGGCCGACGACGCCGAGCTGCGCGAGCGCGTCCTGGTAGGCGGTGGTGTTCTGCGCGTAGACGTTGACGGATTCCGACAGCACCGCGTGGTGGTAGATCGCGTCGTTCTCCCAGTAGGTCGAGCTGACGGCGGTGCCGATCGCGCCCGACAGCGTGCGCAGGAAGTTCGACAGCCCGGACGCGCTCGCGAGCCGCTCGTCGCTGATGCTCGACAGCGTGATGGTGGTCATCGGCACGAAGAAGCACGCGACGCCGATCCCCTGCACGAGGCGCGGCAGGATCACGTGGTTGAACGGCACGTCGAGCGTGAAGGTGGAATTCCAGAACGACACGCCCGCGAACACGACGAACGCGAAGCTCGCGACCATCCGCAGGTCGAGCCGGTGCAGGTTGCGGCCGATCAGCGGCGACAGCACGAGCGCGAGCAGGCCGACGGGCGCGGTCGCGAGGCCGGCGATCCCGGCCGTGTAGCCCATCACGGTCTGCAGCCACAGCGGGAAGATCACGACCGAGCCGAAGAAGGCCATGAAGCCGAACGAGATGATCAGCGCGCCGAGCGCGAAGTTGCGGTCCTTGAACAGCGACAGGTCGACGATCGGCTCCTTCTCGGTGGTCTCCCACACCAGCATGAACGCGATCGCGACGACCGCGATCAGCGCGAGCGCGACGATGAAGCGCGAATTGAACCAGTCGCGGTCCTTGCCGAGGTCGAGCATCATCTGCAGGCAGGACACGCCGATCACGAGCAGCGCGAGCCCGATCGCGTCGATCCGCTGCCGGGTGGTCTTCGTCTCCCTGCCGCGCAGCAGGAAGTATGCGCACACGGCCGAGAAGATCCCGATCGGCAGGTTGATGTAGAAGATCCAGGGCCAGGTGTAGTTGTCGGTGATCCAGCCGCCCATCACCGGGCCGAAGATCGGCGCGACGATCACCGTCATCGCCCACAGGCCGAGCGCGAGGCCGCGCTTCGCGGGCGGATAGCTGCGCATCAGGATGGTCTGCGAGAGCGGCACCATCGGGCCGGACACGAGCCCCTGCAACAGCCGGAACGCGATCAGCGACTCGAAATTGGTCGCGAACCCGCACAGCGCGGACGCGATCGTGAACGCGAGCACCGACAGCGTGAAGAGCCGCACCTCGCCGACCCGGCGCGCGAGCCAGCCGGTCAGCGGCACCGCGATCGCGGAGGCGACCGAATACGACGAGATCACCCAGGTGCCTTCGCTCGTCGCGACGCCGAGGCTGCCGGAGATGGTCGGCACGGCGACATTGGCGATCGAGGTGTCGAGCACCTCCATGAAGGTGCCGAGCGCGAGCCCGACGGTGAGCAGCGCGAGCACGCCGCCCGATAGCGGCGCGGGTTCGGCGGAAGCAGTGGCGGGGGCCGTCGCGGCCATGAGTCTCTCCCAAGGAGCGCGCGCGCCCCGGCATGGTTCGGGCGGCCGGATCATGCATGCAGAGTCGGCTTCTGCCCAGACAGATAAATAAGCGTCCACTGAATAAATCGATGACTGCGCCGCGCGGCTAGCGCGCCGGCGGATCCTCCTGCTTGACGCACGCGCGGCCGTCCGGCGGCCCGTTGGCGATGAAGCGCTGCAGGAGCGCGGTGAGGGTGCTCAGTTCGTCGGCGGAAAAGCCCGTGAGCTGCGCGTTCAGTTCGCCCGCGATCACGCCCGGCAGCGCACGCGCCGCATCCGCGCCGCGCGCGGTCAGGCTCAGCTCGATCACGCGCCGATCCGACGCGCTGCGCGCGCGGCTGATGAAATCCTTCTTCTCGAGGCGGTCCAGCAGGCGGGTCATCGAGCCGCTGTCGTACGACAGCTTGCGCGACAGCTCGAACGGCGTGCGCGCATTGCCGCGCGCGAGCAGCAGGATCACGCCGATCTGCTGCGCCGTCAGGTCGAGCGGCCCGAGCGCGCGGTCCATCCGTTCGAACAGCGCCTGGCGCGCCTTCGTCAGGTAATAGCCGAGGCTCGATTCAAGCTCGATGTGCTGGGGATCGTAGAGTTCGCTCATCCGGCATGCCGGGGTCGGTTGCGGAGACGGCAACAGTGCATTGCCGCGAAAGACGCGGCCAGTATCTTGAAAACTAATTGCATAGTCAATATTATTTCAGGCAATGAGTTACGCGCGGCCCATGCCGCCCGACCCGATGTTCCGACTGCTGTGATCGACGCGCCGCCGCCGCGCCGCGTCCCGAGGATGCCGCGATGCTGTTCCTGAAAAATGCCGCCGGCGCGCTGCGCCGCAGCCTGTCCGATACCGCCCACCACGCGTTCGCCGGCCCGCACCGCGGCTGGAAGATCGCGCTCTACGTCGCGATGCTGGTGGTGCCCGGCGGTTCGCTCGCGGCGCTCGGGTTCGCGTGGTTCGACCACCGCCGGCATCGCGCCGCGCAGGCCGGCGCGGGACAGGGGGGCGAGGCGGCGCAGGAGCCGTCGACATGGCCCGCCGCCGCGCACTGCCACTGACGCCTTCCCGCCGCCGTAGCGCCCGCGCGCGTAACGGACGGTAAACCGGCCCGCCGCGCCGGTAACACATCGCGCCCCGTCCCCGCTTTACCCTTCCGTCTGCGCATTCCCGTATCCGTCAGTTACCATTCCGGCCACACGCCGCGAACACGGCCGCCCCGCCCGTTTGCCCATGTCGCAGACGCGCCGCCCCGAAGGAATCCAGACCATGCCGCAAGCCCCCTTTCCGCGCGCCGCCCGCACGCTGAGCGCCGCCGCAGTCGCCGTCGCGACCGCCGTGCTGCTCGCCGGCTGCGCCGTCGGCCCCGACTACCATCGCCCCGACACCGCGATTCCCGCCGCGTTCAAGGAAGCGCCGGCCGGCTGGAAGGTCGCGCAGCCGGCCGACCGCACCGACCGCGGCGCCTGGTGGGCGGTCTACGGCGATCCGCAGCTCGACGCGCTGGTCGCGCGCGTGAACACCTCGAACCAGACCGTCGCGCAGTACGCGGCCGCCTATCGGCAGGCCCGCGCACTCGTCGACCAGGCGCGCGCCGCCTACTTCCCGACCGTCGGCCTGACCGCGAGCGGCAGCCGCGCGGGCAGCGCGCTGTCGTCGGGCGGCAGTTCGGTCTCGACCGGCACCCCGCGCAGCGTCGGCAACAGCTACAACGTCGGCCTCGACGCGTCGTGGGAGCCCGATCTGTGGGGCAAGGTGAGCCGCACCGTCAGCGCGCAGAAGGCGGGCGAATCGGCCGCCGCGGCCGACCTCGCGAACGCGCGGCTGTCCGCGCAGGCGACGCTCGCGCAGACCTATTTCCAGCTGCGCGCGGCCGACGCCACGCAACAGCTGCTCGACGGCACGGTCGCGTCGTACCAGAAGTCGCTGCAACTGACCGAGAACCAATACGCGCAGGGCGTCGCGGCGCGCTCGGACGTGATCCAGGCGCAGACGCAGCTGCAATCGGCGCAGGCCGCCGCGATCGACAACGGCGTGGCCCGCGCGCAATACGAGCACGCGATCGCGACGCTCGTCGGCGAACCCGCGTCGACCTTCTCGCTGCCGCCGATGCCGCTCGCGGCCGAACCGCCGACCACCCCGCCCGACGTGCCGTCGGCGCTGCTCGAACGACGCCCGGACGTGGCCGCCGCGGAACGCCGCGCGGCCGCCGCGAACGAGCAGATCGGGGTGGCCATCGCCGCGTTCTTCCCGACCCTCACGCTGTCCGCGACGGGCGGCTTCCAGAGTTCGGTGTGGTCGTCGCTGTTCACGCTGCCGTCGCGCTTCTGGACGGTCGGCCCGCAGCTCGCCGCGACGCTGTTCGACGCCGGCCTGCGCCGCGCGCAGACCGAGGCCGCGCGCGCGACCTACGACCAGGACGTCGCGACCTACCGCTCGACCGTGCTGTCGGCCTTCCAGGACGTCGAGGACAATCTCGCGTCGCTGCGGATCCTCGAAAACGAAGTCGTCGTGCAGCGGCAGGCCGTCGATTCCGCGCAGCACGCGCTCGACATCACGCTGAACCAGTACAAGGCGGGCACCGTCGCCTACCTGAACGTGCTGACCGCGCAGACCACCGCGTTCAGCACCAAGCAGAAGCTCGCGAGCCTCGCCGGCCAACGGATGGTGGCGTCGGTGGGCCTCGTGAAGGCGCTGGGCGGCGGCTGGGATGCGTCGCAGATGGCGCGCGAGACGGGCGGCATGCAGGCCCCGCCCGCGTCAGGCGCGGCCGCCGCGCCGACGCCGCTCGCGCAGGAGTAGGTGCTCAAGGGATACGGGGGCTTGGGCGCGCGGCTCTGTGAGGGCAAGGCCCCGAGAGCGAAAACATGACGGTCCCGCCGTAACGGCGAGACCGTCACGGCGAGACGCCAGGGGTAAATCGCCGGGAGCGCCCCCCGGGCGCATCACGCTCAGGGGGCGCCGCCGTAGATCAGCGACACCGAGCCGTCCCCGACCGGGTGGCCGAGCAGGTTCAGCAGCCCGGCGAGATTGTCGCGCTGCTCGGGCGTCGCGCTCGCGTTGCCGCGGAACGACGCCTGGTTCGGACCGAAGTCGCCGCGCCCGGTCAACGTCAGCGGCCCCTTGAGGGTCGCGAGATCGAGCGTCGAGGCCGCGCCCTGCGCCTGCAGCACCGCACGATAGTCGCCGAGCGGCTTCACGCGCGACACCCGCGAACTCATCCCGGTGATCGTCACGGTCAGCTGGCCGAACGCGTCGTTGCCGATCAACCGCCAGTCGGTCCAGCCGATCCGCACGTCGCCCTGCAGGTCGAGCGTGTTGAACGGCGTGCCGAGCCCCGCGAGCAGCGACGCGGGCACCGCCATCGCACCCGCCGACAGCGTCGCGCCGCGCAGCGTCGCATCGAGCGTCACCGCGTCGGGCATCGCATCGGTCTGCAGCATCCGCATCCGCACCCGGCCGCCGAACAGCGGCCAGAATTCGGTATGCCACTCGACCCGTCCCGGCAGCAGCGTCGACGCGCTGCGATCCGCGCCGGGCGCGAGCAGCAGCGTCGCCGAGCCCTGCCACAGCGAGCCGGACGGATTGACGAGATTCACATGGCCGCCCGTCGCCCGCGCGAATTGCGGAGTGACCCAGGCGGCGGGCAACAGCGTGACGAGCGTGATCCCCATCGCGACCGCGCCGACGGCAAGCCACGGCAGCGCGGCCCGCACGCGTATCCGGCGGGTCATCGGCGCGATCGCGCCCGCCGCGCCCGGCGTTCGACCGTCGTGCTCACTTGGCCCCCGCCGGCTGCAGCACCGCGGTCAGGTCGACCTGGCCGTCCTCCTTGAGCGCGGTCGCGTGCGCCTCGACCACCTGCGCCTTGAACTGCCGGCGCACGTCGTCGAGCCACTGCGTCCACAGCGGGAACGCGGCGTTCTTCAGCTGGATCTGCACGCCGTTGCCCACCACCTGCACCTGCGCGCCCACGAAGCCGTGGTCGGACAGCGAGGCGGTCAGCGCATCCTTGAGCGCGAGGCCCGTCGGCGCGACGCCCTGCGCGGCCGCGACGAGCGGGCGCGCCTCGTTGGCCTGGGCCATCATCTGCGCGAGCTGCTGCTGCATCACCGGCAGCGCGCGGCGGATCTTGTCGCGGCCTTCCTGCGCGGGCGACCACAGCATGGAATAGGCGATCACGAGCGCGAGCACGCCGCCGCCCCAGCCGATCAGCTGCTTCTCGCGGTTCGTGCGTTCGTCCCAGAACTGGGTCAGGGTTTCGTTCAGCTCGGTCTTGTTCATGAGCGGCTCCGGATGGTCCACTTGCCCGTGCTGCTGTCGATCTCGCCCGTGAGACCGTTGCGCGCAAGCCGCTGGTTGAAATCGGGATCGACCTTGACCTCGGGCTTGAAGCCGACGTCGAGGCGACGGTCGTGATAGTCGAGCGAGGCGATGCCGTTCGCCGGCAGCGGCCCGAGCGAGCGGGCCACCCCGCTCGCGAGCGCGAGGAAGTCGTTCGGCGACAGCTCGCCCGCCGCGACCCGCAGCTGGTCGAGCTGGCGCGACATCTGCGCGGACGGATCGAGCACCGTCGTGGTCTTCGGGAAGGCGGACAGCAGCGTCTCGGTGATCTGCGCGGACAGCGCATCGCGCTCGCGCGCGAGCCGCCACCAGTCGAGATTCATGCCGATCACCGCGACCACGAGCGTCAGCGCGGCGAGCCCGATGGGCAGCCGCAGCCGCCGCAGCGTCGCGCGGTCGAAGCGCCACGGCGTGACCTCGAACTCGAACTGGCACAGGTCGAACGATTCGTCGAGCGCCCGGCGCGCGAACGCATCGAACGGCAGCAGCGTCGCGCCCGGCAGCAGGCGCGCGTCGTCGCGCGGCTTGATCGACGCCAGCTGCGGCTCCGCGCCCGGTTCGCCCAGTTCGTACAGGTCGAACGGCAGCGGGCCCGCGAGCGCGGCGAGCGTCGCGCCCGCCGCCGGGGCCGGCGCGGCGAAGCCTTCGCCGAGCGGGCCGCGCACGAGCGCGAGTTCGAGCCGCGGCGCGAGCGGCGCGGCCGGCACGTCGGTCGCTTCTTCCGCGAGCGACGGTGCGCTGGTCAGCGCGACGCCCAGCACCGCCGCGACGAACGGCGCATGCCGTTCGTCCGCACCGGCCGCCTCGGCGCCGTCCTCACCGTCGGCGAGGGCGGCGGCGGCATCCGCCGTCGCGAGCACGGCCACGTCATGCGGCGCCGTCACCTCGCGCGGCAGCGGCAGGCAGCGGGTCGCGGGCACCGCGCGCACGTGGCGGTGACCCGCGCCCGCGAACGCGTCGATGACGAAGCGGAACCAGGTGCGGTCGATGACGGCCAGCACGCGGCGGCCGTCGGCAAGCGCGGCGGGGTCGAGCGCGATATGGCAGCCCTGCGGATCCTGGATCAGCTGATCCTCGATGATGTTCGGCAAGGCCTGCCGCAGCTTCGGGCCCTTCAGCGGCGGCACGCTGGCCGCGAGCATCAGCAGGTCGCGCGCGGCGACGACGAGCACCGTCGACGCGGCCTGCGGCAGCAGCGTGAACGCGGCGCGGCCCGCGCGCTGCAGGTGGCCGGCCTTGTCGACGAGCGCGAACGACAGCTCGGGCCATTGCCACTCCTGCAAGGACGCGGCCGGCTCGCGCGGCGGCAGTAAAACGATCAACGTGCTCAAGAGCTCCTCTCCCGAATGGCGTTGTTATAGCTGGTCGCGGATGCGCACGATGCGCGTCGTGTGCGTGGTCGGATCACGATACACGAGCGACGTGCGATCCACCTCCGCGCGATCGTGCTCGATGCGGCCCCGCACGATGAAATAACTGGTCGTGACGTCGATCTGGCTCGAATCGAGGTTCGCGTTCGGCGCGCCGGCGGCGCGCAGCGCGAGCTGCACGTCGCCGACGTTGCGGAAGAACACGGTCTCGCGGCGCGACACCAGCATCTGCGCGCTCGACACCGACAGGCCCGGCACCAGCGCCGCGATCACCTCGGCGGGCGCGGTGTTCAGGTTGACGGGCGTGGTCGTCGGCAGCACCGTGACGAACGGGCGCAGCCGCGCGACCATCTCGGGCGTGACGCCGTCGACGTCGAGCAGCGAATCGACGCTCGTCATCATCAGCGGGATCGCGCCGCGGTTGTCGTTGCTGTCGGACAGGCCCGGGTCGTCGCTGAAACTCTCGCTGCCGGTCGTGCCGCCGCCGTCCGGCATCACGACGGGCGCGCTCGTCGCGCCCGGCAGCGCCGCCGACTGGAAGCGCAGCGCCGACTGCGACAGCGCCTTGCGCATATGGCGCGCGACCGTCTTCGCGAGTTGCGAATCGAGCCCGAGCGAGGTCAGCAGCCGCTGGAACGTCTGCACCTGCAGCGCGTTCAACTGCAGCTTGCCGGGCGCGGGCGAGGTCACCAGGTTGCGCAGGTTGAACTTCGCCTGCGCATCCTCGATCGAGCCCGACAGATAGGTGTCCGTCGCATCCTGCGCGCCGGGCGCGCCGATCCGCCCGAGGAACTCGGACAGCTTGGTCTTCGCGATCGGCACCGCCCAGATGCCGCCCAGGTAGGTGACGGTCGGCGACGTGTCGCCTTCCGAGCGCAGGATCATGCGGGTCCAGTCGAGCGCGCCGCGCGCGACCCACTGCGCCTGCGCGATCAGCCGCTGGTTCTCGATGCGCCGCACCTGCACCTGCTGGCGCCACAGCATGCCCGACACCAGGATCGCGGCCAGCGCGACCACGAGCAGCGCACTGATGATCGCAACGCCGCGCTGCGGCGCGATGACGGCGCGGCGCGCGGCGCGCTTGAAGGGGAAGGAAAGCGGGGCGCGCATGTCACTCTCCGACCAGGAAGACGCGCGCGATCGGCGCCTTCAGCGAGGTCGCGCCGATGCTGACCTCGAGGCCCGTCACCGCGCGCGGCGGCGGCGCATTGCCGAGCATCGGCACCTTCAGCGCGTTGTTGTTCTGCGCGAGCGCATCGTCGGCGTCGGGCATGCTGGTGGTCCAGCCGACCCGCGGCACGTAGAGGCGCGCGGTGATCGCGCCGACGCCGCGCATCAGCGGCACCGCACTCCAGCCCTCGGTGCTGTCGCCGTGCAGCGCGCTGCGCAGGTCGCCGATCGTGCCGAGCGGCGGCGACGCATAGCGCACGACGCGCCCGCCCGAGATCCGGTAGCGCACCACCTGCAGGCGCGGCGCCGCGCCGGGCGGGTCGAGGTCGCGCACGATCTGCAGCGTGTCGCCCGCGACCCGGATCGCCGGTTCGCCGGCTTCGTCGTCGGTCGTGGCGCGGCGCGCATCGGTGCGCATCTGGTCGAACATCTGCGCGAACACGCGCTCGTCCTCCATCGCGCCCGCGACCTTGTCGCGACCGCGCATCACCTGGTCGAGCCCGCGCCAAGACAGGATCGCGACGACCGCGAGGATCGTGATCGCGATCATCATCTCGATCAGCGTGAAGCCGCGCACGCCGCGCGGCAGGTGTTCAGAGCGAGCGGCTGGTTTCATTCGCCACCACCGTCACCATTTGGGCGAGCATGCCCTTGCGGCCGTTCATCGACACCGACACCTCGACGCGCCGGAACACCGGATTCGGCGTCGCGCTCACGCGCTGCGTGCAGGTGAGCGGCACGTTGCCCTGCGAGCAATCGAAGCTCTGCTCGCCGATCTCGGGCCAGGCATGCGCGAGCCGCAGCTGGGTCAGCGCGTTGTCGGCGCTCCAGCCCGCGAGCAGGCGCTCGTGCAGTTCCAAGGAATCGCTGGCCATGGTGCCGACCGCGCGGATCGACGCGGCGAGCGCGACCGCGATGATCGCGAGCGCGACCAGCACCTCGATCATCGTGAAGCCGCCGACGCGGCGGCGGCCCGGCACGGCGGGCAGGCATCGGGCGCGCCGCATCAGCGCACCTCGTACCGGCCGTTGCCGGTGCCGACGATCGCGATGCTGCCGACCGACGAATAGAGCGTGACGCGCACCGGCGTATCGATCGCCTCGGTGCCGAACACGACGCGCTCGGGCTGGGTGTCCGAGCCGGGATAGTCGATCGCCGCGCCCGTCACGCCGCCGTCCCAGCCGCGCGGACGCAGCAGGTCGTCGCGCAGCGGACGCCAGCCGTCGGCCGTGCGCACGTCGAAGCGGAAGCCATGCTCGGTCGGCTGCCACGCGATCGGCCGCGCGCGCACCTGGGCCTCGTCGCCGGCGCTCTCGAACAGGAGCGCGAGCCGCTGCGCCTCCTCGCGCAGGTCGGTGCGCGGATTGCGCCGCATCGACAGCGAGGCGAGCGACACCAGCAGGCCCGCGATCACGAGCACGACCAGCATCTCGAGCAGCGTGAAGCCGCGCGCGCGGCCGCGCGCGCCGGGGAGGGAAGTCGTGCCGTATCCGTGCATGAAGGACTGGACGTATGAGTCGGGCGGGCGGGGCGGCGGACGCCGTCACGCGTTTATTGCCACGAGCCGATGTCGGAGTCGTTGCCTTCGCCGCCTTCCTTGCCGTCCGCGCCGTAGCTGAACACGTCGATCTCGCCGTGCACGCCCGGGTTCAGGTACTTGTACGCATTGCCCCACGGGTCGTTCGGCAGGCGCTCGAGGTAGCCGCCGTCCTTCCAGTTGTTCGGGATCGGATCGGTGCTCGGCTTCGCGATCAGCGCGCCGAGGCCCTGGTCCTGGCTCGGGTAGCGGCCGTTGTCGAGACGATACAGCTTGAGCGCCTGCATGATGGTGCCGATGTCCTGCTTGGCCGCGACCGCGCGCGCCTGGTCCGGACGGCTCATGATCTTCGGCACGATCAGCGCCGCGAGGATGCCGAGAATCGCCACCACCACCATGATCTCGATCAGCGTGAAACCGCGTTGGCGGCGCGCGTGTTGCGAGCGGCGAGTGATCCACGTTTGCATGACTGAAACCTCTTTTTTCAAATAAATAAATGACCGGTGAGCGAAAGTCGCGGGCCGCGCGCCGGATCATCCGCACGCCCGCGTGAAGCCGCATTGTAAGTCGCGTGCGGCTGGTGACTTCCACCCAACGCAAATTTCACATTCATCCGTACAATAGGGCGCATGAACGCGCTCTCGATCCGGATCCTTTCCCTCGCCCTGTTTGCGGCGCTGTGCGCGACGGCCACTTATTGGACCGTCACGCTATCCGCGCATCAGGCCCCGCTACCGGCCGCCGCCGCCCACGCGCCGCTGCGCACCGAGGAGGCCGCCGCGTTGTTCGGCGGCCAGCTCACGCGCAGCCCGATACAGGACATCCACCTGTTCGGCATCCTCGCGCTGCAGCGCGGCGCGGCCGCGATCATCGGCATCGGCGGCGACGCCCCGCGCGCCGTGTCGCTCGGCGCCGAGGTCGCGCAGGGCGCGAAGCTCGCCGAAGTCCGCGACCGCTCGGTGATCGTCGAACGCAACGGCGCCCGCTCCGAGATCTTCCTGCCCGCCAACACCCCGTCGCCCGCGATCTACGTGCGCTGAATGCCGGCGCCGCCCCCTCGGCCGGGGCGGCTCCCTGTCGTCGTTCCCTGTTACTGCACCATGTTGTTCAGTTCGATGATCGGCAGCATCACCGCGAGCACGATCACGAGCACGATGCCGCCCATCGCGAGGATCAGGAGCGGTTCCAGCAGGCTCGTCAGGAACATCGTGCGGCGCTCCAGCTCGCGCGCCTCGCCGTCGGCCGCGCGGTCGAGCATCGTCGTCACGTCGCCCGTCGCCTCGCCCGAGCGGATCAGGTGCACGAGCACCGGCGGAAACGTCTTCACGTTGTTGAGCGCGCGCGACAGCGCCGAACCCTCGCGCACCCGCACGATCGCATCGTCGATGTTGACCCGCATCGCGCGGTTCGACAGCGTCTCGCCCGCCGCCTGCAGCGCGCGCAGGATCGGCACGCCGGCCGCGCTCAGGATCCCGAGCGTGCTCGCGAAGCGCACGGTGTTGTAGCCGCGCACCAGCTTGCCGAGCAGCGGCGCGGTGAGCAGCCAGCGGTCGAACGCGAGCCGCGGCCCGTCGCGCGACAGCGTCGCCTTCACGAGGTAGGCGACGAGCGCCACCGCGATCAGCATCGCCCACCACCAGTGACGCACGAAATCGGACAGCGCCATCATCACGATCGTGAGCATCGGCAATTGCTGCTTGGTGCTCGCGAACACGTTGACCACCTGCGGCACCACGTAGCTGAGCAGGAACGTGACGATGCCGAGCGCGATCAGCGTGACGATCGCGGGATAGGTGAACGCCAGCACGATCTTCTGCTTGAGCGCGTTGCGCTGCTCGATGTAGTCGGCGAGCCGCGACAGCACCACGCCGAGCTTGCCGGTGTGCTCGCCCGCCGACACCAGCGCGCGGTAGATGTCCGGGAAATCGCGCGGATGTTCGGAGAGCGCGTTCGCGAGCGAATGGCCGCCCAGCACTTCGGCGCGGATCGCGGCCATCAGCTCGCGGATGTAGTCGCGTTCGGCCTGCTCGGTCAGCACCGAGAGCGCCTCGTCGAGCGGCAGGCCGGCCGTCAGCAGGCTCGCGAGCTGACGGGTCAGGATCGCCTGTTCGCGCTGCGACAGCTTGCGGCCGAGCGCGAGACGCTGGCTGCGCTCGCCGCGCGTGCGGCTGGCCGCCGGCTCGACCACGAGCGGCGTGAGCCCCTGGGTGCGCAACTGGCCGCGCGCGGCGCGCGCGCTGTCGGCGTCGATCACGCCCTTCTGCGCGCGGCCCGCGGAATCGATCGCTTCGAAACGGAATGCCGGCATCGCGCTACGCGCCTCCCGTCACGCGCAGCACTTCCTCGAGCGAGGTCGCGCCCGCCGCGAGCCAGCGCTCGGCGTCGTCGCGCAGCGTGCGCATCCCGTTCGCGCGGCCGGCCGCGAGGATTTCCGAATCGGGCGCGTTGCGGTGAACCAGCGCGCGGATCGAATCGTCGATCACCAGCAGTTCGTAGACCCCGCGCCGGCCGGTATAGCCCGAATGGCTGCACCTGTCGCAGCCGACCGGATGCCAGACGACGCGCCCGTCCTCGTGACGCTCTTCCTTGCAGGCCGGGCACAGCTGCCGCACCAGGCGCTGCGCGAGCACGCCGAGCAGCGACGATGCGAGCAGGTAGGGCTCGACGCCCATGTCGGTCAGGCGGGTCACGGCCGACGACGCGTCGTTCGTGTGCAGCGTCGCGAGCACCAGGTGGCCCGTCAGCGACGCCTGCACGGCGATCTGCGCGGTTTCGAGGTCGCGGATTTCGCCGATCATGATCACGTCGGGATCCTGGCGCAGGATCGAGCGCAGCGCGCGCGCGAAGGTCATGCCGATCCGTTCGTTGACCTGGGTCTGGCCGATGCCGGCAAGGTCGTACTCGATCGGATCCTCGACCGTCATGATGTTGGTCGTGGTGGTTTCGAGCCGCGACATCGCCGCATACAGCGTGGTCGTCTTGCCCGAGCCGGTCGGCCCCGTGACGAGCACGATGCCGTGCGGCTTGGAGATCTGCTGGTCGAATTCCACGAGCGTGTCGCGGCCCATCCCGAGCGCTTCGAGATTGAGGCGCTGCGCGTCCTTCTCGAGCAGACGCAGCACCGCGCGCTCGCCGTGCCCGGTCGGCAGCGTCGAGACCCGCACGTCGACCGGCCGGCCGCCGACCCGCAGCGTGATCCGGCCGTCCTGCGGCAGGCGCTTCTCGGCGATGTCGAGCTGCGCCATGATCTTGATCCGCGAGATCAGCGCGCCGTGCAGCGCCTTCTTCGGGCGCACCACGTCGCGCAGCGTGCCGTCGACCCGGAAGCGCACGACCGAGGCGTTCTCGAACGGCTCGATGTGGATGTCCGAGGCCTGCTCGCGCGCGGCCTGCGTGAGCAGCGCGTTGATCATGCGGATGATCGGCGCGTCGTCTTCCGATTCGAGCAGATCCTCGACCTCGGGAATGTCCTGCATCAGGCGCGACAGGTCGACCTCGCCCTCGACCTCGCCGACCACCTGCGCCGCGCTGCCGTCCTGGCGCGCGTACGCATGATTGATCGCGAGCGCGAGTTCGTCGGCAGGCAGGCGCTGCACCGACACCGCGCCGAAATTGCGCGCGACCTCGGCGAGCGCCGCGCCGCTCGTGCGTTCGCTGATCCACACCTCGAGCGTGTCCGCGTGCTGGTGCGCGATCAGGATCTGGCCGGCCTTGGCGAAGCCGTAGGGCAGCAGGCGCGCGGCCAGCGGCGAGGGCGCCGCGCGCTCGCCCGCCGGCCCGCCGGCGCCGCCGGACTGGCTGCCCATCGGGGCGGCGAGCGTCGGCATCACGGCTGGGCTCCCGGCGCTGCGGTGGTCGGCACGGTGCCGAACGGCACGGCGCCGGCGGGCGCCGCGGCCGGGGTGCTGGCCGGCGTGGGCGGCGTCGCCTGCTGACGGCGCATCTTGTCGATGTCGAACAGGTTCAGCGCCGGCGAGCCGCCCTGGCTCGGGCCGAGCGGCATCGGCGGGACCACCGGGTCGTCCTTGTCCTTGATGATGTTGTTGTCCGACTTGTATGCGCCCGTCACGCCCTGGATGTAGTCGTAGCGGTTCGCGGTGACGGCCTGCGCGGTTTCGCGATCGTTGATGATCACGGGGCGCAGGAACACCATCAGGTTGGTTTTCTGGCGGGATTTGGCTTCCGAGCGGAACAGCTGGCCGATCCAGGGAATGTCGCCCAGCAGCGGCACCTTGTTGTTGCTGACGTTGTATTGATCCTGCATCAAGCCGCCGAGCACGATGATCTCGCCGTTGTCCGCGAGCACGGTCGACTGGATCGAGCGCTTGTTGAACGTCGGTCCGGGCGAATTGGCCGCGGTGCTGCTGGCCGATTGAGATTGAAGCACGGACGAATCTTCGGTGTAGAGCTGCAGCTTCAGGATGCCGCCCTCGGTGATCTGCGGCTTCACGTGCAGCGTGAGACCGACGTCGCGACGGTCGTAGGTATTGAACGCGCTCGGCGTCGTGCCGTTCGTGAGGTTCGAGTACGAACCCGTCGGAATCGGGATGTTCTGGCCGACGACGATCTTCGCTTCCTCGTTGTCGAGCGTGATCAGGTTCGGCGTCGACAGCACGTTCGCGTCGCTCGAACCGGCGAAGAACTGCAGCAGCGCACCCAGCCCCTGCACGCCGAACATGTTGTGCAGCCAGCCGATGTTCAGCCCGCTCGTGACCGAGGAGAGGCCGGCGCTGGTCGCCGCCAGGCCGACGATGCTGTTGCCGAGCGCTGCACCGCCGATCGACGTCCCACCCGGCAGGTTCGTCCCGGCGAACAGCGCGTTGTTCGCGACCTGCCACTGGATCCCGAGGTTGCCGGCCGTGGTCGCCTGCAGTTCGACGACGAGCGCCTCGATGTACACCTGCGCGCGCCGCGCGTCGAGCTGGTCGATCACCGCGCGCAGGTTCCGGTAGACCGGATCGGACGCCGTGATGATCAGCGAATTGGTGGCCGGGTCCGCCTGGATCATGCCGCCCGGCTGGTTGTCGTCGCCCTTGTCCTTGTCGCCGCCGAGCAGGCCGCCGCTGCCGAGGCTGCCGTTGCTGCCGCCCGACGAACCGCCGCTGCCCGACGACGAACCGCCGAGGCCGCCCGACGGCAGCGGCGGGGTGCCCGACGAACCGGTCCCGAAGTTGCTGCTGTTCGACGACGAGCCGTTCTGGTTGAACGAATTGGCGTCATTCGAGCTGGCCGACGAATTGCTGTCGCCGCTGCCCTTGCCGAGCATGCCGCGCAGCGTCTTCGCGAGCTTCGTCGCGTCGGCGTTGCGCAGCGGCACGACGTGCATGTTGCCGGGCACGCCGCTCGGCGCGTCGAGCTGCTGGATCAGCTTCTTCGCGGCGGCGAGGCGCGACGCGTTCGACGCGCGCAGCAGCACCGCGTTGGTCCGCGGGTCGGCGGTCACCGTGACCTTGAGGGTCGCGTCGGTGTTGCCGATCGCACCCGGGTCGAGCAGCTTGCCGAGCTGGGTGGCGATGTCGATCGCGTTGGCGTTGTGCAGCGGCACGACCACCACCTGCGCGCCCGCCGCGGTGTCCACGCCGGCGATGATCTGCGCGATCCGGCGGACATTGTCGGCGTAGTCGGTGACGACGATCGTATTGTTGGCCGGGTACGCGGTGATCGTGTTGTTCGGCGAGATCAGCGGCCGCAGCACCGGCAGCAGGTTGTTGGCCGACTCGTTGCGCAGTTCGAACACCTGCGTGATGACCTGGTCGCCGCGCGCCTGCGGGTTGTTGCCGACATAGGTCGGCACGCCCTGCAGCTTGGCGTCGGCTTCCGGCACGACCTTGAGCACGCCGTGGTCCTGGACGAGCGAGAAGCCCTGCATGCGCAGCGCCGCCTGCAGCGTCTTCAGCGCCTGATCCTCGGGCACCGGCCGTTCGGATACCAGGTTCAGCTGGCCCTTGACGCGCGGGTCGACGATGATCGTCTTGCCCGTCGCGGCGCCGATCGCCTTGGCGACCTGGTCGATGTCCGCATTGGCGAAATTGAGCGTGACCTGTGCGTGGACGGCCTGTGCGGCGACAATTCCGGCGACGACGAGCGCCGTCGAGACGCGCCGCAAAACAATGCGAGTTCTTGTCATGGAGTAGTAGATCAATGCCGGCGGTGGCCGTTTCCGACGGTAATGCGTTGAGTCAATTTCAAAACGCAGACATTAGCAGCTTTTCGTGTCCGAAATATCACATCGAACCGAACACTGTCTCCTATACGACATAAAAAATTGACGTGCGCGACGTATGCCGTATGTAAGCATCCTCCTTCGCCCGGGAATCGCCTTCTTCGTTAATTTGATAAGAACCAAAACGAAAATGCGGTATAAACGGCTACTGTCAGATTCCGTCAGCCCGCGCCGGCCGCCCTCGTGGGCCCGCCCGGGTGCCGGTATGATACGGGCGCCTCAGTCGGCCACGCGTGAAAACTGTCTGCGGGTTTTCCCGGTCTCGGGCCGTTTGGGGGCTCGATTCAACACCATCAGTAAACAATCAACAATCAGCGGTTTATTTTTGGGATGATGAAACGCCGTTTCCTGATCGCAGTGCTCGTTGCCGGCGCCGGATTCGCCAGCGCGTCCGCGCGCGCCGATTGCTACGACGAGGCCGCCCGTTATCAGAAGGTCAATCCGCTGATCCTGCGCGCGATCGCATGGCAGGAGTCGCGCAATCGCCCCGATGCGCTGAACAAGAATGCGAACGGCTCGACCGACTACGGGATCATGCAGATCAATTCGATCCATCTGCCGGCGCTCAAGCAGTACGGCATCACGCGCGACACGCTGATGGAACCGTGCAAGAACGTCTATATCGCGGCGTGGCACCTGCGCCAGAAGATGAACAAGTACGGCAACACGTGGCAGGCGATCGGCTCGTACCACTCGGAAACGCCGTCGCTGCGCGACAAGTACGCACGCCAGATCGCCGCGATCCTCACTCAGTGGAAGCTGCTGCCGGCAGCCGATCCGCGTCAGTAGACCGTCAGCAGACATGCGCGCCGGCCCCGCGCCGAAGGCGACCCGCCGTCCCGTTTGATGCACAATGCGGCTTTCACGCCGCACATGCACGGCGCCCGCCGTCGCGGCGGGGCGCCGGTCCGTCCTTTTCGGGCGCCGCGGCCGCTTTTCCCTTTTTTCTTGGTGCGTACCGCGATGAACCAGCCATTGCCCGTCACCGTGCTGTCCGGCTTCCTCGGCGCCGGCAAGACCACGCTGCTCAACCATATCCTCGCGAATCGCGCCGGCCTGCGGGTCGCCGTGATCGTCAACGACCTCGCCGCGGTCAACATCGACGCCTCGCTCGTGCGCGACGCGGCGGCGTTGTCGCATGTCGAGGAACGCCTCGTCGAAATGTCGAACGGCTGCATCTGCTGCACGCTGCGCGACGACCTGCTGGTCGAGATCCGCCAGCTCGCCGCCGCGGGCCGCTTCGACGCGATCGTGATCGAATCGACCGGAATCGCGGAACCGATGCCGATCGCCGAGACCTTCACGTTCGTCGACGACGACGGCGCGTCGCTCGCCGATCTCGCCCGGCTCGACACGATGGTCACGGTGGTCGATGCGTTCAACTTCCTGCGCGACTACGGCTCCGACGACGCGCTCGCGGAACGCGGCATCGCCGCGTCCGAGGGCGACGATCGCACACTCGTCGAACTGCTGATCGAGCAGATCGAATTCTGCGACGTGCTGGTCCTCAACAAGGCCGACCTCGTCGACGCGGATGCGCTCGCGCGCCTGGGCAAGATCCTCGCGAGCCTCAATCCACGCGCGCGGCAAGTGGTGAGCCGCTTCGGCGACGTGCCGCTCTCTGAACTGATCAATACCGGCCGCTTCGATTTCGATGCGGCCGCGAGCGCGCCTGGCTGGCTCGCCTCGCTCGAGCAGCACGGCCACGATCATCATCATGCGCATGATCACGATCACGATCATGTGCATGGCGAGGCGGAGGCGTACGGCATCGGCAACTTCGTCTATCGCGCGCGCCGGCCGTTTCATCCGGAGCGCTTCCTGGCGCTGCTGCACGAAGAGTGGAAGGGCGTGTTGCGCAGCAAAGGATTCTTCTGGCTGGCGACCCGCCCCGATGTCGCGGGTTCGTTGTCGCAGGCGGGCGGGGTGTGCCGGCATGGGCCGGCCGGCCTCTGGTGGGCCGCGCAGGATCGTGCCGAATGGCCCGAGGGCGACGACGCGCTGCTCGCGGAAATCACCGCGGACTGGCACGGCGACCTCGACGATTCGAGCATCGGCGATCGCCGCCAGGAACTGGTGCTGATCGGCATCCACCTCGACGCACCGGCCTGGCGCGCGAAGTTCGACGCGTGTCTGTTGACCGACGACGAATACGCGCAGGGTCAAGCCGCCTGGTCGCACTACCCGGACCCGTTCCCGTCATGGGACATCGACGAGCATGACCACGACCACGATCATGACCACGACGGCGAAATCCTCCCTCGTCACCAATAGTTAAATCTTGAAAGCGCGGCGCGGAGTGTGGCGAAAAAGCTGCGCGCAGATATGAAAAAACCCGCTCACAGGCGGGTTTTTCCGTTCGCAAGCGCTGTACTCAACGCTTGTTCACTGCGTCCTTGAACGCCTTGCCAGCCGTGAACTTGACCGTCTTGGCTGCCGGGATCTTGATGGTTTCACCCGTCTTCGGGTTACGGCCGGTGCGTGCTGCACGCTTGCCCGAACCGAAGCTGCCGAAGCCGATCAGTTGCACTGCGTCGCCTTTCGACACAGCCTTCTTGATGACTTCGAGGAGCGTGTCCAGCGTTTCGCCGGTTTGAGCCTTGCTGGCGCCCGTCTGTGCGGCGACGGCGTCGATCAGTTCCTGTTTGTTCATTAAGGTTCCTTTCTCAGGTTAGGTTGACACGAACAGCGCGAACGCGCCGATTATACGTGCGCGAACGGTGCCGTCGATAGTTGCTGTGGACGGCACAGCGCCGAATACTGCGCCGCGCGACGTACCGCCAGACCCGCCGGCGGCAGGCCCGTTGATACGGCGCTTGCTATGATAGCGCAGCGCAAACCCAATAACGACAAGGGTTTCAAAGATTTTCATCCGTATTTTGCCGAATCGAAGGCCGTCCGCAAGGCTTGCGCACGGCCTTCGAGCCTGATGCGACGCGGCGCGAGCCACCTTTGCGCAAACGCGTTGGTTTTTGCCAACGCCTTGCCGGGCGGGGCTTTCGCGGCGATCGGTCGCGCGTCGGCGTCACTCTTTTTTGTTTCGCATGCCCGACCGAATCGTTCCCGCCGCCCTCGTCCTTCGTGACGACGGCACGCTCGTTTCGCCGCGTTACGGCGACATCTATCACAGCGCGGCCGGTGCGCTCGCGCAGGCCCGGCATGTGTTCCTGCGCGGCAACGACCTGCCGGAACGTTGGCACGGCCGGCACATTTTCACGATCGTCGAGACTGGTTTTGGCACGGGATGCAATTTTCTCGCGACCTGGGAAGCCTGGCGCAAGGACCCCGCGCGCTGCGAACGGCTGCATTTCGTGTCGATAGAAAAGCATCCGTTCAGCCGCGAGGACCTGCGAAGCGCCATCGCGCATATCGTTGCGAACACAACGATCGAGGTCGAGGTCGAGGCCCTCGTGCGGGCGTGGCCGATGCTCACGCCCGGCCTGCATCGTCTCGAATTCGAGGCGGGGCGCGTCGTGCTGACGCTCGCGTTCGGCGACGTGGGCGCATTGCTGCCGAACCTGGTGCTGCGTGCGGATGCGATCTATCTCGACGGCTTCGCGCCCGCGAAGAATGCCGACATGTGGTCGCCCGCGGTGTTCCGCGCGCTTGCGCGGCTGGCCGACGAACACGCGACCTTTGCAACCTATACGAGTTCGGGCGCGGTACGGCGCGCCCTCGACGACGCGGGTTTCACGCCGCGCAAGGTCGACGGTTTCGCGAGCAAGCGCGCGATGCTGGTCGGCGCGTTCGCGCCACGCTGGCGCGTGCGGCGTCACGAACCTCCACGCGCCGCGCCCGTCGCACGCCGCGACGCGCTCGTGATCGGAGCGGGGCTCGCCGGCTGCGCGCTCGCTGAGCGACTCGCGGCGCGCGGCTGGCAGGTGACCTTGCTCGACCGGCATCCCGCACCGGCCGCCGAGGCCTCGGGCAATCCGGCCGGCGTGTTCCATCCGCTGATCACGCGCGACGACAACCTCGCGGCGCGCCTCACGCGCGCCGGCTTCCAGCATGCGCTGCTGCGCTGGCGCGCGCTCGAGGAGGCGGGCCATGCGTTCGACCGCAGCGCGGCGGGCCTCGTGCAGCTTGCCGAGTCCGAAGAGGAATTCGCGCGGATGCAGGCGGCGCTCGATGCATTGGGCCTGCCGGACGCACTGGTGTCGATGTTGTCGCGCGATGCCGCACGCGACCGGCTGGACGCCGCCGTTCCTCACGGTGGATGGCTGTTCCCGTCGGGCGGATCGGTGAGCCCGGCCGCGCTCGCGGCCGCACAGTGCGAACAGGGCGGGGCGCGCGTCACGCGACGCCTGGGCGTCGACGTCGCGCGACTCGCGCGCGGCGCCGACGGCGATTGGCAGGCGTTCGATCCGACAGGCACGCTGCTTGCGCAAGCGCCCGTCGCGATCGTCGCGAACGCCGGCGACGCGGCGCGTGTGATCGGGCTGCGCCATGCGCCCACCCAGCTGGTGCGCGGCCAGTTGAGCATCCTGCCGGCATCGGCGTTTGCCTCGTTGCGCGCGCCCGTGATCGGCGACGGCTATGCGGTGCCGCTCGCGGACTCACGCACGCTGACCGGTGCGACCTATGAGCCGGACGACCTCGACCCCACGCCTCGCGCGAGCGGACACGCGGAGAACCTGGCGCGCCTCGCGCGCCTGCTGCCGGATCGCGCAACCAACGGACTCGATGCGGCAACGCTTGACGGCCGCGTCGCATTCCGCTGCGTCGCGAGCGATCGGCTGCCGCTGATCGGCATGCTCGGCGACGAAGCCGCCGCCGCCGCGCACGCCGACGCCCTGACCGGCGCGCGCTTGCTCGACGTGCCGCGCGCAGCGGGCCTCTATGGCGCGTTCGGCTACGGTTCGCGCGGGCTCGTCTGGGCCGCGCTCGGCGCGGAGCTGATCGCCGCGCAACTCGACGGTGAACCCTGGCCGATCGAACGCGACCTCGCGGAAGCGATCGATCCGGCCCGTTTCCTGGTTCGCGCGCTGCGGCAACGCAGGGTCGGTTGAGCCTGGGCGGGGGAAATTGCACAGTCGGGCGGAAAAGTTATCCACGCACCACTGTGGATAACCGGGCTGATTGACTGTGATCCTCGTGTGTAGTCGATGTGGACGTAAACGGGGTAACTCCGCACAGCCGCACAGTAGTCAAAAAGTTATTCAATGAATCCCTGTGCACCCGGACCAACTGTGCAACCGGTTTTGCGGAATGCAAGCCCATGATCCGTTTGAATAAAATTGGGTTATCCACAGAAAAGCAGGGGGCTTGTTAACTTCTACTACGTATACATACAGGTTAACCACTGTGGTATACAACACGCCCTGGCTGGACGGCCGGGGCCCCGGCAAATTCGGTCCAGACCGTTCGAGCTGTGGCACAATCGGTCTCCTTCGCATGCCCGCGGCCTCTGCCGCAGGCGTATCAACGGAACGGTTGGCGATGATCCCGATCTGAAGAATCAGGACCGCGCGTTCCTTCACCCATCAGGCCGGCATACGATCGGCCGTGAGTCTGCCCCATACGCATCCAGGGCAGCGATGCGGGCTCACCCATACCCTGCATCCACCTATCAACGACGAATCACGGGGCAACGACCCAGTCGGCGCGCGCACCACTCGTTCATTTCGCTTGTCCGTCGTGTCGCTGGCGGTTGCCTTCCAAAGGAGAAGTCACCACGATGAAGTCGGCATTCTCATTTCTGCCTAGCTGGCCGCTGACGCCCGATGCCGTGTTCTGGGCGGGGTTCGCGTTGTTCGCCGCCGGCCTGTGCGGCGAACTCTGTCATCGCGCCTGGCGCCTGCCGCGCATCACCGGCTATGCGGTGATCGGCCTGATCGCCGGCTCGTTCGGATTCGGCGTGATCGACGCGAGCACCGACGACACCTCCCGGCTGCTGATCAACGTCGCGCTCGGATTGCTGCTGTTCGAACTGGGCAACCGCCTCGACCTGCGCTGGATCCGCCGCAACCCGTGGCTGATCGCATCGAGTCTCGCGGAAGCCACCCTGACCTTCGTCCTGGTGCTGGCCGCGCTGCTGCTGCTGAAGGTGCCGGGGATGGTGGCGATCGTGCTGGCCGCGATCGCGATCTCGACCTCGCCGGCGATGGTGCTCCAGCTGAAAACCGAGCTGCGCGCGGAAGGGCAGGTGTCGCAGCGTCTCATCACGCTGTCCGCGCTCAACAGCGTCTACGCGGTGGTGCTGACCAAGCTCGTCACGAGCTGGCTGCATCAGGAGGCGTACGGCAATGTGTTCGCGACCATCCTCCAGCCGCTCTACCTGCTCGCGGGATCGCTGATCGTCGCGTACCTGTTCGCGCGCGCCTGCAATTTCCTGTTCCGTCACGTCGCGACGACCCTGCGCGACGAGCATTCGTTCGTCGCGCTGTTCGGTCTCGTCGTGCTGGCGATCGCCGTCGCGCAGGCGCTGCGGCTGTCGACCATGCTGACCTTGCTGCTCGCGGGCATCATCGTGAAGAATCTCGAAGCGCGGCCGCAGCTGTGGCCCGAGCATTTCGGCACGGCCGGCTGGCTGCTCACGGTGATCCTGTTCGTGCTCACGCTGACCTCGTTCGAATGGGGCGATCTCGCGGCGGGCGGCCTGATTGCCGTGGTGCTGATCGTCGCGCGGCTCATCGCGAAGCTGGTCGGCGTGCTCGCGTTCGCAAAGCCGAGCGGGATCGGCGCGAAGCAGGGCATCGCGCTCGGCCTGTCGCTCGCGCCGATGTCCGCGCTGGCCTACCTGCTGACCGACGATACCTACCAGCTCTACCCGAACTTCGATCCGCAGTTGCGCGCAGTGATCATGTGCTCGATCGTCATCCTGCAACTGGCGGGGCCGTTCCTCGTCTACCGCTGCCTGTCAGCCGTCGGCGAGCGACGCGACAGCAACTGACCGACGCGCCTCGCGCGCGTCCTCCCGTTATCCGGAAATCGCCATGGCACTCGAAACGTTCAACAATTCGGAGCCGTTCACGTTCGGCATCGAACTCGAAATGCAGATCGTCAACACGCACAACTACGATCTGACGAAAGCCGCGTCCGATCTGATGCGGCTCATCAAGGACGAGCAGTTCCCCGGCAACATCACGCCGGAAATCACCGAAAGCATGATCGAGCTGTCGACCGGGGTGTGCAAAACGCACGATCAGGCATTGGGCGAACTGCACGCCATCCGCGATACGCTCGTGAAGGCCGCGGGTCAGCTGAACGTCGGGCTGTGCGGCGGCGGCACGCACGGCTTCCAGCAATGGAGCGAGCGGCAGATCTTCGATGCGCCGCGCTTCCAGTACATCTCGGAGCTGTACGGCTACCTCGCGAAGCAGTTCACGGTGTTCGGCCAGCACGTGCACATCGGTTGTCCCGATCCGGACAGCGCGCTGTACCTGCTGCACTCGCTGTCGCGCTTCATTCCACACTTCATCGCGCTGTCCGCGTCGTCGCCCTACGTCCAGAACGTCGACACGGGCTTTCATTCGGCACGCCTGAATTCGGTGTTCGCGTTCCCGCTGTCCGGGCGCGCGCCGTTCGTGCTGTCGTGGAACGGCTTCGAGGAGTACTTCACGAAGATGGTGAACACCGGCGTCGTGAACAGCATGAAGGACTTCTACTGGGACATCCGCCCGAAGCCCGGCTACGGCACGATCGAGGTGCGGGTCATGGACACGCCCTTGTCGGTCGACCGCGCGGCGGCGATCGCCTGCTACATTCAGACGCTCGCGCGCTACCTGCTGCTCGACAAACCGCTCACGCTGTCCGAGGACGATTATCTGGTCTATACGTTCAATCGTTTCGAAGCGTGCAGATTTGGACTGGAGGGCACCTGCGTGAACCCACAGACAAGTGAGCGCCGCACGATCGCCGAAGACATCCTCGATACGCTCGACCGCATCGCGCCGCACGCGGCCGCGCTGGGCTCGCGCGCCGCGCTCGACCAGATCGGCTCGCTCGCGAAGGCGCGCGTCAATGACGCGGCGTGGCTGAGAACCGTATTCAAACAGGAAAAATCGTTGAACGAGACGGTGCGACAGCAGTGTCTACGCTGGCGCGAATGAAAAATAGTTTTTCCATTCGAGTACTCGATTACCCGGAGTTCCGGTTAACCCCAGGTTTCCTCCGGCTTTCCGCATACGAACCGCAAATCGTTTGCGCGCGTGCGTCAGGTACTGTGGATAACCCCGGATTCCGTTGTAAAGTCAAAGAGCTGTAAACTGGATAACCGTGTGGAGCAAGGCGCAGTCGATGGCGCCGCGCCGGGATCGGAAATTGCTCCACCGTCGCGGTTTGATATTCATCAAGAAATCCCGCACAGGATGAAGGTGTGGTTATCCAGCCATTATCCACAGTCTGGATTGGATAACTTAGCTGTGCGATTTTCCTCTCTCGCTTAGAATGTCGGCTTCGCGGTGACCGACGCTGACGGGAGTGTCGCACCGTGCGCAGGTTCGCGTCGTGTGCCTCGATGCGAGCGTGCGGGACGCGCTTGTCCAGGCGCGTCCATTTGAGATAGGGATCCGGATCAGATCTCCCCACAATGGTCGCCCGGGGTGAAGGCGACCGGCAACAGCGAAAAGACTATGAGCGAAGGCGTATACGGGAACCAGGCAGCAGGACGTGTGACACACAGTCTGTTGCGGTTGAGCACGGCCATGCGGAGTCAGGCATGGGATTGGGCGGAAGGCGCGGGATTGACGCCGACGCAGGGTGAGATCCTAGTTCTGCTGTTGCAGCGGAAGGGGCCGATGCGCCTCGGCGAGATCGCACGCGAGACGCAGCTGACGGCGGCGACGACGAGCGATGCGGTGAGCACGCTCGAACACAAGGGTCTTGTCGAAAAACGTCGTGCGCTCGACGACGGCCGCGCGCTGGCCGTACGCTTGAGCGCGCGCGGCCGGACCGCGGCGAAGAAAGCGTTGCAGTGGCCGGACTTCCTGACGAAGGCGGTCGGCTTGCTCGGCGCGGACGAGCAAGGTGCGCTGTACCGCGCGCTGCTGAAGACGCTGCGCGAACTGCAGATGAACGGCGATGTGCCGCCGCATCGCATGTGCGTGACCTGCAAGCACTTCCAGCCGGCGAAGTCGGGCAAGAAGACGGTGTACCGCTGCGCGCTGCTCGACCTGTCGATGGCCGACAGCGATCTGCGGCTCGATTGTTCGGTGCACGAAGAGGCCGACGCCGCCACGCAGAAGAAAACCTGGAAGATCTTCGCGCAGGCGTAATCCGCGTCGCGCAGCTCGTTCGCCCGGAGCCCGCTGATGAAGGCTGAAGTCGTTGCGATCCGCCACGTGCATTTCGAGGACCTCGGCAGTTTCGAACGGGTGCTCGGCGAGCGCGGCACGCGCGTACGCTATGTCGACGTCGGCGGGTCGCGCTTCGAGGTGCTGGATCCGCTCGAGCCGTCGTTGCTCGTCTTGCTCGGCGGGCCGGTCAGCGCCTACGACGACGACCTCTATCCGACTACCGCGGTGCTGGCGGCGTTCGTCAGGCGGCGGATCGAGGCGGGCCTGCCGACGCTCGGCATCTGCCTCGGCGCGCAACTGATCGCGCGCGCGTTGGGCGCGAAGGTCTACCCGGCTGCGCACAAGGAGCTGGGCTGGACGCCGTTGACGCTGACGGACGCCGGCCGCGCGTCGCCGCTGCGCCATCTCGATGGCGCGGCCACGTCCATGCTGCATTGGCATGGCGACACCTTCGACCTGCCGCCCGGCGCGATCCATCTCGCGTCGACGCCGGCCTGCCGCAACCAGGCGTTTTCGTGGGGCGGCCACGTGCTGGCGCTGCAATGCCATCCGGAGATCCGCGCCGACGGTTTCGAGCCCTGGCTGATCGGTCATGCGGGCGAACTGGCGGCGACCCCGGGAACCGACGCGAAGCAGCTGCGCGCGCAGACCCTGCGCCACGGTCCGACGCTCGAAGGCGCGGCGCGCCGGATGTTCGGCGACTGGCTCGACGCGGTCGGCGCCTGAGCGCCTGAAATCCCTTTGAAATTCGTCTGACACGAAGCCTGCACGACGCGGCGCCGCGTGTTAACCTCGTTCGCACTTCTATTTCCTGCGGGCGAATTTCATGAGCGCACTGTTCTCCCCGTTCACGCTGCGCGGCGTGACGCTACCCAACCGCATCGTCATTTCGCCGATGTGCCAGTACTCGGCCGAGCGCGGCGAGGCCAGCGACTGGCACATGATCCATCTCGGCCATCTCGCGCTGTCGGGGGCGGGGCTGCTGTGCCTGGAGGCGACCGCGGTCGAGCCGGACGGGCGGATCTCGGCGGCCGATCTCGGCCTGTGGGACGACGTCACCGAGGCGGCGCTCGCGCGGGTGCTGGCCGCGATCCGCAAGCATTCACCGATCCGGATCGCGATGCAGCTGTCGCACGCGGGCCGCAAGGCGTCGAGCCAGGTGCCCTGGCTCGGCGGCCAGCTGGTGCCGGTCGCGGACGGCGGCTGGCTGCCGCATGCGCCGTCCGCGGTGCCGCACAAGGACGGCGAGACGCCGCCGCTCGCGCTCGACGCCGCGGGCCTGAACCGGGTCCGCGAGGCGTTTCGCGCGGCCGCGCGCCGTGCGGCGCGGCTCGGTATCGACGCGATCGAAGTGCACGCGGCGCACGGCTACCTGCTGCACCAGTTCCTGTCGCCGCTCGCGAACCAACGCACCGACGAATACGGCGGCACGCGCGAGAACCGGATGCGCTTCCCGCTCGAGATCGTCGAGATCGTGCGCGCGGCGTTTCCCGACGATCGCCCGGTCGGGGTGCGCGTATCCGCGACGGACTGGGTCGACGGCGGCTGGGAGCTCGAGGACACGGTCGCGTTCGGCCACGCGTTGAAGGCGCGCGGCTGCGACTGGATCGACGTATCGTCGGGCGGCGTGTCGCCGCTGCAGAAGATCCCGCTGTCGCCCGGCTACCAGGTGCCGTTCGCGCAGACGGTGAAGCGCGCGGTCGGCATGCCGACCTTCGCGGTCGGTCTGATCAGTGATCCCGAACACGCGAATCGTCTGATCGAGGCGGGCGACGCGGACTTCGTCGCGATGGCGCGCGCGATGCTCTACGATCCGCGCTGGCCGTGGCATGCGGCCGCCCAGCTCGGTGCGACGGTCACGGCGCCGCCGCAATACTGGCGCTCGCAACCGCGCGAGCAGAAGCACCTGTTCGGCGACACGACGCTCGGCCAGCGTTGAACGGATCGCGCCGCGAGCCGGCGCGTTTTCGACGCCTGATGTTGAACGAAGCGACATCAACCGTGTAGGATGCGGGTGTTTTGTCGCGGGCCGCACGCGGCGCCAGGCGGCGCCGCGTTTCCATTTGGGGCGGCGCTTCGCGCGCGCCGTCGGTGCTTGCGACGCTTCACGTACAAGCTGTCTTCACAAGGATTCGTTCGATGAGTTCACGCAGGATCGCGGTGCGCCGCTCGGGAGTGCACGGCAAGGGCGTCTATGCCGTGGCGCCGATCAAGGCGGGCGAGCGCGTAGTGGAATACAAGGGTGAGCGGATCTCCTGGAAGGAAGCCTTGCGCCGTCATCCGCACGATCCGGACGAGCCGAACCACACGTTCTACTTCGCGCTCGACGCGGGCGGCGTGATCGACGGCAAGATCAACGGCAACAGCGCGCGCTGGATCAACCATTCGTGCGCGCCGAACTGCGAGGCCGAGGAAGTGGACGGCCGCGTCTACGTGCACGCGCTGCGCGACATCGCGCCGGAAGAGGAACTGTTCTACGACTACGGCCTCGTGATCGACGCGCGCCTGACCAAGAAGCTCAAGCGCGAGTACGCATGCCGCTGCGGCGCGAGCACGTGTCGGGGCACCTTGCTCGCGACCACGGATGAGGCCGGCGAAAAGAAAAAGAAGAAGGACAAGAAGGACGCCAAGGGCGGCAAGGACAAGAAAAAGAAGAAGTGATCGGGCGGGTGCGCCGGCGTCCCCGCCGGAACCTATCCCGAAAATGATCGTCAGTCAGGAAGGACACACCGTGAAAAGAACGGGAGACGCTGACGATGCTCACACGACGTTCCTTGCTGAAAACCGTGCCGGCGCTGGGTCTCGCGCTGACGCTGCCGGCGGTTCACGGCGCACCGGTCGCCTCGGCCGCGCCGCTCGGCAACCTGGCTGACGGCGACATCCTCAACACGCTGAAGATCCTGCTGACCTGGGGCGTATCGGAAATTCCGGAGGTGGGCGGCCTGCTGTCCACGCTGGTGTCGCTGTTGTGGCCGTCGAGCGGCCCGGATCCCTGGGAACAGGTGCGCCAGCAGGTCGAGGCGATGATCGACCGCAAGCTCGACGCCGCGGTGTTCAGCCTGCTGAAGGCGAAGCTCGCGGGCCTGGGCGATGCATTGAAGCTGTATGTGCAGGCGGTCGCGACGAAGGACGGCCCGACGATGCGCATGCAGTTCATCGCGACCAACACGCTGTTCGTCGCGGCGGCCGCCGAATTCCGGAACCCCGACCACGAATGGACGCTCGCGCCGCTGTTCGCGCTGTTTACGCAGCTGCATATGAGCCTGCTGCGCGATTGCGTGCTGAACGGCAAGGACTGGGGCTGGAACGCGGCGGCCTATGCCGACGTCGTGCAGCAGGCGCGCGACACCACCGACGCGTACGTCGCCCATCTCGACCAGGCGGTCGCGCACGAACGGGCCCGGCTCGCGTCTTCCGCGCCCGCCTCGCCGGGCCCGCATCAGACGGCGCTGCACGACTACTGGCAACCGTTCGAGCAGCAGCGGATCGTGCTGATCGACGATTACCGAGTGCTGCTCGTACTGCTCGATCCGGTCCGTCATCCGGGCGTCGCGACGACGCTGCCGTTCAAGGACGTATACAGCCTCGCCTACGGGACCGCGGACGACTGGGACGGCACATGCCGCGGCTGGGCCGCGAACGGCGTGGCGACGCCGTTCGGCACGCCGCTGGCCGACTTCACCGCGATCGACATCGAGCTGTTCAACGCCACGCCGCGCGTCGTGAACGTGCGGCACGCGACGGGGCAGGGGCCGCGCGTGTGGGGAGCGGCGCGCAGCGATCGTTATGGAATCCTCGCGGATCCGCTGGGCGGCGTCGAGCGCTACACGGTCGCGTTTCCCGCGCCCGGGCCGGAGCGGCGCTTCAACGTCGCGAAGGCGGTCGTGACGAGCGGCAGCATCCCGGTCGCACTGACGCTCGTGCTGGCCGACGGCACGCGCAAGACCTTGTGGAACCGCACGGATCTGCCGGGGACGCCGACTCACGAGGTGACGATTCCCGGCCGCATGCTGACGACGCTCAACATGTGGTCGCGCAGCCGGTACTACGACAGCGACCTGGGCTGCGTGATCTTCGGTTTCAGCCGCGACGCGCGCTACGTGCCGCCTCATGTGAAGGATCTGCTGTACATCGGCGCGGTTGCCGAGCCGAATACGGGGCCGGCTTATTTGCCGAGGGCCATCTCGCCGACGTTGCAGGCGCGGCGCGAGGCGTTCTGGCGCGACATCGACGACCGCCCGCGCCGCTGAACGGACGCGGGCGCGGTCATCACGTGGAAGGGGTCGACGCTTCGGCCGCGCCTGGTGCGGCGACGCCCGGCGCAGCGACGCCCGACGCAGCGGAAGGCGCGGCAGCGGGGTTCACGAGCGGGATGCGCACGATGAAGCGCGAGCCGCCGTCGGGCGCGTCGCGATAGGTGACGGTGCCGCCGTGCATCACGATGATGTCGTGCACGATCGCGAGGCCGAGGCCCGCGCCGGTCTCGACGCCGTTGCCGCTTTGCGCGTCGCCGCGGAAGAAGCGCTTGAACAGGTCGGCCTGCTGGTTCGCGGGCACGCCCGAGCCGTTGTCTTCCACGCTGATCTCGGCGGCGTCGGATTCCGCGAGGACGCAGCGCGACACGTTCACCGTGATGCGCGCGCCTTCGGGGCGCGCGAGCGGCACGTACTTGAGCGCGTTGTCGAGCAGGTTCGCGATCACCTCGCGCAGCAGCACCGGATTGCCGCGCGCGATCAGCGGCGGATCGTCGGCGTGGGAATGATCCGGATCGTTCGAGGCCGGCTCGTCGGTGCGCTGGAAACCGAGGTCGACATGCGCGGCGAGCGCGCGCGGCACCCACTCGGCGCCCGTCTCGAACGCGAGCGCGGCGACGTCGACGTCGACGAAGCGCGCGGCCTGCTCGCCGGGCTCCGCGCGCGCGAGCGACAGCAGCTGGTTCGACAGCCGCACCGCGCGATCGGCGGCCGCGCGCAGCTCGCGCACCGCGCCCAGGGTCTGCTGCGGATCGCGTGCGACCGCGGCCTGTTCCGCGTGCAGCTTGACCGCGGTGAGCGGCGTGCGCAGCTGGTGCGCGGCGTCCGCGATGAACTTGCGCTGTGCGTCGAGCGCGGTCTTCAGGCGGCCGAGCAGCGCGTTCATCGCGCTCGTCAGCGGCCGGATCTCGAGCGGCACCTCGGTCTCGTCGACGGGTTCCAGCGACGTGTGGGTCTGCCGGTTCAGCGAATCGGCGAGATGCGTGAGCGGCCCGAGCTGCTGGTTGACGACGCGCCACACGATGCCCCAGCCCGCGAGCAGCAGCAACAGCAGCGGCATCATGATCGCAACGAGGAATTCCGCGGCGATCTGGTAGCGGTGGCGCACCGGCTGCGCGACCAGCACGATCATCGGATTGCCGCCGTCCGCCTGTTCGACGCGCACCTGCGCGACCCGCACCGAGTGATTCTCGTAGTCGGCCTCGAACACGTAGGCGTTGTGCATGCGGCGCACGCTCGTGCCCTGCAGCGGCAGCTTCGGATCGCCGGCCAGCTCGTGCTCGCCGTCGCTGATCCGGTAGATCAGCTGGTCGGTCGGGTCGGAGAACATCGCCTGCGCGAGCGGCGGCACGGTGAACGGGGCGTCGGGGCCGGCGATCTGGATCTGCTTCGAGATCGCGGTCGCGAGATCGGCGAGCGAACGGTCGATCACGTGCTGCGTGTATTGCCACGCGAGCCAGTAGGCAATCAGGCCGCTCATCAGCGCGAGCATCGACAGCGGCGCGGCGAGGCGCCGCAGCAAGGAACGGCGCAGGCTGGTCACAGCCGGATCAGAAGACATCGCGCGGATAAAAAAGATAAGCGCCGCTCGGCCGAGCGGCGCGGTCTGGCATCAAGGCGATCGCGGGCGGGCGCGCGCTGCACGCCGGCCCGCACGGGCGCGTCAGACGCTCGCGGTCTGGCGGATTTCCTGCAGCAGGTAGCCGAAGCCCCGCACCGTGACGATCTCGACCCGGCACTGCTCGAGCTTTTTGCGCACCCGGTGCACGTAGACTTCGATCGCGGTGTCGCCAAGATCGCCGCCGAAGTGGGTCAGGTGGTCCTGCAGCTGGGCCTTGCTGACCACGCGGCCGTGGCGCAGCAGCAGCATCTCGAGCACCGCGAACTCGCGCGGCGACAGTTCGAGCGGCTTGTCGTCGTTGAAGATGCGGCGGTCGACGCCCGACAGGCGCACACCGCCCAGCGAGACCTCGGGGCGCGGCATGTCGCTGTGCGGGCCGCTGCGGCGCATCACCGCGCGGATCCGCGCTTCGAGTTCGGCGGGCTCGAACGGCTTGAGCATGTAGTCGTCGGCGCCGGAGTTCAGGCCCTGCACGCGGTCGTTCAGCTCGTCGCGCGCGGTGAGCACGATGACGGGCGTGTGCCGGTTGGTCTGACGAAAGCGCGACAACAGGGTCATGCCGTCGATGCCGGGCAGGCCGAGATCGAGGATTACGAGTTCGTGGCGATTCTGCGCGAGCGCCTGCTCGGCAAAAATCCCGTCGTGGACCATGTCGACGGTGAAGCCAGCCTGTTCGAGGCTGCTTTGAATGCCGCGGGCGATGGGGCGGTCATCTTCGATCAGAAGGAGTCGCATGAGATTCGCTCAAGTACAATGGGTTGGCGGTTCAGGCACGCGGACAGCACGACGCCGTTTCCACAGGAACATCGCATGCCTGACGACAAGCAAGGCGGCCATCGAACACATCCATACCAACATGTCCGACATCTCGATCCACGAACTTGAAGCCGCGATCAATTTCTGGCGCGCCCGCTCGCCTTCGAGCGGCGACGAACTCAAACTCTGCGAAGAGGCAAGCGCGCTTTCCAAGCCGTATGCGCTGCTGATTGTACAGCGCCGGAGTGCGCTGCAACTGGAAGGATTGGACCCTGGCGCACGCAAGGCCTGGGAGTCTTACGTGCGCCTTAAGGACGGCTTGGAAAGCTGAAGGCTTTCGCGTCATTCATCATAGAAAACGCTTGCTGAAAGCGAAACGTTGACGCGAGGTTTTTTTATTCCGGTCAGGGTTATTACGCAATATTTGCTCAGGCGGGATGCGCCTCGCGCCCGACCTCGTCGATGAAGCGGGCCAGCTTGATGTCGCGTTCGGTGAGCCCGTTCGCGTCGTGCGTCGACAGCGTGATGTCGACCCGGTTGTAGACGTTGAACCACTCGGGATGGTGATCCATTTCCTGCGCCTTGATCGCGACGCGCGCCATGAAGCCGAAGGCTTCGTTGAAATCGGCGAAGCGCAGGCTGCGCTGGATCGCATCGCGGCCGGGCATGGCCGACCAGTGGGGCAGGCCTTCGAGCAGGGTCTTGCGTTCTTCGGATGTCAGTTTGTGAATCATTGCAGGCCTCGTTCGGTAGCGGCGCGGCCGCGCGCAGGCTTCGCGGCGGCGCACCGTGCCGGACATTCTTTCACAACTTGCGGCTCATGCGTCAGGATCGTCCGCCCAACCCTCGCCCGTGCCGCGCGTCAGCACGCGGTCGGCGTCGAGCACGGCGCCCGCCGGATGCTCGGGCAGCGGCGTGAGGCGGCGGGCCAGCGCGCGCGCGTCGACGTCGGCGAGCGCGAACAGCTGCGCGAAATCGTCGATCACGAAGTAGGTCTTCTGGAACGTGTCGATCCTGTAACGGGTGCGCATCACGCGCTCGAGATCGAAACCGATCCGGTTCGGCGCCGCGCTTTCCAGGCTGTAGAGCGTTTCTCCCTTGCTCGACACGATGCCCGCGCCGTAGATTCGCAGGCGGCCCGGTTGCGACGCGTCGCGGATCAGGCCGAACTCGACCGTGTACCAGTAGAGGCGGGCGAGCAGCGCGAGCGCCTGCGGATCGTCGGCGACCGCGAGGGCCGCGCGGCCGTACGCGTGCATGTAGTCGGCGAAGACCGGATCGATCAGCAGCGGCACGTGACCGAACAGGTCGTGGAAACAATCCGGTTCCTGCAGGTAGTCGAGCTGGTCCGGGCGGCGCATCCACCAGGTGACCGGGAAGCGGCGGTTCGCGAGGTGCTCGAAGAACACCACGTCGGGCACGAGGCCCGGCACCGCGACGATTTCCCAGCCGGTCGCGGCCTTCAGCTGGCGGTTGACGGCCGCGAACGACGGCACGCCGGCCGCCGACAGGTCGAGGCGCGCGAGCCCGGCGACGAATGCGTCGCACGCGCGGCCTTGCAGCAGGGCCGCCTGGCGGTCGTACAGCTGGTTCCACACCGCGTGGTCGACCTGGCCGTAGCGTTCGAGCGGCTGGTCGATGGTGAAATCGGCGCGGGTTTCGAGACCCGCGTCGAACTGTTCCTTCAGTTTCGCGGTGACGACGGTGGACATGATCGGCTCTGGTTGGGCATCGGTTTCAATAGATGCAAGTGTAGAGCGGGGGGCATGCGGATTGGGCGCAAAGGTGGCGTGGATTTGGCTCGTAATGCGATAATCACGCATCAAATATTGAATCAATGCGGAGAATATTCATGGTTGAACTCGATCACTTCGATCTCGCGCTCCTGGAGGTGCTGCAGCGCTTCGGCCGGGCGACGCACCAGCAGCTCGGCGAAGAGGTGCCGCTGTCGCCGTCGCAGATCGGGCGGCGCCTGCAGCGCCTCGAGTCGGCGGGCGTCATCGACGGGTATCGGGTCGTGTTGCGGCCCGAGCGGCTCGGGCTCGGCGTGACCGCGTTCACGAGCCTGAAGCTCAAGCACCACGGCGATTCGATCATCGAGCAGTTCCAGCAGCAGATCGACGTGCTGCCGGAAGTGCTTGAATGCCATGCGGTGGTGGGCGACGCCGACTATCTGCTGCGGATCGTCGCGCCGGATCTGAACGCGCTGTCGTCGTTCGTGATGAAGAAGCTGATGCGGGTGCCGGGGGTGGACAGCGTGCGCTCGAACATCGTGCTGACGACCTTCAAGCGCAACGGCCCGCTGCCGCTCGCGCACCTGGAGCCCGGCGCGCCGGCCGCGTGAGGCGGCCGCCGGCGCGTGGCGGCGGCCTTACGCGGGCAGGTCCTGCTGCGCCTGGTTGAGCAGGTCGACGTAGGCGACCGCGACGAGGTCGTCGTTCGACACGCCGAGCCGCGCGAACACCGCGTGCGCCTCGGCCTCGCCGCCCGCCTCGTCGTCGTCGGGCGCGAGCACGACCTCGAGTTCGACGAAGTCGCCGAGCCCGTCGACCCGGTCCAGGTGGATGCGGGTGCGCCCGGCGAGGTATACGTGGCGCTCCTTGGTCACGATGCCGCGCGTGGTGAGCGCGGTGGCGAGGAGCGCGTGCATCGCGTCGGGATTGGTGACGGGGCTGCGCGTGTAGTACGACGCCTTCGGGCCGTCGCGGTCGTCGCGCTGGTAGAAGATCAGCTCGGCGGGCGTGCCGTCCTCGAAGCGGCGCAGCTTGAGCCGGCCGCGCGGCACGTCGTAGAAGAAATCCTGCTGACGGTAGAACAGCGGGGCGTCGGTCGCGAGCGCCGCCGCGCGCTCCTGCAACTGGTCGAACGCGCGGGCTCGGGCTTTGATCTCGATGTTGCGGGCCATGCGGATCTCCTTCGAACGGTGGTCGGGTGTGAACGGACAATCTAGCAAAAAGTCCGGGGCGGCGGCGTGACGCGCGTGGGGCGGGGCGCCGACGTCACGGTCCGGCCCGGGTGGCCGGGCCCGGTAGGAAGGGCCCGGGCCCGGTTCGCGCGCCGCGCGGCGTCGCCCATCCGGCCAGGCGCCGGGGCTCGCCGCGCCCGCGCTCAGTCCGCCCACTGCGCTTCCATCAGGCGCAGCGCCGCCGCGATCGCGGGCTCCTCGCGGCGCGCGGCGAGCGTGACGAAAGTCAGCTCGGTCGGCACCGTCACGCGCTCGACGATCGTCAGCGCGTGCGCATGCGCCTCGCGCAGCGCGATCGAATCGCGCGCGAGCGTGAGGCCCACGCCCGACTTCACCAGGTCCAGCATCGACAGTTCCTGGTCCACTTCCGCCACCGTCACCGGCTGCACGCGCAGCTCGCCGAAGCGGCGCGACAGCAGCCGGTGATGCGCGGACGCGGCGGGCGTCCAGATCCACGGCAGCGCGGCGAGCGCGCGCCAATCGCGCGCGCGCTGCACCCGCTCCTTCCAGCCCGCGGGCGCGAGCACCCGGTACTGGAAATGCGTGAGCGTCAGCGTGTGGAACAGCGCCGCGTCGCGCGGGTCGTCCTCGGCCGGCTGGCCGATGTAGTAGCCGACATCGAGTTCGTGCGTGCGCACCTGATCGAGCACCCAGCCCGACATCCCGTGCCGCAGCGCGGTTTCGATCTGCGGATAGGACTCGACCAGCTGCCGCAGGAAGCCGCCCAGCCGCAGGAATTCCGGGTCGAGGATCGTGCCGATCCGCAGCCGGCCGCGCACTTCCTGGCGCAGCGCGGCGGCCGCGCGCTGCACGTCGGCCGCGGCCGCGAGCGCGCGTTCCGCGTGCGGCAGCAGCGCCTGCCCGTCGCGCGTCAGCGTGAGGCCGCGCGGCGTGCGCGTGAACAGGGTGAGGTCGAGCCATTCCTGCAGATGCTTGATCTGCAGGCTGACGGCCGGCTGGGTGAGGTGCAGTTGCGTGGCGGCGCGCGTCAGATTGCCTTCGCGCGCCACCGCGACGAAGGCGCGGAGCAGGATCATATCCATGCCGTGATATTAGCGCGGCTTATAACGCATTTGAACATTACTCATTGGATTCGCGGCGGCGCCCGCGGGTAGGCTTCAGGTCGACGCGATCCACCAGAGGAGAACCCCGACATGAGCGAGACCCAACCCGGCGCGGCACACGTGCGCACGCTGTCCCATTTCATCGGCGGCCGCGCGGCCGACGGCGCGAGCGAGCGTTACGGCGACGTCTTCAACCCGGCGCTCGGCGCGGTGACGGCCCGCGTGCCGCTCGGCGGCGCGGCGGAGGTCGACGCGGCGGTCGCGGCGGCGCAGGCCGCGTTTCCGGCCTGGAGCGAGACCGCGCCGATCAAGCGCGCCCGCGTGCTGTTCCGCTTCAAGGAACTGCTCGACCGCCATCACGACGAGCTGGCCGAACTGATCACCCGCGAACACGGCAAGGTGTTCTCGGACGCGAAAGGGGAGGTGATGCGCGGCATTGAGGTCGTCGAGTTCGCGTGCGGGATTCCGAACCTGCTGAAGACCGATTTCACCGACCAGATCGGCGGCGGCATCGACAACTGGAACCTGCGGCAGCCGCTCGGCGTCGTCGCGGGCATCACGCCGTTCAATTTCCCGATGATGGTGCCGTGCTGGATGTTCCCGATCGCGATCGCGTGCGGCAACACCTTCGTGCTGAAGCCGTCCGAGCGCGATCCGTCAGCCTCGCTGCGGCTCGCCGAGCTGTTCGCTCAGGCGGGCCTGCCCGCCGGCGTGTTCAACGTCGTGCACGGCGACAAGGCCGCCGTCGATGCGCTGATCGCCCATCCCGACGTCGCCGCGCTGTCGTTCGTCGGCTCGACGCCGATCGCCGAGGCGATCCATGCGGAGGCGTCGCGGCGCGGCAAGCGCGTGCAGGCGCTCGGCGGCGCGAAGAACCACCTGGTCGTGATGCCCGACGCCGATCTCGACCAGGCGGTCGACGCGCTGATCGGCGCGGCGTACGGCTCGGCCGGCGAGCGCTGCATGGCGATCTCGGTCGCGGTCGCGGTCGGCGAGGTGGCCGACGCGCTGGTCGAGCGCCTCGCGCCGCGCGTGCGCGCGCTCACGATCGCCGACGGCATGGCGCCCGATGCGGAGATGGGGCCGCTCGTCACCGCCGCGCATCGCGCCAAGGTGGCCGCCTATATCGACGCCGGCGTGGCGGCCGGCGCGCGGCTCGTGGTCGACGGGCGCGGCCATGTCGTCACGGGGCGCGAGCAGGGCTTCTTCCTCGGCGGCACGCTGTTCGACCAGGTGTCGACCGACATGTCGATCTATCGCGAGGAGATCTTCGGGCCGGTGCTCGCGGTGGTCCGCGTGCCGGACTTCGCGAGCGCGGTGCGGCTCGTCAACGCGCACGAATTCGCGAACGGCGTATCGTGCTACACATCGGACGGCGGGATCGCGCGCGCGTTCTCGCGGCAGATCCAGGTCGGGATGGTCGGCATCAACGTGCCGATTCCGGTGCCGATGGCCTGGCATTCGTTCGGCGGCTGGAAGCGCTCGCTGTTCGGCGACCATCATGCGTACGGCGAGGAAGGCGTGCGCTTCTACACGCGCTACAAGAGCATCATGCAGCGCTGGCCGGACAGCATCGCGAAGGGCGCGGAATTCACGATGCCCGTCGCGAAGTAGGCGTCCGGCATCGATGCGCGTCCATGCGACGCGCGGCGCGCATCGATGTCCGCCGACGTGGGCGGCCGCGCGGCAGGCGCGGCGGGAGACAAGGAGACACGGGAAGGAGGCTCAGGGTGGCCAATGAAGCAACGCTCGAAGGCGAATTCGACTACATCGTCGTCGGGGCCGGCACGGCAGGCTGCGTGCTGGCCAATCGTCTGTCCGAAGACGCGGACGTATCCGTGCTGCTGCTCGAGGCGGGCGGCAAGGACGACTATCACTGGATCCACATTCCGGTCGGCTATCTGTATTGCATCGGCAATCCGCGCACCGACTGGCGCTACAAGACCGAACCCGAGGCCGCGCTGAACGGGCGCGCGCTGTCGTATCCGCGCGGCCGCGTGCTGGGCGGCTCGTCGTCGATCAACGGCATGATCTACATGCGCGGCCAGCGCGAGGACTACGACGGCTGGGCGCGCGAGACGGGCGACGCGGGTTGGGGCTGGGACGCGGTGCTGCCGCTCTTCAAGCGCAGCGAGGATCACCACGCGGGGCCGAGCGACGCGCACGGCGCGGGCGGGCCCTGGCGGGTCGAGCGGCAGCGGCTGCGCTGGGAGATTCTCGATGCGTTCGCGCAGGCGGCGCAGCAGGCGGGCATCCCCGCCACCGACGATTTCAATCGCGGCGACAACGAAGGCGTCGGCTACTTCGAGGTGAACCAGCGGCGCGGCGTGCGCTGGAATGCGTCGAAGGCGTTCCTGCGGCCGGCGCAGGCGCGAGCGAACCTGACGGTGATCACCGGCGCGCAGGCGGAGCGCGTGCTGTTCGAGGGCCGGCGCTGCACGGGCGTCGCCTACCGCCGCGACGGCGCGCGGCGGATCGCGCGCGCGCGCGGCGAGGTGCTGCTCACGGCGGGCGCGGTGAATTCGCCGCAGCTGCTCGAAGTGTCGGGTATCGGAGCGGGCGCGCGGCTGCAGGCGCTCGGCATCGAGGTCGTGCACGATCTGCCCGGCGTCGGGGAAAACCTCCAGGATCACCTGCAATTGCGCATGGCGTTCAAGGTGCGCGGCGTGCGCACGCTGAACACGCTCGCCGCGCATTGGTGGGGCAAGCTCGCGATCGGCGCCGAATATGCGCTGCTGCGCAGCGGGCCGATGTCGATGGCGCCGTCGCAGCTCGGCGCGTTCGCGCGCTCGGATCCGGGCGATCCCGCGCTCACCCGGCCCGATCTCGAGTATCACGTGCAACCGCTGTCGCTCGACCGCTTCGGCGAGCCGCTGCATCGCTTCAACGCGTTCACCGCGTCGGTCTGCCACCTGCGGCCGACCTCGCGCGGCAGCATCCACATCGTGTCGCCGGACCCCGCGCGCGCGCCGGCGATCGCGCCCAACTATCTGGCGACCGAGCACGACCGCCGGGTCGCGGCGAACGCGCTGCGCCTGACGCGGCGCATTGCCGGCGCGGCGGGGCTCGCGCGCTATGCGCCCGAGGAGGTGCTGCCCGGCGCGCGCTACCAGACCGAGGCGGAGCTGGCCGAGGCGGCGGGCGCGATCGGCACGACGATCTTCCATCCGGTCGGCACCTGCAGGATGGGCCGCGACGACGATCCGGCGGCGGTGGTCGACAGCCGCTTGCGCGTGCGCGGCGTGAGCGGCCTGCGGGTGATCGACGCATCGGTGATGCCGACCATCACGTCCGGCAACACGAACTCGCCGACGCTGATGATCGCGGAACGCGCGAGCGGACTGATTCGCGCGGAGCGTCGACGCGCCGCGCCGGTGTCGCGCGAGACGCCCGTCGAGACACCGACGCACGCCGTGTAGACAATCGCCGCGATCGTGACGAACCGGATGATGGGTTAACCCGCATCCGGTTTTTTTCGTGCGCGCGGCGCGCTTGCCGTGTCGTAAGAAATCCTGCGTATTGGCCAATACGGGTGTGCAATGCTCGCAATCCTTACAGGCCTATAAGTGCAAATCCCGATGAATGCACTGCACCAACGGCGCGACAATGACGCGCAGTGTGCAGGGCGCATTCTGCGTGGGGAGACCACCTCCGATGCGGCACACGGAACGGGGGCAGCCGCTTGTCCGCTGAATCATTCGCCGCCACCTGAACGTACGCTCCCGGTGCTTCGCCTGACTTCGTATGGAAGGGAACATGATTCTCGGCGACACGATTCTGGAAACACGCGGACTGACGAAGGAATTCAAGGGCTTCACCGCGGTGAACGACGTGAACCTGCGCGTGCGGCGCGGTTCGATCCATGCGTTGATCGGTCCGAACGGCGCGGGCAAGACCACCTGCTTCAACCTGCTCACGCGCTTCCTGAAGCCCACCGCGGGACAGATCGTCTTCAACGGCATCGACATCACCGACGAACGGCCGGCGCAGATCGCGCGCCGCGGCATCATCCGTTCGTTCCAGATTTCCGCGGTGTTTCCGCATCTGAGCGCGCTGCAGAACGTGCGCATCGGCCTGCAGCGCTCGCTCGGCACCGAATTCCATTTCTGGCGCAGCGAGCGCAGCCTGCGTCGGCTCAACGATCGCGCGATGGATCTGCTCACCCAGGTCGGCCTGACCGATTTCGCGCAGGTGCCGACCGTCGAGCTCGCCTATGGCCGCAAGCGCGCGCTCGAGATCGCGACGACGCTCGCGATGGAGCCGGATCTGATGTTGCTCGACGAGCCGACCCAGGGGATGGGGCACGAGGACGTCGATCGCGTGACCGCGCTGATCAAGAAGGTCGCGAGCGGCCGCACGATCCTGATGGTCGAGCACAACATGAACGTGATCGCCGGCATTTCCGACACCATCACCGTCCTGCAGCGCGGCGAGGTGCTCGCGGAAGGCGCGTACGCGGAGGTGTCGAAGAACCCGCTCGTCGTCGAGGCGTACATGGGCAGCGCCGAGGCCGCACTGGCGGGGGCGCACGCATGAAGCACAGCGAACGGGAGGAGCGTGAGTTGAGCGGCGTCGAGAGCGGTACGCCCGCGCTTGCGATCGCGGGCCTCGAGGCGTGGTATGGCGAGTCGCACATCCTGCATGGCGTCGATCTCACCGTGCACCGCGGCGAAGTGGTCACGCTGCTCGGCCGCAACGGCTCGGGCCGCACCACCACGCTGCGCGCGATCATGGGGCTCACGGGGCGGCGCAGCGGCTCGATCCGCATCGCGGGCGCCGAGACGATCGCGCTCGCGACGCATCGCATCGCGCACTACGGCGTCGGCTATTGTCCCGAAGAGCGCGGCATCTTCTCGAGCCTGTCGTGCGAGGAGAACCTGCTGCTGCCGCCCGCGCTCGGCGCAAGCGAGCGCGCGATGTCGCTCGGCGACATCTACACGATGTTCCCGAATCTCGCCTCGCGCCGGCACAGCCAGGGCACGCGCCTGTCGGGGGGCGAGCAGCAGATGCTCGCCGTCGCGCGGATCCTGCGCACGGGCGCGAACCTGCTGCTGCTCGACGAGATCTCCGAAGGGCTCGCGCCGGTGATCGTGCAGACCCTCGCGCGGATGATCGTCACGCTGAAGGCGCGCGGCTACACGATCGTGATGGTCGAGCAGAACTTCCGCTTCGCGGCGCCGCTCGCCGACCGCTTCTATGTCATGGAGCACGGCCGCATCGTCGAGCACTTCAGCGCGCCGCAGCTCGACGCCAAGATGCCCGTGCTGCACGATCTGCTCGGCGTCTGACCCGGAGGCCGTCCAACCGGGATCCTATCCGTTTCCGTTTCCGTTTCCGTTTCCGTTTCCGCTGTCGCTGCACCTACAACCACAACGCATCACACAGGAGACGTTCATGAAATTGCAGACCCTCGCGCGCGCCTGCGTCGTCGTCGCGGCGTTTTCGACCGTATCGGCGGCGCAGGCCGCCGATACGGTGAAGATCGGCTTCATCACGGACATGTCGGGCCTCTACGCCGACATCGACGGCCAGGGCGGCCTCGAGGCGATCCGGATGGCGGTGGCCGACTTCGGCGGGAAGGTCAACGGCAAGCCGATCGAGGTGATCTATGCGGACCACCAGAACAAGGCGGACATCGCGGCCTCGAAGGCGCGCGAATGGATGGACCGGGGCGGGCTCGACCTGCTGGTGGGCGGCACCAATTCGGCGACCGCGCTGTCGATGAACCAGGTCGCGGCGGAGAAGAAGCGGGTGTACATCAACATCGGCGCGGGCGCGGACACGCTGACCAACGAGCAGTGCACGCCGTACACGATCCACTACGCGTACGACACGATGGCGCTCGCGAAGGGCACGGGCTCCGCGGTGACGAAGCAGGGCGGCAAGACCTGGTTCTTCCTGACCGCCGACTACGCGTTCGGCAAGGCGCTCGAGAAGAACACCTCCGACGTCGTGAAGGCGAACGGCGGCCAGGTGCTGGGCGCGGTGCGGCATCCGCTGTCGGCGTCGGATTTCTCGTCGTTCCTGCTGCAGGCGCAGGCCTCGAAGGCGCAGATCCTCGGGCTCGCGAACGCGGGCGGCGATACCGTGAACGCGATCAAGGCGGCCAAGGAGTTCGGCATCACCAAGACGATGAAGCTCGCGGCGCTGCTGGTGTTCATCGACGACATCCACAGCCTCGGCCTCGACACCACCCAGGGCCTCGTGCTGACCGACAGCTGGTACTGGAATCGCGACGAGGCGTCGCGCAAGTGGGCGCAGCGTTACTTCGCGAAGACCAAGAAGATGCCGTCGAGCCTGCAGGCGGCTGACTATTCGTCGGTGACGACCTATCTGAAGGCGGTGCAGGCGGTGGGCTCGACGGATTCCGACAAGGTGATGGCGCAGCTCAAGAAGCAGAAGATCGACGATTTCTACGCGAAGGGCTACGTGCGAACCGACGGCAGCATGATCCACGACATGTACCTGATGGAAGTGAAGAAGCCGTCGGAATCGAAGGAGCCGTGGGACTACTACAAGATCCTCGCGACGATCCCGGGCGAGCAGGCGTTCGCGACCAAGCAGGAATCGCGCTGCGCGCTCTGGAAGTGAGGGCCGCGCCGCGCGCCGGGGAGCGGCGCGCGGCATGATTTCAACCGGATGGCAGATTCGATGGATATCTTCGGCGTACCGATGTCGGCGATGCTGAGCCAGCTGTTGCTCGGCCTCGTCAACGGATCCTTCTACGCGATCCTGAGCCTCGGGCTCGCAGTGATCTTCGGGCTGCTCAACGTGATCAACTTCGCGCACGGCGCGTTGTTCATGCTGGGCGCGATGCTGGCCTGGATGGGGCTCGCGTATCTCGGCCTGCCGTACTGGGCGATGCTGGTGATCGCGCCGATCCTGGTCGGGCTGTTCGGAATCCTGATCGAGCGCTCGATGCTGCGCTGGCTGTACCGGCTCGATCACCTGTACGGGCTGCTCCTGACCTTCGGCCTCACGCTCGTGGTCGAGGGCGTGTTCCGCTCGGTCTACGGCTCGTCGGGCCAGCCGTACGACGTGCCGGCGCTGCTCGCGGGCGCGACCGACCTCGGCTTCATGTACCTGCCGAACTATCGCGCATGGGTGGTGGTCGCGTCGCTGGCCGTGTGCCTCGCGACCTGGTTCGTGATCGAGAAGACCCGGCTCGGCGCCTATCTGCGCGCCGGCACCGAGAATCCCCGGCTCGTCGAGGCGTTCGGGGTGAACGTGCCGCTCATGATCACACTCACCTACGGCTTCGGCGTCGCGCTCGCGGCGTTCGCGGGGGTGCTCGCCGCGCCGGTGATCCAGGTGTCGCCGCTGATGGGGCAGCCGATGATCATCACGGTGTTCGCGGTGGTCGTGATCGGCGGAATGGGGTCGATTCTCGGCTCGATCCTCACCGGGCTGCTGCTCGGCGTGATCGAGGGCTTCACACGGGTGTTCTATCCGGAGGCGTCGGCGACGGTCGTGTTCGTGATCATGGCGATCGTGCTGCTGGTTCGCCCCGCAGGCTTGTTCGGCAAGGAACGATGATGCAGAAGAAAGCGCTCTATGGCCTGCTGCTGGCCGCCCTGGTCGTCGCGCCGTTCGCGGGCGCGTATCCGCTGTTCGTGATGAAGGTGCTGTGCTTCGCGCTGTTCGCGGCCGCGTTCAACCTGCTGATCGGCTTTACCGGGCTGCTGTCGTTCGGGCATGCGATGTTCCTCGCCACGGCCGGCTATGTGACCGGCTACGCGCTGCAGACGGTGGGCGCGACGCCTGAGGCCGGCGTGTTCGCGGGCGTCGGCGCGGCGGCGCTGCTGGGCCTCGTCGTCGGCCTGTTCGCGATCCGCCGGCAGGGCATCTACTTCGCGATGATCACGCTCGCGTTCGCGCAGATGGTGTACTTCATCTACCTGCAGGCGCCGTTCACGCACGGCGAGGACGGCCTCCAGGGCGTGCCGCGCGGCCGCCTGTTCGGGCTGCTCGACCTGGGGTCCGATCTCGCGCTGTACTACGTGGTGCTCGCCATCGTGGTGCTTGCGTGCCTGTTCATCGTGCGCGTCGTGCATTCGCCGTTCGGCCAGGTGCTCGTCGCGATCAAGGAGAACGAGCCGCGCGCGATCTCGCTCGGCTACGACACCGATCGCTTCAAGCTGCTCGCGTTCGTGCTGTCGGCGGCGCTCGCGGGGCTCGCCGGTGCGCTGAAGGTGATCGTGCTCGGCTTCGAGACGCTCGGCGACGCCTACTGGACCATGTCGGGCCTCGTGATTCTAATGACGCTGGTGGGTGGGATGGGCACGCTGTTCGGGCCGCTCGTCGGCGCCGCGCTGATCGTCGCGCTCGAGGACCGGCTGGGCGACATCGGCGCGTGGCTCGCGGCCTCGACTGGCATCGAGTGGTTCCAGTCGCTCGGCGAATCGGCGACGATCGTCACCGGGCTGATTTTCATCGCCTGCGTGCTGGCGTTCCGGCGTGGAATCGTGGGCGAGGCGATCGCGCGATTGAAGCCGTTGCGCGCCTCCTGAGCGGATGATGCGGAGCACCAAAATCGTTCGGAATCCGATTCAATTTGTCGTGGAAATGCCGCTGGAAACGCCTGTCCGGCGCCCCAATTTCGTGCGGCGATGCACCATAGGGGTAAATGCTAGGTTGTCGCGCCCTGTAGGCTTGCTTTAATCTTCGTCTCAGTTCTGATGCACCGCGAAACGAATTTGCAGGTGGAGAACGAGGAGACAATCGAGGCACTCAGTGCCCGGACCCACGGAAGCGCTGTTGGACGGAATCCAACAGCGCTTTTTCTTTGCGCGCGCGATTTGCACGCGTCGTGCGGCTCCGCTCCGTCCCATCCTCCGCCTCGGGCTTACCCGATTATCGCGTGCCGCGCGCGTCCGTTACACTCGCCTTTCACTGACCGGGTAGTCGGGAATAGCAGCACACAATAGACCAGAGCAACGAGCAGCGCGAATCTCGGAGACGGGTTTGATGAAGCGGGCGTGGCGGTTCTTCGGCATCGGGGCGGCATATCTCGCGGGGCCGGCGCAGGCTGGCGCCGGAAAGGGCGAGGGGGATCGGGCCGCGGGTGCCGCGGTGTCGCTCCGCATCACCGGCGAGCGCGCGATCTCCCGATTGGCTAGGGCAGCCCCCGGTCTGAAGGCCCAAGCCGGCAGGGGCGACGCCGCCCAGACCGTCAACTTCTCCCTCCATCTGATCGACATCACCATCGCGGCACCGGATTCGCCCGGGATGATCGATGTCGTCCCGGGCTCGCGCGCGTCGCGGGTCGAGCCGATGGGCGTGAGGTGCGCTCGGGTGTTCGCGGCGCGATGGACCAATCGCTCAAGGGCAGGCGGCCGTTCGTGGGTGCTTGAGCGCGGCGCGATCACCGCGGCTGGCTGCAACGCCGACCGGCTCACGGCGCTCAGCGGTGCCGTCGCGGCGCGCCGGCGCACGACGGCGGCAAGCGGACGTTTCGCGCGCAACGCCACCGTTGCGAGCGGGCAGGGAAGGATGGCGCGGGACGAGCCTCCCGCCGCGCCGGCGATCGCGAGGGCTGCTCTGCCTTCCGGGCAACCGAGGCAAGCGTGCAACGACGCCATCGCGATCCGCCAGACGCAGAACGCTTCCAATCAAGACTTCCCGCAGGCTCGCGACGACAATCGCATTGGCATCTGCTTGGCGGCGGCAGGCGCATGGCCCGATACACGTTCCGCCGGGCCGTGCACGCTCACGCGTGAGCCGGCCTGCGGACACAGGCCGGGCTCGACTGTCGACGGCCGCGCCCGGAAGGCGGACAGCTTGCCGCCTTCCGCGATACCGGCGGCGCTCGAGCATGCGTTGTCCGGCGTTTTCACGTTGCACCCGACCGATCACGCGCGCCTTGGCGCTCGCGCCCGCGCATGGGTCGGCCTCACCGGCGGCCGGCGCATGCCGGCGCTGGGCTAGCAGCAGGTTCGCGACAGGACGGGAGCGGAATGGAAGGCGCGTGCGGCAGGACGCGCCTTTTTTGTTGCGCGCGGCACGCGCGGTTTCACGTGGAAGTCAGCGCCGGCCCCGGGCCGGATCGATCAATACGCGTTTCGCGTAGCGTTTGGAGACACGCAATGAAGATGAAGCGATGGATGGCGATGGCCTGCGCGGCCGGGCTGCTGGGGAGCGCGACGGCCGCGTCGGCGCAGCTGAAGATCGGCGTCACGCTGTCCGCGACCGGGCCCGCCGCGTCGCTCGGCATCCCCGAGAAGAACACGGTCGCGCTGCTGCCGCGCGAAATCGGCGGCAAGCGGGTCGACTACATCGTGCTCGACGACGCCTCCGACACGAGCCGGGCAGTGCAGAACGTGCGCAAGCTGATCGACGAGGATCACGTCGACGCGATCATCGGTTCGTCCGTCACGCCCAATTCGCTCGCGATGATCGATCCCGTCGCGCAGGGCAAGACGCCGACGATCTCGCTCGCGGCGAGCGCGCAGATCATCGCGCCGATGGACGCGAAGCGCGCCTGGATGTTCAAGACGCCGCAAAACGACCGGCTGATGGCCGACGCGATCGGCGGCTACATGGCCGGGCACGGCGTGAAGACGGTGGGCTTCATCGGCTTCGCCGACGCGTACGGCGAGGGCTGGTACGCGGTGTTCAATGCCGCCGCCGCGGCGAACGGGCTGAAGATCGTCAGCAACGAGCGCTACAACCGCACCGACGCATCGGTGACGGGCCAGGTGCTGAAGACGCTCGCCGGGCATCCCGAGGCGGTGCTGATCGCGGGCGCCGGCACGCCGGCCGCGCTGCCGGCCAAGGCGCTTCGGGAGCGCGGCTACAAGGGCAAGGTGTATCAGACCCACGGCGTCGCGAACAACGATTTCCTGCGCGTGTGCGGCAAGGACTGCGACGGTGAGCTGCTGCCGGCAGGCCCCGTGCTCGTGACCGACCAGCTGCCCGACTCCAACCCCGCGAAGCGGCCGTCGCAGGCCTACAAGGCGGCGTACGAGAAGGCCTATGGCGCGGGCACGGTGTCGACCTTCGGCGGCCACGTGTGGGATGCGGGGCTGATGCTCGCGCGCGCGATTCCCGAGGCGCTGAAGAAGGCGCAGCCGGGCACCGAGGCGTTCCGCGAGGCGCTGCGCGCGGCGCTCGAGAACGTGAAGGACCTGCCGGTGTCGCACGGCGTGATCAACACGACGCCGACCGATCACAACGGCTTCGATGCGCGCGCGCGGGTGATGGTGCAGATCGTCGACGGCAAGTGGAAGCTGCAGGCGGACTGACGCTGCGCGGCTGTCCCGTTCGAGCGCGCTCGCGGGCCGCGGCGTCGCTCGGTCCCGACGATCCCGGACGAAATCTCGGATGAAGAAACGGTATGGATATTTCGATTGCGGCGATCCTTGCCCAGGACGGCGTCACGACGGGCGCGATCTATGCGCTGCTCGCGCTCGCGCTGGTGCTGGTGTTTTCCGTCACGCGGGTGATCTTCATCCCGCAGGGTGAGTTCGTGTCGTACGGCGTGCTCACGCTCGCCGCCCTGCAAACGCAGAAGGTGCCGGCGACCTGCTGGCTGCTGGTCGCGATGGGCATCGGCTGCTTTTTGCTCGAACTGGGCGGGCTGGCTCGGCATCGCGAACGGCGGCACCGGTTGGCCCGCACGGTCGCCTTGCTCGCGGGGCGCGACGTGCTGCTGCCGCTTGCGATCCTCGCGGTCGCGCGCAGCGTCGCGCCGCAGGCAATGCCGATGCTCGCGCAGATCGCGCTGACGCTGGCGATCGTCGTGCCGATGGGGCCGTTCGTGTACCGGCTTGCGTACCAGCCGATCGCTGAGGGCTCGACGCTGCTGCTGCTGATCGTGTCGGTCGCCGTGCATTTCGCGCTGGTCGGCCTCGGCCTCGTGATGTTCGGCGCGGAAGGCTCGCGCACGGCGCCGTTCGCCGATGCCTCGCTCTCGATCGGCGCGCTGTCGGTGTCGCTGCAGAGCGTATGGGTCGTCGTCACGGCGCTCGTCCTGATCGCCGCGCTCTACGTGTACTTCGATCGCACGATCGCCGGCAAGGCCTTGCGGGCGACCGCGGTGAATCGCGTCGGCGCGCGCCTGGTCGGGATCGGCACCACGCAGGCGGGCCGGCTCGCGTTCACGCTGGCGGCGGGCCTCGGCGTGCTGTCCGGCATCCTGGTCGGCCCGCTGACCACGATCTACTACGACTCGGGCTTCCTGATCGGCCTGAAGGGCTTCGTCGGGGCGATCGTCGGCGGGCTCGTCAGCTACCCGCTCGCGGCCGCGGGCGCGCTGCTGGTCGGCGTGCTCGAATCCTACTCGTCGTTCTGGGCGAGTGCGTACAAGGAGGTCATCGTTTTCACGTTGATCATCCCGGTGCTGCTGTGGCGCAGTCTGGCGACGCCGCATGCGGAAGAGGGCGAGGAGTGAGGGCGATGAAGACATTGATCCGCAACCGGCTGTTCTGGCTGTTCCTCGCGTTGCTGTTCGCGTTGCCGGTGCTGCCCGGCGTGCTGCGGGTGCCGGAATACTGGATCACCCTGCTGAACTACATCGGGTTGTATTCGATCGTCGCGATCGGGCTCGTGCTGTTGACGGGCATCGGCGGGATGACGAGCTTCGGGCAGGCGGCCTTCGTCGGCATCGGGGCCTATGCGACCGCCTACCTGACGACTGCCTGGGGGTGGTCGCCGTGGCTCGGGCTGCTCGCCGGCGTGGTGCTGACGGCGCTGATCGCGCTGCTGCTCGGCGCGGTGACGATGCGGCTGTCGGGCCATTTCCTGCCGCTCGGCACGATCGCATGGGGGCTCGCGTTGTTCTTCCTGTTCGGCAATCTCGACCTGCTCGGCAAGTACGACGGGATCAACGGCATTCCCGCGCTGAGCGTGTTCGGCGTGACGCTCGACAGCGGGCGCGGCTTCTACTACCTGATCTGGGTCGTGGTGCTGGGCGCGGTGGTGTCGGTCCAGAACCTGCTGAACAGCCGGCCCGGCCGCGCGATCCGTGCGCTGCGCGGCGGCAGTGTAATGGCCGAGGCGATGGGCGTGAACACCGCGTGGATGCGTGTCGTGATCTTCGTGTATGCCGCGGTGCTCGCATCGGTGTCCGGCTTCCTGTACGCGCACCTGCAGCGCGCGGTGAATCCGACGCCGTTCGGTTTGAACCACGGCATCGAATTCCTGTTCATGGCGGTGGTCGGCGGCGTGGCGCACGTGTGGGGCGCGGTGCTCGGCGCGGCGATCCTCACCGTGCTGCAGGACTACCTGCAGACGCTGCTGCCGAAGCTGCTCGGCGAGGACGGCAACTTCGAGATCATCGTGTTCGGCGTGCTGATGGTGGTGCTGCTGCAGTATGCGCGGCAAGGCGTCTGGCCCTTTGTGGCCCGACTGTTTCCGCGCGAACCGGCTGCGATGGCGCCCGAACAGGCGGCGTCGCTGCCGCAGCGTGACAAGCCGCGCGCGGGCGATGCGCTGCTCGTCGTTGAGTGCGTGCGCAAGCAGTTCGGCGGGCTCGTCGCGGTCAACGACGTCAGCTTCGAGGTGAAGGCAGGGCAGATCATCGGCCTGATCGGCCCGAACGGCGCGGGCAAGTCGACCACATTCAATCTCGTGACGGGCGTGCTGCGGCCGACTTCCGGCTCGATCCGCTTCAGGGGCGAGCGGATCGATACGCTGGTTTCACGTGAAATCGTCGCGCGCGGGATTGGTCGGACGTTCCAGCACGTGAAGCTGCTGCCGTCGATGAGCGTGCTCGAGAACGTCGCGTTGGGTGCGCATCTGCGCGGCTCGACCGGCGTGTGGCGCAGCATTGCCCGGCTGAATGCGGTCGAGGAGGCGTGCCTGATGGCCGAAGCGGCGCGTCAGATCCGACGCGTTGGGCTCGAAGCGCACATGCACGACGAGGCCGGCAGCCTCGCGCTCGGGCAGCAGCGGATCCTGGAGATCGCGCGTGCGCTGTGCTGCGATCCGACCTTGCTGTTGCTGGACGAGCCGGCCGCCGGCCTGCGTTACCAGGAGAAGCAGCAACTGGCGGACCTGCTGCGCAGGCTTCGGGCGGAGGGCATGAGCGTGCTGCTGGTGGAGCACGACATGGATTTCGTGATGAATCTCACCGACCGGCTGGTCGTGATGGAATTCGGTACGCGGATCGCGGAAGGCTTGCCGGAGGAGGTCCAGAAAGACCCGGCGGTGCTGGAAGCTTATCTCGGCGGGGTGGAATGATGACGCAGCAGGCAACGACGCCGATTCTCGACGTGCGGGACCTCTCGGTGCGCTACGGCAAGGTCGAGGCGCTGCATGGCGCGGCGATCGCGGTCGGGGCAGGGCAGATCGTCAGCGTGATCGGACCGAACGGCGCGGGCAAATCGACGCTGCTCAATGCGCTCATGGGCGCACTGCCGGCCAGCGGTCATGCGGATGGGGCGGTGCGCTACCGCGGCGAACAGGTCGAGCGGCTGCCCGTCGAGCAGCGGGTGGCGCGCGGGATGTGCCTCGTGCCGGAGAAGCGCGAGCTGTTTGCGTCGATGTCGGTCGAGGACAACCTTGTGCTCGGCGCATACCGCCGCAAGCGCGCCGGGGACGCGCGCTTTCTCGATCAGCTCGATCCGGTGTTCTCGTTGTTTCCACGGCTCAAGGAACGGCGCCGTCAGGCGGCCGGCACGCTGTCCGGCGGGGAGCGGCAGATGCTGGCGGTCGGCCGTGCGTTGATGGGAAAGCCGGACTTGCTGATGCTCGATGAGCCGAGCCTTGGTCTGGCCCCGCTGATCGTGAAGGAGATCTTCCATATCATCAGCGCGCTGCGCAGCACCGGGGTCGCGACGCTGTTGATCGAGCAGAACGCCCGGGCCGCGTTGCAGATCTCCGACTACGCCTATGTGCTGGAGACCGGCGAGTTCGCCTTGGAGGGGCCGGCGGCGCAGTTGGCGCGCAATCCACGGGTGATCGAAACCTACCTGGGCCTGGCCAGGAAGTCGGCCTAGGCGATCGCCGGGTGTTGGAAAAAGGCGGCGTGTTTCACGTGAAACACGCCGTTTTTGTTGGTTGGCCATTCGGATGAAATTCGGGCCAAAAGCGAACCCGCTATAATTCGCCCCATACATTTCTCTGAAGGTTCGTGCGCGGCCCCCCTCGCACGAAGTCCGCAATGCTTTTTCCCACTGAATTCGACGTAATCGTTGTCGGCGGCGGTCACGCCGGCACGGAAGCCGCTTTGGCGTCCGCCCGCATGGGCGTCAAGACGCTGCTGCTGACCCACAACATCGAGACGCTCGGGCAGATGAGCTGCAACCCGTCGATCGGCGGGATCGGCAAGGGTCATCTGGTCAAGGAAGTCGATGCCCTGGGCGGGGCGATGGCTGCCGCCACGGACGAAAGCGGTATCCAGTTCCGTATCTTGAACTCGTCCAAGGGGCCGGCGGTCCGCGCGACGCGCGCCCAGGCCGATCGCTTGCTGTACAAGCAGGCAATCCGGCACCGGCTCGAGAATCAGCCCAACCTGTGGCTGTTTCAGCAGGCAGTCGACGACCTGATCGTCGAAGGCGATCGCGTGGTCGGCGCGGTCACGCAGATCGGCATTCGCTTTCTCGCCAAGGCAGTGGTGCTCACGGCCGGAACCTTCCTCGACGGCAAGATCCACGTTGGCTTGAACAACTACACAGGCGGCCGCGCGGGCGATCCGGCGGCGGTCTCGCTGTCGGCGCGCCTGAAGGAATTGAAGCTGCCGCAAGGGCGCCTCAAGACTGGAACGCCGCCGCGCATCGACGGCCGAACGATCGATTTCTCGAAGCTGGAAGAGCAGCCCGGCGATCTGGATCCGATTCCTGTGTTCTCGTTCCTCGGCCGGGTGGAACAGCATCCGCAGCAAATGCCGTGCTGGGTCACACATACGAACGAACGCACGCACGACATCATCCGCGGTGGTCTCGACCGTTCGCCTATGTATACAGGCGTGATCGAAGGCGTCGGGCCGCGCTACTGCCCGTCGATCGAGGACAAGATTCACCGTTTCGCCTCGAAGGACGCGCACCAGATCTTCCTGGAGCCGGAAGGGCTGACGACCAACGAGTTCTACCCGAATGGGATCTCGACGAGCCTGCCGTTCGATGTGCAACTCGATCTCGTGCACTCGATGCGGGGTATGGAGCAGGCGCATATCCTGCGCCCGGGTTATGCGATCGAGTACGATTATTTCGATCCGCGCGGCCTGAAGGCATCACTCGAAACCAAGGTGATCAACGGCCTGTTTTTCGCGGGCCAGATCAACGGGACGACCGGGTACGAGGAAGCGGCGGCGCAAGGCTTGCTGGCCGGTATCAACGCGGGCCGCTATGCACAGGAGCAGGACGCGTGGTGCCCGCGTCGCGATCAGGCCTATCTGGGCGTGCTGGTCGACGATCTGGTGACGCGTGGCGTGCTGGAGCCGTACCGGATGTTCACGAGCCGGGCCGAGTACCGGTTGAGCCTGCGCGAGGACAATGCCGACATGCGCCTGACCGAGATCGGGCGTGAGCTGGGCGTCGTGGACGACGCTCGCTGGGATGCATTCAGCCGCAAGCGCGATGCTGTTTCACGTGAAACCGAACGCCTGCGCACGACCTGGGTAACGCCGAAGACCTTGCCGGCCGAAGAGGCGATGGCCTTGCTCGGCAAGCAGATCGATCACGAATACAGCCTGGCCGAGCTGCTGCGTCGCCCGGGTGTCAGCTACGAAGGCGTGTGCGGTTTGCGCAATGGCGAGTGTGGTCCGGCGGAAGCGCTGGCCGATGATCCGGTGTTGCTCGCACAGATCAACGAGCAGATCGAGATCGGGGTCAAGTATCAGGGTTACATCGAGCGTCAGGCGGACGAGATCGAGCGCAATGGTGCACATGAAAACACCCGTCTGCCGGAAGGGCTCGATTACACCGAGGTGCGCGGTTTGTCGTTCGAGGCGAGCCAGAAGCTGAATCAATTCCGCCCGGAGACGATCGGGCAGGCCTCGCGTATTTCGGGCATCACGCCCGCGGCGATTTCGCTGCTCATGGTTCACTTGAAGCGCGGGCTGGGTAGACGCGGCAACGGGAAGGGCGCGGCATCCACGGCAGACACGGGGGGCGCGCAAGTCCCGACGCAGCAATGACGGCGCGCCATCCGTCATCCCAGGCCAGCCGGGAAGCGCTGGCGGCCATGTTGTCCGACGGCGCGCAGGCGCTGGGCGTCGCGCTGACCGATGAGCGGCACGGCAAGCTGCTCGACTATGTGGCGCTGCTCGCGAAATGGAATGCGGTCTACAACCTGACCGCGATTCGCGATCCGCGCCAGATGCTGATCCAGCACATTCTCGATTCGCTGTCGATCGTGCCGCACCTGAGCCCGCGCGGCGCATCGTCCGTGCTGGACGTCGGTTCGGGCGGCGGTTTGCCCGGCATCGTGCTTGCGATCGTCTTGCCGGACTGGCAAGTCACGCTCAACGACATCGTTCACAAGAAGTCCGCATTCCAGAACCAGGCGAAGGCCGAGCTGAAGCTCGGCAATCTGTCCGTGGTCACGGGCCGGGTGGAATCGTTGCGGCCGGGTGTCGAGGTGCCGAATAAATTCGATGCAATCGTCTCGCGGGCATTCGCGGATCTCTCCGACTTCGTTACACTTGCCCGGCATCTGGTTGCGCCGGGTGGGGCGATCTGGGCGATGAAGGGCGTGCATCCTGACGACGAGATCGCGCGCCTGCCGGATGGGGCGCACGTGAAGCAGACGATCCGTCTGGTCGTGCCGATGCTCGAGGCGGAGCGGCACATGATCCAAGTCGAGCTCGACGAAGCAATTTAACCGGGGCGCGCTGTCGCGCCCGGACTGTTTGAAGTAAAGAGGGACACACCAACGATGGCAAAGATCTTCTGCGTGGCGAACCAGAAGGGTGGCGTCGGCAAGACGACGACGACGGTCAATCTCGCCGCGAGCCTGGCGGCGCAGGATCAGCGCGTATTGCTGATCGACCTGGATCCGCAGGGCAATGCCACGATGGGCAGCGGGATCGACAAGGCGGAATGTGAATCGACCGTCTACGAGGTGCTGGTCGACGGCGTGACGGTTGTCGATGCGCGGGTGCGTCCGGAAGCGGTGAAGTACGACGTACTGCCGGCGAACCGCGAGCTGGCCGGTGCGGAAATCGAGCTGGTGAGCATGGAGAACCGCGAGCGGCAGCTGAAAGCGGCGCTCGAGAAGGTCGAGGACGACTACGATTTCGTCCTCATCGATTGCCCGCCGGCCTTGTCGCTGCTGACGCTGAACGGCCTGTGCGCCGCGCACGGCGTGGTGATCCCGATGCAGTGCGAGTACTTCGCGCTGGAGGGGCTGTCGGATCTCGTCAATACGATCAAGCAGGTGCACGCGAACATGAACCGCGACCTGAAGGTGATCGGCCTGCTGCGCGTGATGTTCGATCCGCGCATCACGCTGCAGCAGCAGGTGTCGGACCAGCTGAAGGCGCACTTCGGCGACAAGGTGTTCGATGCGGTGATTCCGCGCAACGTGCGCCTGGCCGAGGCGCCCAGCTACGGGTTGCCGGGCGTGGTGTTCGATCGCGGCTCGCGCGGTGCGCAGGCCTATATTCAATTCGGCGCGGAAATGATCGAGCGGGTTCGCGCGCTGTAAGCGCGACGCCTTGGCAACGAGCGAATCGAGGAATACGAGATGAATGCGGTAGCAAAGAAGAAGGGGCTGGGGCGCGGCCTGGAGGCGCTGCTCGGCGGCACCGCCGACATCACCGAGGCCGTCAAGATCGAGGGTGCGCCGAACGTGCTCGCGCTCGGCAAGCTGCAGGCGGGCAAGTATCAGCCGCGTACCCGCATGGACGAGGGCAGCCTGCAGGAGCTGGCTGCCAGCATTCGCGCGCAGGGGATCATGCAGCCGATCCTGGTGCGTCCGATTTCGTCTGATAAATTCGAAATCATCGCGGGGGAGCGTCGCTTCCGCGCGGCGCGCCTGGCGGGCCTCGAGGAAGTGCCGGTGCTGGTGAAGGATGTGTCGGATCAGGCCGCGGCGGCGATGGCGCTGATCGAGAACATCCAGCGCGAGGATCTGAACCCGCTCGAAGAAGCGCACGGCATCCAGCGCCTGCTCGACGAATTCGGTTTCACGCACGAGCAGGCGGCGGAGTCGGTCGGCCGTTCGCGCAGCGCGGTGTCGAACCTGCTGCGTCTGCTGAATCTCGCCAACCCCGTGCAGACGATGCTGCTCGCGGGCGATCTCGACATGGGGCATGCGCGCGCGCTGCTCGCCGTCGACGCGGCGACGCAGATCACGCTGGCGCACCAGGTCGTCAACAAGCGGATGTCGGTGCGCGAGACGGAGAAGCTCGTCACGCACACGACGAAGGCGGAGCCTGCCGTCAAGGCGCGCGCGAAGGACGACGGCGGTCGCGATACCCGCCGTCTCGAAGAGGAGCTGTCTGATCTGCTCGCATCGAACGTGAAGATCAAGGTCGGGCGTCGCGGCCGCGGGCAGCTGACGATCGATTTCGGCGACCTCGACGCGCTCGAAGGGATTCTCGTGCGCTTGCGTGGCAACGTCGCCGCGTGACCGCGCACGTATGACGTCGGCGGTCGCGCGCGCGCTCGGCGGTCTCGCCGGGCTCGTCCGCCGCGAGCCGATCCTGTCGATCCTGGTGGTCGCGCTGCTTGCGCTGCAGGCGGTGCGTCCGCTGCCGGCGGCCGCGCTCGCGCGGCTCGTCGACTGGCAGACGGTGGCGACGCTGGCCGGCCTGCTGATGCTGACCAAGGCGCTCGAATTATCAGGATTCCTGATGTGGCTCGCGCACCGCATCGTGCGGCGCGTGCGCTCGGAGCGGGCTTTGGCTGCGTTGCTCGTGGTGTTCGCGGCGGCGCTGTCGCTGTGGTTGACCAACGATGTCGCGTTGTTCGTCGTGATCCCGCTCGTCGTCTCGCTGCGCGCGCTGACGCCCTTGCCGTTCCGGCGGCTCGTGATCCACATCGCGATCGCGGTCAACGCGGGCGCGATCGCCACGCCGTTCGGCAATCCCCAGAATCTTTTTCTATGGCAGTTGAGCGGCGTGTCGTTCGGTCGCTTCGTGGTCACGCTCGGGCCGCTTGCGCTCGCGCTGATGGCCTTGCTGCTCGTGCTGACGGCGTGCGCGTTTCGCGCGAAGCCTCTCGATCTGTCGGGCGATGTCGTCGCGCTGCCGGTGCAGCGCATGCACGCGCTGATCGCCGTGGCGTTGTTCGCCGCGTTCGTGCCGCTCGCCGATGCGCATCATCCGTTGCCCGGCCTGCTCGGCGTGGCGATCGTGCTGTTCGTCATGAGGCGCGATGCCGTCCTGAAGATCGACTGGTTGCTGCTGCTGATTTTCGTGCTGATGTTCGTCGTGCTGCGCAGCGCGGCCGCGCTGCCCGTCGTGCACGAGACGATCGCAGGCACTCATCTCGATTCGCCGCTGCGCGTGTTCTTGGCGGGGGCCGTGCTGTCGCAGGGCATCAGCAACGTGCCGGCGGCGATCCTGCTGTCGGAATTCACGCGCGACTGGCGTGCCCTGGCATTCGGCGTGTCGGTCGGCGGCTTTGGTCTCGCGATCGGCTCGCTCGCGAACCTGATTGCCGTGCGCCTCGCGAAGGAGCCGCGCATGTGGCTGCCGTTCCACCTCGTGTCGATTCCGTTCGCGCTGGCGAGCGCGGCGCTGGGGGCGTGGCTGCTGCTTCATGGCTGAGCGTGGCGGCAGAGGTGTGCGGGCCGGATCGCGAGGGCGGGGCACAGCGTGGGTCGCGATTGCGCGTCACGGGCGGCGGGGCGATTCACGGCGCATCGGCCGGACTGTGGCGGTGTGACAACTGATGCCCGGCATCGGTGTGTTCGCAGTCGGGCGATCGCATGGGGTGCCGACGGCCGGCGTGCTGCCCGCATGCGGCCCGCGATGCTCGTCCTGCGCATTGCCTTGAATGGCTTCAGGCCGCGACAGCGCGGCAAATCTTCCCGACCGCGCCCGTCGCAGCGCATATCGAGCGACGTTTCCGCTGTTTCCATGCTTGCCGGAATTTTTCGGGCACCCAATACCGGCGCAAAAATCCGCCCCATTGTGCGTTGCCGGCCGGCGTGTTTTTCACATGATGATGTGGCGTTTCGCGCAGATTTTTGTCGTGTCTAAAGCCTTGAATCACCTGCAACTATCGCTTACAATCGCCCGGATTTGTTAGCTAGGCACCCCCGAAAGCTTTCGGAAAGTTTGGGGCGGACTGAGATTTTGCGGAAGGTTGCGATGGCGGGTCAGGAGGAGCCGATCAATGGGCACGACAAGCACAGCGCACAACGCAGCATCGAACCGGCTGTGAAGCGGCACGCGGCCGCCGCCGACTGGGATGCCGAGCAGCAAGACGACAATACAATCGTTCCGCTTACGCGGGCCGAAGCGGAAACGCTGTTCGGGCCGGAGGTAAGCCGACCCTCGCGGGTCACGCCCTATCGGGTAGTGATCGCGCAAGTGGTTCTGTCCTTGGTTGCAACGCTGGCGTGGTGGCTGTTTTCCTCGAAGCCGCCGGGTGCCGCTGCGCAATCCGCATTCCTGGGCGGGGCGATTGGCTGGGTGCCGAGCGCATTGTTCGCGGCGCGTTTGAGGCGGGGCGGTGCCGACTCCGTGATGGGCTGGGTGGTCGGTGAAGTACTGAAGATGGGCGCGACGATCGCACTGTTTGTGGCGATCGCCGTGTGGTACCCCGGGGTGCACTGGGTACCGCTGCTCGTCACGTACCTGCTCGTGTTGAAGACGTACTGGATAGCGTTGGCCTGGCGATAGACTATGAAACCCTGCGCGGTTCGACCGGAACATGCGCAGGCGCGTTCCCGCAATAGAGTGTTGCGGTGAAGCGGATAGACCGATTTTCGACAATTTGGGTGGCACTAACGATTATGGCAACCAGCGAAGGCTCGCGTGCTCTGGATCCGTCCGAGTACATTGCGCACCACTTGCAGAATTTCTCCACCGCGCACCAGACGTCGATTTTCGATATCCATGTCTGGAATCTCGACACGTTGTTCTGGTCGATCGTCTGCGGTCTCGCCACGATCCTCATCCTGTACATGGCTGCCCGCAAGGCAACGCCGGGCGTGCCGGGTCGTTTCCAGTGCCTGATCGAAATGATCGTCGAGATGGTCGAAGACCAGTCGAAGGCGGTCGTGCACGGCAATCGTACCTTCATTGCGCCGCTCGCGCTGACCGTGTTCATCTGGGTCGCGCTGATGAACTCCCTCGACTTCCTGCCCGTCGACCTGCCGGGTCGCATCATCGGCTGGCTCGGCCTGTCGCAAGTCATCCCGCATCACCGCATCGTCCCGACGGCCGATCTCAACGGCACGCTCGGCATCGCACTCGGCGTGTTCGTGCTGATGATCTATTACAGCATCAAGATCAAGGGCCCGGGCGGCTTCGTGCATGAGCTCGTGTCGGCCCCGTTCGGTGCGCATCCGCTGCTGTGGATCCCGAACCTCGGCCTGAACATCGTGGAATACGTCGCCAAGACCGTGTCGCTCGGCATGCGGCTGTTCGGCAACATGTATGCAGGCGAACTGCTGTTCCTGCTGATCGCCCTGCTCGGCAGCATGTGGGGCTTCGGCGCGGACGCGTCGGTGCTCGGCTTCGTCGGCCACATCCTCGCAGGCAGCATCTGGGCGGTCTTCCACATCCTTATCGTGTTGCTGCAAGCGTTCATCTTCATGATGCTGACGCTGGTGTATCTCGGTCAGGCGCACGAGTCGCACTAAGCGGCCGGACGAATCAAGCAGGTTTGTTTTTAGTTTTTTAATTCCAGTTCCAAGTCTTTTCACAAAGGAGTGATCATGCAAGCTTTCATCGCCAACATCCAGGGTCTGACCGCTATCGGCATCGGTATCATCATCGGCCTGGGTGCAATCGGCGCCTGTATCGGTATCGGTCTGATGGGTGGCAAGTACATCGAAGCATGTGCACGTCAGCCTGAACTGATCAACCCGCTGCAAACCAAGATGTTCCTGCTGGCGGGCCTGATCGATGCAGCGTTCCTGATTGGCGTTGGTGTGGCAATGCTGTTTGCATTCGCGAACCCGCTCCTGTCGAAGCTCGCAGGCTAAGGTTCCTCGGAAGCATTGCGCCAGCGATCGCCGGCGCAGGGTGGAACGGAAGACGAGCGCCAATCGAACTCACATTCGACGCGCTCCTCCTCGTTTCAATTTCCGGAATAGCAGATAAGGAAACACCGTGAATCTCAACGCAACCCTGTTTGCGCAAATGGTCGTGTTCCTGATCCTCGCGTGGTTCACGATGAAATTCGTGTGGCCGCCGTTGATCAACGCCCTCGACGAGCGCTCGAAGAAAATTGCCGACGGCCTCTCCGCCGCGGAAAAGGGTCAGGCGGAACTCGCAGCGGCGCACAAGCGCGTCGATCAGGAACTCGCGCAGGCCCGTAACGACGGTCAACAACGCGTTGCCGAAGCTGAAAAGCGCGCGCAGTCGGTCGCCGAAGAAATCAAGGCGCAAGCCCATGCCGAAGCCGCCCGCATCATCGCCCAGGCGAAGGCGGACGCGGATCAGCAAATCGTGAAGGCCCGTGAAACGCTGCGCGGCGAAGTCGCCACGCTGGCGGTCAAGGGCGCCGAGCAGATCCTGAAGCGCGAAGTCGATCAAACGGCCCACGCCGAACTGCTGAATCAACTGAAAGCCGAGCTCTGATCATGGCCGAACTTGCAACCATCGCCCGCCCTTACGCAGAAGCGCTGTTCCGCGTGGCCGAGGGTGGTGATATCGCCGCCTGGTCCACGCTCGTGCAAGAGCTGGCTCAGGTTGCGCACCTGCCCGAAGTGCTGTCCGTCGCGTCGAGCCCGAAAGTGAGCCGCGCGCAGGTCAACGAGCTGCTGCTCGCCGCGGTGAAATCGCCGCTGGCAGCCAGCGTGGAAGCGAAGAACTTCGTGCAGATGCTGGTCGAAAATCACCGTATCGCGCTGCTGCCGGAAATCTCCACGCAGTTCGACGAGCTGAAGAACGCGCGCGAAGGCGCGGCAGACGTGCAGATCGTCAGCGCGTTTCCGCTCGAAGGCGCACAGCTCACCGAACTCATCGCCAACCTTGAACGCAAGTTCAAGCGCAAGCTGAAGCCGACGGTCGAGATCGATTCGTCGCTGATCGGCGGCGTGCGCGTGACGGTCGGTGACGAAGTGCTCGATACCTCGGTCCGCGCGCGGCTCGCCAGCATGCAGACAGCCTTGAGCGCTTGAGCGCCCAGGCAGCCGGCACGCAACAGAATTGACTATCAGGAGCGAATAATGCAACTCAATCCCTCTGAGATCAGCGAGCTGATCAAGAGCCGGATCCAGGGCCTTGAAGCGAGCGCAGACGTTCGCAACCAGGGCACCGTGATCTCCGTGACCGACGGCATCGTGCGTATCCACGGCCTGTCGGACGTGATGCAGGGCGAAATGCTCGAGTTCCCGGGCAACACGTTCGGCCTCGCGCTGAACCTCGAGCGCGACTCGGTCGGCGCGGTGATTCTCGGCGAATACGAACACATCTCGGAAGGCGACATCGTCAAGACGACGGGCCGCATTCTCGAAGTCCCGGTCGGTCCGGAACTCGTCGGCCGCGTGGTCGACGCGCTCGGCAACCCGATCGACGGCAAGGGCCCGGTCAACGCGAAGCTGACCGACGCGATCGAAAAGATCGCCCCGGGCGTGATCTGGCGCAAGTCGGTGTCGCAGCCGGTGCAGACGGGCATCAAGTCGATCGACGCGATGGTGCCGATCGGCCGCGGCCAGCGCGAGCTGATCATCGGCGACCGTCAGTGCGGCAAGACCGCGGTGGCGCTCGACGCGATCATCAACCAGAAGGGCAAGGACCTGATCTGTATCTACGTCGCGATCGGCCAGAAGGCTTCGTCGATCATGAACGTGGTGCGCAAGCTCGAAGAAACCGGCGCGATGGCGTACACGATCGTCGTCGCCGCTTCGGCATCGGATTCCGCCGCGATGCAGTACCTGGCGCCGTACGCCGGCTGCACGATGGGCGAATACTTCCGCGACCGCGGCCAGGACGCGCTGATCATCTATGACGATTTGACCAAGCAAGCCTGGGCATACCGTCAGATCTCGCTGCTGCTGCGCCGCCCGCCGGGCCGTGAAGCCTACCCGGGCGACGTGTTCTATCTGCACTCGCGTCTGCTCGAGCGTGCGGCCCGCGTCTCGGAAGAGTACGTCGAGAAGTTCACGAACGGCGAAGTGAAGGGCAAGAGCGGCTCGCTGACGGCGCTGCCCGTCATCGAAACGCAGGCAGGCGACGTGACCGCGTTCGTTCCGACGAACGTGATCTCGATCACCGACGGCCAGATCTTCCTGGAAACCGACCTGTTCAACGCAGGCATCCGCCCGGCAATCAACGCCGGCGTGTCGGTGTCGCGCGTCGGCGGCGCCGCCCAGACGAAGGTCGTGAAGAAGCTGTCGGGCGGTATCCGTACCGACCTCGCGCAGTATCGTGAACTGGCTGCGTTCGCGCAGTTCGCGTCGGACCTCGACGAAGCGACCCGCAAGCAGCTCGAGCGCGGCCGCCGCGTGACGGAACTGCTGAAGCAGCCGCAGTACCAGCCGCTGCAGGTCTGGGAACTGGCCGTGTCGCTGTACGCCGCGAACAACGGCTACCTCGACGACCTCGACGTCAAGCAAGTGCTGCCGTTCGAGAAGGGCCTGCGCGACAACCTGAAGACCAGCCACGCTGACCTCATCAAGCGCATCGAAGACACCAAGGATCTCTCGAAGGACGACGAAGGCGCGCTGCGCGCGGCGATCGAATCCTTCAAGAAATCGGGTGCCTATTGATCCGCGAGTGACACACTGAGGCTGCGCGGGGGCTGACGCACCCGCGCCGCTTCGGTCAAGGAGCAAGCTATGGCTGGAATGAAGGAAATTCGCGGCAAGATCAAGAGCGTGCAGAACACGCGCAAGATCACGAAGGCGATGGAGATGGTGGCCGCATCGAAGATGCGCCGCGCGCAGGAACGCATGCGCGCCGCGCGTCCGTACGCGGACAAGGTCCGTGCCATCGCCTCGCACATGAGCCGTGCGAACCCGGAGTACCGCCACCCGTTCGTGGTGGCGAACGACGGCGCGAAGACGGCCGGCATCATCCTCGTCACGACGGACAAGGGGCTGTGCGGCGGGCTGAACACCAACGTGCTGCGCGCGACGGTGCAGAAGTTCAAGGAGCTGGAAGAGAAGGGCCAGAAGGTCGAAGCCACCGCGATCGGCGGCAAGGGCCTCGGCTTCCTGAACCGCTTCGGCGCGAAGGTGATGTCGCAGGTCTCGCATCTCGGCGACACCCCGCATCTCGACAAGCTGATCGGCGCCGTGAAGACGCAGCTCGATCTGTACTCGGAAGGCAAGCTGTCAGCGGTTTATATCGCGTACACGCGCTTCGTCAACACGATGAAGCAGGAAGCGGTGATCGAACAGCTGCTGCCGCTGTCGTCGGAGCACTTCGAGGCGAATGACGGCACGCCGTCGACGTCGTGGGACTACATCTACGAGCCGGACGCGCAGGCCGTCGTCGACGAACTGCTCGTGCGTTACGTCGAGGCGCTGGTGTACCAGGCCGTCGCGGAGAACATGGCGTCCGAGCAATCGGCGCGGATGGTCGCGATGAAGGCCGCGTCCGACAACGCGAAGACGGTGATCAGCGAACTGCAGCTCGTGTACAACAAGAGCCGTCAGGCCGCGATTACGAAAGAACTGTCGGAGATCGTCGGCGGCGCAGCCGCTGTTTAAGCGGGCGCCCGGAACGACAACTGCGCCCTTGCGCGAGTAAAGAATCAGGTATTTAAAGGAAAAGCGATGAGTACTGCTGCTTTGGTAGAAGGCAAGATCGTACAGTGCATCGGCGCCGTTATCGACGTGGAATTCCCGCGCGACAGCATGCCGAAGATCTACGACGCGCTCATTCTCGATGGCTCGGAACTGACGCTCGAAGTCCAGCAGCAGCTGGGCGACGGCGTGGTCCGCACCATCTGTCTGGGTGCATCCGACGGCCTGCGCCGCGGTCTGGTGGTGAAGAACACGCGGAAGCCGATCTCGGTGCCGGTCGGCAAGCCGACCCTCGGCCGGATCATGGACGTGCTCGGCCGTCCGATCGACGAAGCGGGCCCGATCGAAAGCGAAACGACGCGTTCGATCCACCAGAAGGCGCCGGCGTTCGACGAACTGTCGCCGTCGACCGAACTGCTCGAAACCGGCATCAAGGTCATCGACCTGATCTGCCCGTTCGCGAAGGGCGGCAAGGTCGGTCTGTTCGGTGGTGCAGGGGTGGGCAAGACCGTCAACATGATGGAGCTCATCAACAACATCGCGAAGGAGCACGGCGGTTACTCCGTGTTCGCGGGCGTGGGCGAGCGTACCCGTGAAGGGAACGACTTCTACCACGAAATGAAGGACTCGAACGTTCTCGACAAGGTCGCGCTCGTGTACGGCCAGATGAACGAGCCGCCGGGCAACCGTCTGCGCGTCGCGCTGACCGGCCTGACGATGGCCGAGCACTTCCGTGACGAAGGCCTCGACGTGCTGTTCTTCGTCGACAACATCTACCGTTTCACGCTGGCCGGTACCGAAGTGTCGGCACTGCTCGGCCGGATGCCGTCGGCCGTGGGCTATCAGCCGACGCTGGCTGAAGAAATGGGCAAGCTGCAGGAACGGATCACGTCGACCAAGACGGGCTCGATCACGTCGGTCCAGGCCGTGTACGTCCCTGCGGATGACTTGACCGACCCGTCGCCGGCGACCACCTTCGGTCACTTGGACGCAACCGTCGTGCTGTCGCGTGACATCGCCTCGCTGGGTATCTACCCGGCAGTCGATCCGCTCGATTCGACCTCGCGCCAGATCGACCCGAACGTGATCGGCGAAGAGCACTACACGATCACGCGCGGCGTGCAGCAGACGCTGCAGCGCTACAAGGAACTGCGCGACATCATCGCGATTCTGGGCATGGACGAACTGTCGCCGGAAGACAAGCTGTCGGTCGCGCGCGCGCGGAAGATCCAGCGTTTCCTGTCGCAGCCGTTCCACGTCGCGGAAGTGTTCACGGGCTCGCCGGGCAAGTACGTGCCGCTGAAGGAAACGATCCGTGGCTTCAAGATGATCGTCGACGGCGAGTGCGACCACCTGCCGGAACAAGCGTTCTACATGGTCGGCACGATCGACGAAGCCTTCGAGAAGGCCAAGAAGATCCAGTAAGGGTTCGAGTGGTCGCATGCTGGCGCAGTACCGGCCGGGATTATTAGTCCGACTGTTATCCCGGGCGGTTGCGCCGGCCGCAATACGCTCAACCCGTGCATGAGATTGGAGTCGATATGGCAACCATCAAAGTAGACGTCGTCAGCGCGGAAGAGGAAATCTTCTCGGGCCAGGCGAAATTCGTCGCGCTGCCGGGCGAAACGGGTGAGCTGGGCATTCTGCCGGGCCACACGCCGCTCATCACCCGGATCCGTCCGGGCGCAGTGCGCATCGAGGTCGAGAGCGGCAGCGAGGAATTCGTGTTCGTCGCCGGCGGCATTCTCGAGGTGCAGCCGGGCGCCGTGACGGTGCTCGCCGACACCGCGATCCGCGGCAAGGATCTCGACGCGGCGAAAGCCGAGGAAGCGCGCAAGCGCGCGGAAGAAACGCTGCAGAACGCGAAATCGGATCTCGACCTCGCGAAGGCGCAGTCGGAGCTGGCCACCGCGATGGCGCAGCTCGAGGCGATCCAGCGTCTCGCGAAGATCCGCAGCAAGCACTAAGCGCGCGGTTCCGCATCACGAACAAGAGCAGCCTTCGGGCTGCTCTTTTCGTTGGCGCGCCCGGGTAACACTTGATGTCGGGCGATCGTAAGGGGATGGCACAATGGCCGGATAACGACGGTAGATTCCTCTCGCGGAGACAGCATATGGCGGCAGTCCAAGGCAGCAACGCGCTCATCGCGCCCCAGGGCGGTGTTTCCTATGTCCGCGGCGCCACCGACGCGCCCTTGAACGAGGCCACGATCGGCGCGTTCCTGGCCGACGCCGCGCGGCGTTTCCCGGACCGGCCGGCGGTCGTGTTCCGCGAGCAGCAGGTGCGCTGGACCTGGCGCGAGTTCGTCGCCGAAGTCGATGTGCTTGCCGCGGGCTTCCTCGCGCTCGGCGTCGGCAAGGGCGACCGGGTCGGCATCTGGTCGCCCAACCGGGTCGAGTGGCTGCTCACCCAGTTCGCGACCGCGCGGATCGGCGCGATCCTCGTCAACATCAATCCCGCCTATCGGCTCGCGGAACTCGAATACGCGCTGAACAAGGTCGGCTGCACGCTGCTTGTCGCCGCGGAGCGCTTCAAGACCACCACGTATGCCGAGATGCTCGAGGAGATCGCGCCCGAGCTGGCCGGCGATGCGCCGGGCGCGCTGCACGCGGCGCGCGTGCCGGCGCTGCGCACGGTCGTGTCGATGGCGGACGTCGCGCCGCGCGGCATGCTGAGCTTCGCCGAGCTGCTGGCGCGCGGCCGCGCCGCGCACGATCCCGCGCGGCTCGATGCGCTCGGCGCGACGCTCGCGTCGGACGAGCCGATCAACATCCAGTTCACGAGCGGCACGACGGGCAGCCCGAAAGGGGCGACGCTCACGCACCGCAACGTCGTCAACAACGCCGGTTCGATCGCGCGCGTGATGAAGCTCACCGAACACGACGCGCTGTGCATTCCGGTGCCGCTGTACCACTGTTTCGGGATGGTGCTGGCGGTGCTCGCCTGTGTGTCGGCGGGCGCGAAGATGGTGTTTCCGGGCGAGGCGTTCGAGCCGGGCGCGGCGCTCGCGGCGGTCGCCGAGGAGCGCTGCACCGCGCTGCACGGCGTGCCGACGATGTTCATCGCGGAACTCGATCACCCCGAGTTCGAGCGCTTCGACCTCGGCTCGCTGCGCACCGGCATCATGGCGGGCTCGCCGTGCCCGATCGAGACCATGAAGCGGGTGGTGTCGACGATGCACATGGCCGAGGTGACGATCGCCTACGGGATGACGGAAACGAGCCCGGTGTCGTTCCAGAGCACGACCACCGATTCGCTCGAGAAGCGCACCACGACCGTCGGCCGGATCCAGCCGCATCTCGAGGCGAAGATCGTCGATCCGCTCGGCGCGATTGTGCCGGTCGGCGCGACGGGCGAGCTGTGCACGAAGGGCTATTCGGTGATGCAGGGCTACTGGGGCGACGAGGCGAAGACGGCCGAGGTGATCGTCGACGGCTGGATGCACACCGGCGATCTCGCGACGCTCGACGAGGAGGGCTTCTGCAACATCGTCGGCCGCCTGAAGGACATGCTGATCCGCGGCGGGGAGAACATCTATCCGCGCGAGATCGAGGAGTTCCTGTTCCGGCATCCGAAGATCCAGAGCGTGCAGGTGTTCGGCGTGCCCGATGCGAAGTACGGCGAGGAGGTGTGTGCGTGGGTCGTGCTGCGCGCGGGCGAGGCGATGAGTGACGACGAGCTGCGCGAGTTTTGCCGCGGCCAGATCGCGCACTACAAGGTGCCGCGCTATGTGCGCTTCGTCGACGCGCTGCCGATGACGGTGACGGGCAAGGTGCAGAAGTTCGTGATGCGCGACCGGATGATCGAGGAATTGCACCTCGACGTGCCGAAAACGGCCTGAGCGGCCGGGCCCGCTGCCTGTCGACGTTTTCAACGGACGAAAAAAAGCGGGCTTATTAGCCCGCTAAAAACCACACGCTACGGGGTTAGCGCGAGGAGACCATCGGTGAAGCGCATCGGTATGAGCCGACCACGACTTCAACAAGGATGCCCCTTAGAAGGGATTCGGCACGAGGCCGACGGACATGAGGTGTACTTTGCATCCGCTCACACTCGGCACACCAGACCGCATCCGTGTTGAAACCGTGAGAGGCATTGTGGGCGAATTAGGCAGGCCGCGCGGTAACAAAGTGTTTCAGGTTGTAACGCCCGCCAGATAAGGCTCTCCGGGATTTTTTACTGTCCTTTATGTGATAAAAAGTCATTTTTACCGCCATATTGGATGCATTTTCCGCATTGAATCGGGTGAATGTTTATTCTCCTGTCGCGCGGGTGGTGCCGGCGCCTGGCGGGCGCCGTCGGATATCCGTGAATTCGTGATCGGGTGAGCGCGGCAGGGCCGCGCGACGGACTACTTGAGCCAGCGATCGGAGATCGCGCGATACGCGCCGGTCTCGCGCGCGAGGTGCAGCCACTGGTCGACGTACTGCTGGAACACCACGTCGCCGCGCGGCAGCATGTAGGCCTTTTCGCCGTACTGGAACGGCTGGTCCGGGTGCACGGCGCACAGCCCCGGGTTGAGCTTCTGCTGCAGCCGGGTCTCGGAGGCGTCGGTCACCATCACGTCCGCGCGGCCGGCGAGGATTTCCTTGAAGATCGTCACGTTGTCCGGGTAGACGGTGAGATTCGCGTGGGTGAAGAACTGCTTCGCGAAGCGCTCGTTGGTGCCGCCCGGATTCACGATCACGCGGGTCGACGGCTGGTCGATCTGTGCGACGGTTTGATACTTGTCGACGTCCGCGCAGCGCACGATCGGCGTCTTGCCGTCGATCGCGTACGGCGCGCTGAAGAACACGCGCTTCTGGCGCTCCAGCGTGGTCGACACGCCGCCCACGGCGATGTCGCAGCGCGCGATGAAGTCGTCGGTGAGCGTCGGCCAGCTGGTCTTCACGAAGCTGGCCTTCACGCCGAGCGACTTCGCGAGCGATTCGGCCATGTCGATGTCGATGCCCTCGAAGCGGCCGTCGGCGCGCGCAGATGAATACGGCTTGTAGTCCCCGGTGGTGCAGATGCGCAGCGCGCCGCGCGCGAGCACGTCGTCGAGCCGCGACGGCGCGGCGTCCTGGGCGCCGGCGTGGCCTGCGGCGCAGGCGAGCGCCGCGCCGAGCGCGATCAGCGAGTGTTTCATGGAGTCTCCTTGCAAACGGGCCTGGGGAAGCGCCCGATCATAACGGAGCCGCCCCGCGCGTCATATGGACGCGAAGCGCGGGGCGGCGGGCCGCTGTCCGGTAGAATGCCCCTTTGCTTTCGCTTCGTCGGATTCACCGTGGCCCATACCCTGCTCAACGACACCTTCCTGCGCGCCCTGCTGCGCGAGCCGACCGACTACACGCCGATCTGGCTGATGCGCCAGGCCGGCCGCTACCTGCCGGAGTACCGCGCGACGCGCGCGCGTGCGGGCAGCTTCCTCGGTCTCGCGAAGAACCCGGACTACGCGACGGAAGTCACGCTGCAGCCGCTCGAGCGCTATCCGCTCGACGCAGCGATCCTGTTCTCTGACATCCTGACGATTCCCGACGCGATGGGGCTCGGCCTCGATTTCGCGACGGGCGAAGGGCCGAAGTTCGCGCATCCGGTGCGCACCGAGGCCGACGTCGCGAAGCTCGCGGTGCCCGACATCGGCGCGACGCTCGGCTATGTGACCGATGCGGTGCGCGAGATCCGCCGCGCGCTGACCGACGGCCAGGGGCGCCAGCGCGTGCCGCTGATCGGCTTTTCCGGCAGCCCGTGGACGCTCGCCTGCTACATGGTCGAGGGCGGCGGCTCCGACGATTTCCGCACCGTGAAATCGATGGCCTACGCGCGCCCGGACCTCATGCACCGGATCCTCGACATCAACGCGCAGGCGGTGGCCGCGTACCTGAACGCACAGATCGACGCGGGCGCGCAGGCCGTGATGATCTTCGACACCTGGGGCGGCGCGCTCGCGGACGGTGCGTATCAGCGCTACTCGCTCGACTACATCCGGCGCGTCGTCGCCCAGCTCAAGCGCGAGCACGACGGCGAGCGGGTGCCGGTGATCACCTTCACGAAGGGCGGCGGCCTGTGGCTCGAGGAGATCGCGCAGACGGGCGTCGACGCCGTGGGCCTCGACTGGACCGTCAACCCGGGCCGCGCGCGCGAGCGCGTGGCGGGGCAGGTGGCGCTGCAGGGCAACCTCGATCCGACCATCCTGTTCGCGCCTCCCGAGGCGATCCGCGCCGAGGCGCGCGCGGTGCTCGACAGCTACGGCAACCATCCCGGCCACGTGTTCAATCTCGGCCACGGCATCTCGCAGTTCACGCCGCCCGAGCACGTCACGGAGCTGGTCGACGAGGTGCATCGGCATAGCCGCGCGATCCGCCAGGGCACGGCCTGAAAGCGCTCCGCATGCTGCGTTGCAAGGCGAGAATGCGGGGCAGAACCGCCCCGATCGCTCGCCGGCCTTGACCGCATGCCGATCCGATGCTTGTCAAGACTTGACTTATACACATTTCAGTCGTTGCAGCGCGGTAGACACCCGTATCGCAGGCCGCGTCTCGCTATGATCGTGGAAATTAGATAGCAGCCTTACGGGATAAGGCTTTGCGGCCACCGGGCCTAATCTCGAAAAAGCGACGGGCTGCCGGACACAAGGCCGTTCCAGCGTCGATCGACGGAAGTTCTCAACAAAGTTATCCACAGGCTGCACGGGTGGCCGCGATTCCTAATGAGAATCCAAAACTTAGCGCCGAAAGTGATGTTTTACTTTAACTTCGCCTCCGCGACGGGCGTTTGCGCGGCGCGGGCGCCCGCGCCGTCGGCGGCGCGGCGATGACGGATTGCTTCGTCCGCGTCGCGCTCGACCATCCGCTGCAGACGCTGTTCGACTACCGCTACCGCATGGACCTGCCGCCGGTGCCCGGCATGCTCGTCCAGGTGCCGTTCGGGCGGCGTCTCGCGGTTGGGCTCATCTGCGAAGTGACGGCTCGCAGTGACGTCCCCGCGGCGCGGGTGAAGGACGTCGAGGCGCTCTGCGCGGAGCTGCCGCCGCTGTCGGCGCACTGGCTCGACCTCGTGTCGTTCGCCGCCGACTATTACCAGCGCGGCCGCGGCGAAGTGGCGCTGCCGGCGTTGCCGCAGGCGCTGCGCGACGCCGGGCGCTGGGGTCGGCTGCTCGCGCCCGAGCTGCGCTACCGGCTGCTGCCGGCGGGCCGCGAGGCCCTGCCCGACGCGCTGCCGGCGCGCGCGGGGGCGCTGCGCCGGCTCGCGCTGGCGCTCGGCGAGGCGGTCGTGGCGCTGTCGCTCGTCGAGGTGCGTGCGCTTCACCCCAAGGCGGTTGCGACGCTCGACGAATGGCAGGCGCGCGGCTGGGTCGCCTGCGACGAGATCGCGGTCGGCGCGGCGCAAGCGGGCGCCGCGCCGGCGGCCGCCGACGCGCGCGATGCGACGCCGCCGCAACTCACCGATCAACAGGCCGAGGCGCTCGACGCGATCACGGCCGCGCAAGGCTTCGCGCCGTTCCTGCTGCACGGTGTGACGGGCAGTGGCAAGACCGAGGTGTATCTGCGCGCGCTCGCGGCGCTCCTGTCCGCGCGGCCCGACGCACAGGCGCTCGTGCTCGTGCCCGAGATCAACCTGACGCCGCAGTTCGAGGCCGCGTTTCGCGCGCGCTTCGCGGCCAGCCTGCCGGGCGACGCGATCGTCACGCTCCACAGCGGCCTCGCCGAGGGCGAACGGGCGCGTCACTGGCTCGCCGCGCACACCGGCCGCGCGCGCATCGTGCTCGGTACGCGGCTCGCGGTGCTCGCGTCGCTGCCGACGCTCGCGCTGATCGTCGTCGACGAGGAGCACGAGCCTGCGTACAAGCAGCAGGAAGGCTTGCGCTATTCGGCGCGCGATCTTGCGGTCTGGCGCGCGAAGCAACTGGCGATTCCGGTCGTGCTGGGCTCGGCGACGCCGTCGCTCGAAACCTGGTGGCAGGCCGAGCAGGGGCGCTACACGCGGCTCACGCTGTCGCGGCGCGCGGTGGCCGACGCGGTGCTGCCGAGCGTGCGCCTGATCGATCTCGAAGAGGAGCGGCGACGCGGGCGCGCCTCGCAGGGCGGGCTGTCCGGCCCGCTCGTCGCCGCGCTGAAGGCGCGCGTCGAGCGCGGCGAGCAAAGCCTGGTGTTCCTGAACCGGCGCGGCTATGCACCGGCGCTCGCGTGCGACGCCTGCGGCTGGGTCGCCGGCTGCCCGCGCTGCAGCGCCTACGTGGTGCTGCACAAGCCGGAGCGCGCGCTGCGCTGCCACCATTGCGGCTGGGAATCACGGATTCCGCACAATTGCCCCGAGTGCGGCAACGTCGACATCGCGCCGCTCGGGCGCGGCACGCAGCGGGTCGAGGAGACGCTCGCGGAGGCGGTGCCGGGCGCGCGGGTGCTGCGCATCGACGCTGACAGCACGCGCCGCAAGGGCAGCGCGCAGGCGCTGTTTTCCGACGTGCACGCGGGCGAGGTCGATATCCTGGTCGGCACGCAGATGATCGCGAAGGGGCACGATTTCCAGCGCGTATCCCTGGTCGGCGTGCTGAACGCCGACACCGCGCTGTTCTCGCACGACTTCCGTGCGAGCGAGCGGCTGTTCGCGCAGCTGATGCAGGTGAGCGGCCGCGCGGGCCGCGCGGGCCTGCCCGGCGAGGTGCTGATCCAGACCCGCTATCCGCGCCACGCGCTCTATCACGCGCTGACGCGGCACGATTACGTGGGGTTCGCGAATGCGACGCTCGGCGAGCGGCGCGACGCGCACCTGCCGCCGTTCGTCTATCAGGCGCTGCTGCGCGCCGAGGGGCGCACGATCGACGCCGCGCTGGCGTTCCTGCAGCAGGCCGCCGCGGCGCTGGCCGGCTTGCCCGGCGCGGAGCGCGTCACGGTCTACGATGCCGTGCCGATGACGATCGTGAAGGTGGCGAATGTCCACCGCGCGCAACTGCTGCTCGAAAGCGCGTCGCGCGCGGCGCTGCAGCATACGCTGCGCGCGTGGCATCCGGTGCTGCGCGCGTTGAAGGGGGTGTTGCGCTGGGGCGTCGAGGTCGATCCGCTCGACATCTGACGCCGCGCTATTCGTGCGCCCGCAGCGTGCGCCGTTCGAGGCGCGCGAGATCGAGGGCCTGGCCCACGACCGGCGAGGCGCCGCGCACGAATATGATCACGCCCGCCACCCAGCCCGCCAACACAATTCCAATGACTACCCAAGCGTCCATCTTGCCTCCTCGCGGCCGCGCGAAGGGGCGGCCGCATGCTACCCGGGTATACGGCCACATCCACGGCAATCTGTAGCCAGCAAATCTGACAGGGATAAGGGAAAATACCGATCGCCGAGGGGGCTGGTGCGACCCGGTTGCACGAGTGTAAGATATTGATAATAAATAGCTTTATAAGGGTGCAACCAATCTTTTGATTTGGTTGCACCTTTTTATTGGGTGGCTTACGATTCCGCGCATCTTCCCCCGTCACCCGCCGGCACCGCGCCGGACAAGAAGGAACCATGGCAAGCACCACCCTAGGCGTCAAAGTCGACGACCTGCTGCGCTCGCGCCTGAAGGACGCGGCGTCGCGGCTCGAACGCACTCCTCACTGGCTGATCAAGCAGGCGATCTTCGCCTACCTCGAACGCATCGAGCATGGCCAGTTGCCGCCCGAGCTGTCCGGCCATCCGGGCGTTACCGAGCTGTCCGATCATCCGGCGGAGTCGGACGAGGATGGCGCGCCGCATCCGTTCCTCGAGTTCGCGCAGAGCGTGCAGCCGCAATCGGTGCTCCGCGCCGCGATCACGGCCGCGTACCGCCGGCCCGAGCCCGAGTGCGTGCCGTTCCTGCTGGGCCAGGCGCGCCTGCCCGCGAACCTCGCGGCCGACGTGCAGACGCTCGCCGGCACGCTCGTCGAGGCGCTGCGCGAGAAGAGCACGGGCGGGGGCGTCGAGGGCCTGATCCACGAGTTCTCGCTGTCGAGCCAGGAAGGCGTCGCGCTGATGTGTCTCGCGGAGGCGCTGCTGCGGATTCCCGATCGCGCGACCCGCGACGCGCTGATCCGCGACAAGATCAGCAAGGGCGACTGGCGCTCGCACGTCGGCCACGCGCCGTCGCTGTTCGTGAACGCCGCGACCTGGGGGCTGATGATCACGGGCAAGCTCGTGACGACCAACAGCGAGGCGGGCCTGTCGTCGGCGCTCACGCGTCTGATCGGCAAGGGCGGGGAGCCGCTGATCCGCAAGGGCGTCGACATGGCGATGCGCCTGATGGGCGAGCAGTTCGTGACGGGCGAGACGATCTCGGAGGCGCTCGCGAACAGCCGCAAGTACGAAGCGCGCGGCTTCCGTTACTCGTACGACATGCTGGGCGAGGCGGCCACCACCGAGGAGGATGCGCAGCGCTACTACGCATCGTACGAGCAGGCGATCCACGCGATCGGCAAGGCCGCGGGCGGCCGCGGCATCTATGAAGGCCCGGGCATCTCGATCAAGCTGTCGGCGCTGCATGCGCGGTATTCGCGCGCGCAGCAGGAGCGCACGATGAGCGAGCTGCTGCCGCGGGTGCGCGCGCTCGCGCTGCTGGCGCGCCGCTACGATATCGGCCTCAACATCGACGCCGAGGAGGCCGACCGCCTCGAGCTGTCGCTCGACCTGCTCGAGGCGCTGTGCTTCGACCCGGAGCTGGCCGGCTGGAACGGCATCGGCTTCGTGGTGCAGGCCTACCAGAAGCGCTGCCCGTTCGTGATCGACTACCTCGTCGATCTCGCGCGCCGCAGCCGTCACCGCCTGATGGTGCGGCTCGTCAAGGGCGCTTATTGGGATTCCGAAATCAAGCGCGCGCAGGTGGACGGCCTCGAAGGCTATCCGGTCTACACGCGCAAGATCTACACCGACGTGTCCTACCTCGCGTGCGCGAAGAAGCTGCTCGGCGCGCCCGACGCCGTGTATCCGCAGTTCGCGACCCACAACGCGCACACGCTGTCCGCGATCTACCACCTGGCCGGCCAGAACTACTACCCGGGCCAGTATGAATTCCAGTGCCTGCACGGCATGGGCGAGCCGCTGTACGAGGAAGTCACGGGCCGCGACAAGATGAACCGGCCGTGCCGCGTGTACGCGCCCGTCGGCACCCACGAGACGCTGCTTGCCTACCTGGTGCGTCGTCTGCTCGAGAACGGCGCGAACACCTCGTTCGTGAACCGCATCGCCGACAAGACGGTGTCGGTGAAGGAACTGATCGCGGATCCGGTCGACGAGGCGTCGAAGCTCGCGCCGCTCGGCGCGCCGCACGCGAAGATCCCGCTGCCGCGCCAGCTGTATGGCGACGAACGGCCCAACTCGATGGGCCTCGACCTGTCGAACGAACACCGGCTCGCGTCGCTGTCGTCGGCGCTGCTCGCGAGCGCGCATCATCCGTGGCGCGCCGCGCCGCTGCTCGCGGACGACGCGCTCCCCGACGCCCCCGCGCGCGACGTGCGCAACCCGGCCGACCTGCGCGACCTGGTCGGCACGGTCAGCGAGGCGACGTCCGAGCAGGTGGGCGCGGCGCTCGCGCACGCCGTGGCCGCCGCGCCGATCTGGCAGGCGACGCCCGTCGACGCGCGCGCCGACTGTCTCGCGCGCGCGGCCGACCTGCTCGAAGCGCAGATGCACACGCTGATGGGCCTCGTCGTGCGCGAGGCGGGCAAGTCGCTGCCGAACGCGGTCGCGGAAATCCGCGAGGCGATCGACTTCCTGCGCTACTACTCGGCGCAGATCCGCGACGAGTTCTCGAACGACACGCATCGCCCGCTGGGCCCCGTCGTCTGCATCAGCCCGTGGAATTTCCCGCTCGCGATCTTCATGGGCCAGGTGGCCGCCGCGCTCGCGGCCGGCAACACCGTGCTCGCGAAGCCGGCCGAGCAAACCCCGCTGATCGCCGCGCAGGCCGTGCGGCTGTTGCGCGAGGCCGGCGTGCCGGCGGGCGCGGTGCAGCTGCTGCCCGGCGACGGCGAGACGGTCGGCGCGGCGCTCGTGGCCGATCCGCGCACCCGTGCGGTGATGTTCACCGGCTCGACCGAAGTCGCGCGCCTGATCAACAAGACGCTGGCGTCGCGCCTCGACCCGGACGGCAAGCCGATTCCGCTGATCGCGGAGACGGGCGGCCAGAACGCGATGATCGTCGACTCGTCGGCGCTCGCCGAGCAGGTGGTCGCGGACGTCATGCAGTCGTCGTTCGACTCGGCCGGTCAACGGTGTTCGGCGCTGCGCGTTCTGTGTCTGCAGGACGATGTCGCGGATCGCACGCTGACGATGCTGAAAGGCGCGATGCGCGAGCTGGCGCTCGGCAACCCGGACCGCCTGTCGACCGACGTCGGCCCGGTGATCGACGCCGACGCGAAGCGCATGATCGACACGCACATCGCGACGATGAAGGACAAGGGGCACGGCGTGACCCAGCTGCCCGCGCCGGAGCACTGCGCGCAGGGCACCTTCGTGCCGCCGACGCTGATCGAGATCAACAGCATCGACGAGCTCAAGCGCGAGGTGTTCGGGCCGGTGCTGCACGTCGTACGCTATCGCCGTGCGGGGCTCGACAAGCTGCTCGAACAGATCCGCGCGACGGGCTATGGCCTCACGCTCGGGATCCACACGCGGATCGACGAGACGATCGCGCATGTGATCGGGCATGCGCACGTCGGCAACATCTACGTGAACCGCAACGTGATCGGCGCGGTGGTCGGGGTCCAGCCGTTCGGCGGCGAGGGCCTGTCGGGCACGGGTCCGAAGGCGGGCGGCGCGCTCTACCTGCAGCGCCTGCTCGCGACGCGGCCGGCGGGCCTGCCGAAGTCGCTCGCGACCTCGCTGGTCGCGGATGCGGCGACGGACGGCGCGGCCGCGCAGCCGACGGCGGCGCTGACCGCGCTGCGCGACTGGCTGATCGAGCAGCGCGAGCCGGCCTGCGCGGCGCGTTGCGACGGCTACCTGTCGCACGTGCCGGCGGGTGCAACCGCGGTGCTCGCAGGGCCGACGGGCGAGCGCAACACGTATACACTCGGGGCGCGCGGCACGGTGCTGTGCGTCGCGGCGACGCCGGGCGGCGCGCGCGCGCAGTTCGCGGCGGTGCTCGCGACTGGCAACCGCGCATTGTTCGCCGGCGCGGCGGGCGAGGCGCTGGCGGCTGCGCTGCCGGCCGCGCTGAAGCCGTACGCGAGCGTGCGCAAGCAGGCCGACGCGTCGTTCGACGCGGTGCTGTTCGAAGGCGACAGCGACGAGCTGCTCGCGCTGGTGAAGGAGGTCGCGCAACGGCCGGGGCCGATCGTGTCGGTGCAGGGCGTGGCGGCGGGTGCGTTCGAGCACGGCGATGAGGATTACGCGCTCGAACGCTTGTTGACCGAGCGTTCGGTCAGCGTGAATACCGCGGCGGCGGGCGGCAATGCAAATTTGATGACGATCGGCTAGCCATCCTGGCTGATCGACTCAAGCAAACGGAAGCGGCACGGTGAACCCGATGCCGCTCCATTTACCCTGGTACCTAGGAGAAGCTATGCAACACACGATGAAAAAGCTGGCAGGCGCGACGTTCGTTGCGGTCATGTCGCTCGCGGGGACGGCGCATGCAGATGACGTCAAGATTGGCTATGCAGGGCCGATGACGGGTGCCCAGGCTCACTACGGCAAGGACATGCAGAACGGCATCGCGCTCGCGATCGACGACATCAACGCGTCGAAGCCGACGATCGGCGGCAAGCCCATCAAGTTCGTGCTCGACACGCAGGACGACCAGGCCGATCCGCGCACCGGCACGACGGTGGCCCAGAAGCTCGTCGACGACGGCATCAAGGGCATGCTCGGCCACTTCAATTCGGGCACGACGATCCCGGCATCGCGCATCTACGCGAACGCGGGCATCCCGCAGATCGCGATGGCGACCGCGCCCGAGTACACGCAGCAAGGCTACAAGACGACCTTCCGGATGATGACGTCCGACACGCAGCAGGGCTCGGTGGCGGGCACCTTCGCGGTGAAGGATCTCGGCATGAAGAAGATCGCGATCGTCGACGACCGCACCGCGTACGGCCAGGGCCTCGCCGATCAGTTCGAGAAGGCGGCGAAGGCGGCGGGCGGCACGATCATCGATCGCGAGTTCACCAACGACAAGGCGGTCGACTTCAAGGCGATTCTGACCAAGATCAAGTCGTCGAAGCCGGACCTCGTCTACTACGGCGGCGCGGATTCGCAAGCCGCGCCGATGGCCAAGCAGATGAAGACGCTCGGCCTCACGGCGCCGCTGATGGGCGGCGAGATGGTCAAGACCCCGACCTTCCTGAAGATCGCGGGCGACGCGGCCAACGGCACGATCGCCTCGCTGGCGGGCCTGCCGCTGACCGAAATGCCGGGCGGCAAGGCGTACGCGGACAAGTACAAGAAGCGCTTCGGCGAAGACGTGCAGACCTACTCGCCGTATGCCTACGACGGCGCGATGGCGATGTTCGACGCGATGAAGAAGGCGAACTCGACGGATCCGGCCAAGTACCTGCCGTTCCTCGCGAAGACCGACATGGCGGGCGTGACCTCGACGCACGTCGCGTATGACGCGAAGGGCGACCTGAAGAACGGTGGCATCACGATGTACAAGGTCGAGAACGGCGACTGGAAGCCGCTGAAGAGCATCGGCGGCAAGTAAGCGCGGATTCGATCCGGGCATCAAGGGCGGCGCCTTCGGGCGCCGCTTTTTTTCGCGCGGCGTGCGGGCCATGACCTCAGCGCATGGCCCGCATGACAACTTTTCGATTGTCCGCATCCGGCGCCTGAGGCTCAATCCGTTGACGGACGGCGCGCGGCCAGGTCGCTCCGCCGTGTTCTACACCAGGAGGAGAGCCATGCAGAGCGCCGCCGCGCCCCGTTCGAAGCTGCCCGACGTCGGCACGACGATCTTCACCGTGATCGGCCAGCTGGCCGCCGAATACGATGCGCTGAACCTGTCGCAGGGGGCGCCCAACTTCGCGCCCGACCCGGCGCTCGTCGAGCGCGCGAGCCGCGCGATGCGCGACGGACACAATCAGTACGCGCCGATGGCCGGCGTCGCCGCGCTGCGCGACGCGCTCGCTGACAAGACCGAGCGCCTGTACGGCACCCGCTACGATCCGGCCACGGAGATCACCGTGGTCGCGAGCGCGAGCGAGGGGCTCTACGCGGCGATCAGCGCGCTCGTGCATCCCGGCGACGAGGTGATCTACTTCGAGCCGTCGTTCGACAGCTATGCGCCGATCGTGCGCCTGCAGGGCGCGACGCCCGTCGCGCTCAAGCTCGCGGTGCCGACGTTCCGGATCGACTGGGACGCGGTCGCGGCCGCGCTCACGCCGCGCACGCGCATGCTGATCCTCAACACGCCGCACAATCCGACCGCGACGATCCTCGGCGACGACGATCTCGTGCGGCTCGCGGCGCTCACGCGCGACACCGGCATCGTGATTCTGTCGGACGAGGTGTACGAGCACGTCGTGTTCGACGGCGCGCGCCATCTCGGCATGGCGCGCGACCCCGCGCTCGCGGCGCGCAGCGTGATCGTGTCGTCGTTCGGCAAGTCGTATCACGTGACCGGCTGGCGGATCGGCTATTGCCTCGCGCCCGCCGCGCTGATGGACGAGATCCGCAAGGTGCATCAGTTCATGGTGTTCTCGGCCGATACGCCGATGCAGCATGCGTTCGCCGAGACGCTCGCGGAGCCGTCCTCGTATCTCGGGCTCGGCGCGTTCTACCAGCGCAAGCGCGACCTGTTCGCCGCTGCGCTCGCCGGGTCGCGCTTCGAACTGCTGCCGAGCGAGGGCTCGTTCTTCATGCTCGCGCGCTTCCGGCATTTTTCCGACGAATCCGACAGCGCGTTCGTGCAGCGGCTGATTCGCGACGCGCGCGTCGCGACGATCCCGTTGTCGGCGTTCTACACGGACGGCACCGACACGGGCTTGATCCGCCTCAGCTTCGCGAAGGACGACGCGACGCTGCTCGAAGGCGCGCGGCGCCTGTGTGGCGTGTGACGCCGCGCATTCCACTGTTGCCAAGGAGAATTTCGATGAAACGATTGACCTTCCGATTCGCGCTGGCCGGCGCGCTGGGCTTGCTTTGCATCGCGGGCGGCGGCGTGGCGTGGGCCGCCGATGCGTCGCAGACGCTGCGCTTCGGCGTCGAGGCGCAGTATCCGCCGTTCGAATCGAAGGCGGCCGACGGTTCGCTGCAGGGTTTCGACATCGATGTCGGCAATGCGGTCTGCCAGGCGGCGAAGCTCAGCTGCAAATGGGTCGAGACGTCGTTCGACGGCTTGATCCCGGCCCTGCAGGGGCGCAAGTTCGATGCGATCAATTCGTCGATGAACGCCACCGCGCAGCGACGCCAGGCGATCGATTTCTCGACGATCGTCTATCACGTGCCGACCCGTTTGATCGCGCGCGTGTCGAGCGGGCTCGGCTCCACACCCGAGGTGCTCAAGGGGCGCAGGGTGGGCGTGCTGCAGGGCTCGATCCAGGAGACCTACGCGAAGGTGCACTGGGCGCCGGCGGGCGTGGGCGTCGTGTCGTACCAGGACCAGAATCAGGCCTATGCGGACCTCGTCGCCGGGCGGCTCGACGCGACGCTGGTGCTCGCGCCGGCTGGTCAGCGCGGGTTCCTGTCGCGTCCGGACAGCAAGGGCTTCGGGTTCGTCGGCGAGCCGGTGCGCGACGAGCGGATCCTCGGCAACGGCGTGGCGTTCGGTTTGCGCAAGGGCGACGACGCGCTGCGCGTGCGCCTGAACGCGGCGATCGAGCGGCTCAAGGCCGACGGCACCGTGGCGGCGCTGGGCCGCAAGTATTTCGGCGAGATCGATATTTCCGTGCGGTGAGCGGGTGGGCGCGCGGGAGGTTCCCGTGCGCGATCGTGAGGCCGGTCTTGCTTGAACGCTCACCTCGGGCGCTCACCTCGGGCACTTACCTCGGGCACTTACCTCAGGCGCTCACCTCAGGCGCTCACCTCAGGCGCTCACCTCAGGCGCTCACCTCAGGCGTCCGCCTGCGACAGGCGTTCGGCGATGTCCCGCAGCCATGCCTCGCTCCAGGTCAGCGCGCCGACCTTCAAATGCTCGACGACGCTGCGCACCCAGCCCAGCTCGGCTTCGAGCGTCGCCTCCAGCAGTTCGCTATCCAGCAGGAACAGGCGTGGAATCTGCCGCGCCTGCGCTTCATTGCGCGCGGCTTCAAGGCGCGCCAGTTCACTTTCGAGCGCGCCGATGCGCGCGTCGAGCTGGCGCCGCGCATCCTCGACCGACAGCAGCGGCAGGATCGACAACGCAACCGGAAACGACGGGAATTCGCGCGCGGGTTCCGCGAGCTGCTCGCGCAGCCATGCGCGCGCCGTGTCGCGGCCCAGGTTGGTGATCGCGTAGACGGTGCGCTCGGGAAACGCGCCGTCGCGCGCGGTGTCGTGCACGACGATCAGCGCGTCGCGCAGCAGACGGTCGAGGGTCTGGTACAGGCTGTTGCGCTGCCGGACGTTGATGACCTCGTCCTTGCCGCGCAGCTTGATCAACTGCTGGATGCGGTAGGCGTGCATCGGCGCTTCGGTGAGCATGGCAAGCACGGCCAGCGCCAGGGGGGAGTAGCGAGACATGATATGAATAGTTCATTTATGTCTAGTTATTCTATGACTAGTCATGAATGAACTCAAGCCGGAACTCATCCGCCCCGGCTGTCCGCCAGCCCTTAGCCGACGTGCGTGCGCTTCGCGGGCGGCGCGACGGTTTCCATCGTCGCGAGGCCATGCACGATGCCGCAGTCCTCGACCGTATGCTCGCCCTGGCATTGCTCGCGCAGCACGGCGAGCTGCGTCTTCAGGTGCTGCAGCTCGGTCAGGCGCGCCTCGACGTGGCCGATGTGCTCGTCGAGCAGCGTGTTGATCGAGTCGCAGCGGTCGGCGGGATCGTCGGTCAGGCGCAGCAGCGCGCGAATCTCGTCGTGCGTCATGTCGAGCGCGCGGCAATTGCGGATGAAGCGCAGGCGCTCGACGTGCGTCTCCGTGTAGTTGCGGTAGTTCGAATCGGTCCGCTCCGCATCGGGCATCAGGCCCTCTTTCTCGTAAAAACGGATCGTCTCGGGGGTGCAGCGGGCAGCCTTGGCCAATTCACCGATCTTCATTCCACTCTCCTTACGGAACACTTGACCCTGTAGTGGCTTCAAGGTGTTAACTGTACACCGTCAGCTAATCAGGAGGTTGCAATGACCGAAGCCACCCAGGCGCGAGACCGGCTCCGCGACGCGGAACATGTCCACGACGAAACGTGCGCAGGCGCGCACGGGCACGCTCATCGCGGCCATGCACACGGCCAGGACGGCCACGTTCATGGCGCGCCGGGGCGCGTCGATGCGCCGCGTGCGCAAACGCACGATCACGCGCACGGTGCGGGCTGCGGCCACGACCACGAACATGGCCGCGAGCACGAGCATGCACCGGCTCGCGGGGGCGTCGATACGCCGCGCGTGGACGGGCGCGAGCACGCGCATGATCACGCGCACGGCGGGGGTTGCCGCCACGACCATGAGCAAGCATCCGTTCGCGAGGGTGTCGATACGCCGCGCACAAAGGAGCACGAGCACACGCACGGCGCGAGCTGCGGTCATAGCCACGATCACGCTCATGCGCACGACCACGACCACGACCACGGCCACGGCACAGACAGCTGCTGCGCGCCGGCCGCGCTCGCACTCGCGCCGCTGCCGGGGGCCAGCGCGGCAGCGAACGGCAACCTGCGTTCGGCGTTCCGGATCATGCAGATGGACTGCCCGACCGAGGAAACGCTGATCCGCAAGAAGCTCGGCGGCATGAAGGAAGTGGCGACGCTCGAATTCAACCTGATGCAGCGCATGCTGACGGTCGAGCACGTGCCGGGCGCGGAAGCCGCGATCACGAGCGCGATCCGTTCGCTCGGCATGACGCCGGAAGCCGCCGGCAACGCCGGCCCCGGCCCCGCGGCGCTGCCCGCCGAGCGCGCGAAGCCGTGGTGGCCGCTCGCGCTGGCGGGCGTCGCGGCGATCGCGTCGGAGGCGGCCACCTGGTTCGGGCTGCCGACCTGGCTCGCGGCCGGGCTCGCGGTGCTGGCGGTCGCTGCCTGCGGCCTCACCACCTACAAGAAAGGCTGGATCGCGATCCGCAACGGCAACCTCAACATCAATGCGCTGATGAGCATTGCGGTGACGGGCGCGATGGTGATCGGTCAATGGCCGGAGGCCGCGATGGTGATGGTGTTGTTCACCATCGCGGAATTGATCGAGGCGAAGTCGCTCGATCGCGCGCGCAACGCGATCCAGGGGCTCATGCGGCTCGCGCCGGACACCGCCACGGTGCGCCAGCCCGACGGCTCGTGGGCGACCATCGAGGCGGCGCAGGTCGTGCTCGGCGCGGTGGTGCGCGTGAAGCCGGGCGAGCGCATCGGCCTCGACGGCGAGATCGTGTCCGGCCGCTCGACCGTGAACCAGGCGCCGATCACCGGCGAAAGCCTGCCCGTCGAAAAAGGCCAGGGCGATCCGGTGTTCGCCGGCACCATCAACGAATCGGGCTCGTTCGAGTATCGGGTCACGGCCGTGGCGGGCAACACCACGCTCGCGCGCATCATCCACGCCGTCGAGGAGGCGCAGGGCGCCAAGGCGCCGACGCAGCGCTTCGTCGATCAGTTCGCGCGGGTCTATACGCCGGTCGTGTTCGCGATCGCCTTGCTGGTCGCGATCGTGCCGCCGCTCCTGATCGACGGCGCATGGCGCGACTGGATCTACCGCGCGCTGGTGCTGCTCGTGATCGCGTGCCCGTGCGCGCTGGTGATCTCGACGCCGGTGACGATCGTGTCCGGCCTCGCGGCGGCCGCGCGACGCGGCATTCTCGTGAAGGGCGGCGTGTACCTGGAGGAAGGCCGCAAGCTGGTCTGGCTGGCACTCGACAAGACCGGCACGATCACGCACGGCAAGCCGGTGCAGACCGATTTCGAGCTGCGCGCGGCCGATGTCGACGCGGCGCGCGTGCGCCATCTGGCGGCCAGTCTCGCGAGCCGTTCCGACCACCCGGTGTCGCAGGCGGTTGCGGCGGCGGCGCGCGGCGACGCGGCGCCGGCCGGCGCGTTCGCGGAAGTGGCCGAGTTCGAGGCGATCCCCGGGCGCGGCGTGCGCGGCACGATCGACGGCACGGCCTACTGGCTCGGCAACCATCGCCTCGTCGAGGAGCTGAAGCGTTGCTCGCCTGCGCTGGAAGAGCGGCTCGACGCGCTCGAGAAGCAGGGCAAGACGGTCGTGATGCTGATCGACGCCGCGCGGGTGCTGGGGCTGTTCGCAGTCGCGGACACGGTGAAGGAGACGAGCCGCGAGGCCGTCGCTGAACTGCACGCGCTCGGCATCCGCACCGCGATGCTGACGGGCGACAACCCGCATACGGCGTCGGCGATCGCGGCCCAGGTCGGGATCGACGATGCGCGCGGCAACCAGCTGCCCGAAGACAAGCTCGCGGCGGTCAACGAGCTGGCGGCGGGGCCGGGCGCGGTCGGGATGGTCGGCGATGGCATCAACGACGCGCCGGCGCTCGCGCGCGCTGATATCGGTTTCGCGATGGGCGCGATGGGCACCGATACGGCGATCGAGACGGCCGACGTCGCGCTGATGGACGACGACCTGCGCAAGATTCCCGCGTTCGTGCGCCTGTCGCGCGCGACCCACCGCGTGCTGGTGCAGAACATCGGTTTCGCGTTGCTGGTGAAGCTGGTGTTCCTCGGTCTCACTATCGCGGGGCTCGGCACGATGTGGATGGCGGTGTTCGCGGACGCGGGCGCGAGCCTGATCGTGGTCGGCAACGGCCTGCGTCTATTGCGTCAACAACGTTGAACGGAGGCGGAAGATGAGTCTGCTCAAATGGATCACCGGCGGCCACGGCCGCGGACATGGCGGGGGTTTTTCGCGCGGGCACGGCGGCGGCCACGGCGGCTACGGCTGGGGCAACCAGGGCGGCCATTCGAACGGTGGCTTTCCGCCGCCGTCGGGCAGCGGTCCGCTGCAAAACCTGGCTTGTGCGCGCTGCGGCGCGCTCAACGGCGCGGCTGCGCAGTTCTGTTCGCAATGCGGCGCGTCGCAGAAGCCCGCCGCGTGCGGCAAATGCAGCGCGGCGCTCGATGCGGCCGCGCGCTTCTGCCAGCAGTGCGGGACGCAGGTCGCCTAGACCAGGCGCGGGCCGGAGGGCGGGCGGATGCCCGCCCTCCGGCGCTTTCACTCGGCGCTTTCACTCGGCGCTTTCACTCGGCGCTTTCACTCGGCGCTTTCACTCGGCGCTTTCACTCGGCGCTTTCACTCG
>NZ_JBXAPG010000004.1:139477-239677 GCF_058803765.1 Burkholderia sp. GW821-FHT14F03
TCGGCGCTTTCCTTCACCGCAGCGGCAGATGGATTTCCGTCAGCAGCTCGGCGGGGCGCACCTCCTGCGGCGAATTCAGATACAGCTCGAACGACGGCGCGTCGGCCGCCTCGCGGCCCGAGTCCGGCAGCCAGGTGCCGTACAGCCAGTCGTAGGTCTCGGCAAGCTGTTGGTAAGGCCCGCGATGCGTGAGCACCGCATATTCGCCGCCCGCGATCACGGTGCGCGCCACCGGCGGCTCGACCGTCACGCCGGCCGCGCGCGGCCCCAGCGCGAAGCAGGCCTTCGAACGCAACTGCGCGGCGGGCGTCGCATCCGGATCGTCATAGAAGATGCCGATGCAGCGCGTGTCCGGACCGAACAGGTCGCGCACGCCGATCCAGCCCGCGAGTTGCTCGAACGCGAGACCGATCTCCGGATACGGGCCGACATGGTCCACCGACAACACCTCGATCGGATCGAGGTGACGCAAGACGACTTCATGCTGGGTCATGGATGACGCTCCTGGTTGCGATGAAAGGGCGGGTTGCGCCACGCGCCGGCTCCGGTACTGCGCGGGCGGCATGCCGAACGCGTCGCGAAACGCGCGGCTGAACGCATGCGGCGAGCCGTAGCCGGCGCGCTGCGCGATGTCGCTGATCGGCCGCCCCGTCCGGATCAGGTCGTCCGCCGCGCGTGCGAGCCGGATGCGCCGCACGGTCGCCACCACCGACTCACCGTAGAGCCCCTGGTAGATCCGGTGCCAGTGATAGGGCGACAGACACGCAACCTCGGCGAGCCGGTTCAGGTCCAGCGGTTCGTCGAGGTGGGCGCGGATATACGCATGCACGCGCGCGAGGCGGGCGTGGTAGCGGGTCCAGCAGGCGGGCAGGGTGGCGGTCATCGGCGCGGCGCGGCGGCGGCGGAACAGGCGCTCACCTTAGCACGTCGCCTTTTGACAAATCTTGCGCTCCGCACCGGTTCCGCGCCCGCGTCGCGCGGGCGTCCGCCCTTATATCTGGCACTATTTAACGCGGCATGGTGCGCGTGGCCGTAACGATTTGCTGATCAATGTTTAAGTACGGTGAAAAACGATTGAATCCGCCATCGTTCCCCGTGTAAGGTCGCGCTGGCAGCCCCGATTTTTCGGAGTCCGCAGGTTGTCCATCGATGTCCAACCGCAGCAACACGCTTTCGGGAGAGAACAAATGGATTCATCCGGCTTCTTGACATCGCTGCAAAGCACCCTGGGCGTTTACCTGCCCAAGATCGCCGGCGCGCTCGGCATCCTGATCGTCGGCTGGCTGATCGCCGTGCTGGTCCGTGCCGGCGTGCGCAAGCTGCTGGGCGCCTTGAAGGTCGACCAGCGCATCGCGGAGAGCACCGGGCAGGGCGCGCAGGTCGAAGGCATCGTCGCGGGCGGCCTGTTCTGGCTGATCCTGCTCGTGACCGCGGTCGGCATCTTCAACGTGCTGAACCTCTACGCGGTATCGAATCCGTTCTCGCTGCTCGTCACCAAGATCATCAACTACCTGCCGAACCTGCTCGGCGGCGGCGCGCTCGCGCTGATCGCGTGGTTGATCGCCTCGCTCTTGCGCAGCATCGTGGGGAAGGCACTGAAGGCGAGCCGGATCGACGGCAAGCTGTCCGAGACGGCCGGCATGAAGCCGATGAGCGGCTATCTCGGCGACGTGCTGTTCTGGCTCGTGATCCTGATGTTCATTCCCGCGATCCTCGCCGCGTTCGACCTGAACGGGCTGCTGTCGCCGGTTCAGGGCATGATCGACAAGATCCTCGCGATCGTCCCGAACGTGTTCGCGGCGGTCGTGATCGGCTTCGTCGGCTGGGTGGTCGCGCGGATCCTGCGCGGCCTCGTCGTCAACCTGCTGAGCGCGGCGGGCGCCGACCGTCTCACGCAGAACGTCGACAGCGCGACGCCCGTGAAACTGTCGAGCCTGCTCGGCACCGTGGTCTATATCTTCGTATTCGTGCCGACCCTGATTTCCGCGCTCGACGCGCTGAAGATCGAGGCGATCTCGGGCCCGGCCACGCGCCTGCTCGACCAGTTCCTCGGCGCGGTGCCCGACATCGTCGCGGCGGTCGTGATCTTGCTCGTCACGTTCTATGTCGCGCGCTTCGTCGCGACGCTCGTGCAGAAGCTGCTGGTGGCGGCGGGCGTCGACGGGCTGCCCGCCGTGCTCGGCGTCGAACGGGTGTTCTCGGGCACGTTGCAGCCGTCGGTGCTGGCCGGCCGGCTCGTGATCTTCTTCGCGATGCTGTTCGCGACCGTCGAGGCCGCGAACCGGCTCGGCTTCGGGCAGGTGCGCGACGTCGTCACGCTGTTCATCGAGTTCGGCGCGCACATCCTGATGGGCGGCGTGATCCTCGTGATCGGCTTCTGGCTCGCCGGCCTCGCGCGCCGCGTGATCCAGCAGGCCGACCACGACCAGAGCGGCCTGCTCGCGCGGATCGCGCAATTCGCGATCCTCGGCCTCGTGTTCGCCATGGGGCTGCGCGCGATGGGCATCGCCAATGAGATCGTGCAGCTCGCGTTCGGGCTCGTGCTCGGGGCGGTCGCGGTGGCGGTGGCGCTGTCGTTCGGTCTCGGCGGCCGCGAGGCGGCGGGCAAGCTGCTCGACCGCTGGATCAACACGCGCGATCGCAAGGACTAACGCGCGGGATGCGGGGTGCCATGCCCCGCGTCGTGTTCAGGCGGAGCCACGTCAGGCCGGGCCAAGCTCAGGCCGCGCGCTTCCAGGCGATTGCCCACGCGTGCGGCAACGGCGGGAAGCCGGCCACGCCGGCGAGGCCCGCGCGCAGTGTCAGCGCGTACAGCAGCATCGGCGCGGCGAGCCCGGCGGTGGTGCCGAGCGCGAGGTGCAGCGCGAGCGTCGCCACGGCGGGCGTCGCCACGCCGGCGTGCTGCAGCGCGATACGCACGCCCGCCGTGACCAGGATGTGCGTGAGGTAGATCGGCATCGAGGCGATGCCGGCCGATTCGAGCCAGATCCGCCAGCGGGGCGCATCACGCATCCGGTCCGCGCGCCACGCGAGTTGCAGCGTGAGGGTGATGCCGGCGAGCGCGGCGGGCATGGCCCAGACGCTGTCCGCCTCGCCGTGGCCGTGCGCGAACAGCACGGCCGCCGCGAACGCGGCGCCGCTCGCGGCGATCCGCCCCGGCGTCGCGCCGCGCGCGACGAGCCGCGGCAAATACTCGTTCGCGAGCAGGCCGAGCGCGAAGAACGGCCAGTTCATCAACGCGAGCGAGACGATCCCCCAGTGCGTCGACGCGCCGAGCGCAAGACCGAGCGCCGCGAGGCCGGCGAGCGGCCCGTGCGCGCGCAGCAGCGCGGGCGCCGTATGGGCGAGCGCCCACGCGAGCAGCATGCAGAGCATCAACGCGTAGAGAAACCAGAACTGGCCGAACGGCCGCCAGCCGATCGCGAGCAGGTCCGCCACGCCGAACGCGTGGTTCGTGCCGTGCGTCGTCATCACGAGCTGCGCCGCGCCCTGCAACCCCGACCACAGCAGGTACGGATGCGCGACCGCGCGCAGCTGCGCCGGCAGGAAGCCGTGGCCCGCGCCGCGCAGCGCGCGCTCGACGTGCCGCCCCGACAACAGGAAGAACAGCGGCATGTGGAACGTGTGGATCGTGTAGTCGAGCGCGGCCGCCCACACGGCGGGCGCGCCGTCCGGCACGAGTCCCGCCGCGCCGACCCCGCGCAGCGCGTGCCCGAACACGACGAGGAAGATGCCCGCGCCGCGCGCGGTATCGAGATAGGTTTCCCGCATGGTGGCCTGGTGGGGGCGCGGCGACGCCGCGTTGCGATGAATGTAGGCAGCGCGCATGCGCCGGTGTGTGGGCCGCCCGACACATGCGCGCGCCACAATGTGGCCTGGATCACCGTGCCGATGCCGCTCGCCCGCAGCGTTGCCCCTTACGAAACGAAAGCCCGGACGTTTGCCGATTTTCGATAACACGTCGATTAATGACTCTCTAGGATCGGTCTTCAGTCGCGGGGGCCAGATACCACCGGTCCGCCCGGCCAGCCGCACTTGAGGAGAGATCCATGCAGACAGAATCGAAAGGTCGCCCCGGCGCGGGCGGCAAGGCGTCGCAGCCGGTTCTCCGGCAGACGCTCGGCACCTGGCAGCTGTGGGGCATCGCGGTCGGGCTCGTGATCTCGGGCGAGTACTTCGGCTGGAGCTATGGCTGGGCCAGCGCGGGCACGCTCGGTTTCGTCGTCACCGCGCTGTTCGTGGCGGCGATGTACACGACCTTCATCTTCAGCTTCACCGAGCTGACCACTTCGATTCCGCACGCGGGCGGGCCGTTCGCCTACGCCCGGCGCGCGTTCGGGCCGGCGGGCGGCTATCTGGCGGGCGCGGCGACGCTGGTCGAGTTCGTGTTCGCGCCGCCCGCGATCGCACTCGCGATCGGCGCCTATCTGCATGTGCAGTTCCCGGGCCTCGAACCGAAGCACGCGGCGATGGGCGCCTATCTCGTGTTCATGGCGCTCAACATCGTCGGCGTGCAGATCGCGGCGACCTTCGAGCTGGTCGTCACGCTGTTCGCGATCTTCGAGCTGCTCGTGTTCATGGGCGTCGTGTCGCCGGGCTTCGCGTGGAGCAACTTCGCCAAGGGCGGCTGGGCGGGCGCCGATCATTTCAGCCTCGGCGCGTTCCACGGGATGTTCGCCGCGATCCCGTTCGCGATCTGGTTCTTCCTCGCGATCGAGGGCGTCGCGATGGCGGCCGAGGAGGCCAAGAATCCGCAGCGCTCGATCCCGATCGCCTACGTCGCCGGGATCCTGACGCTCGTCGTGCTCGCGATCGGCGTGATGGTGTTCGCCGGCGGCGCGGGCGACTGGACCAGGCTCGCCAACATCAACGATCCGCTGCCGCAGGCGATGAAGTACATCGTCGGCGCGAACAGCGGCTGGATGCACATGCTCGTGTGGCTGGGCCTCTTCGGGCTCGTCGCGTCGTTTCACGGCATCATCCTCGGTTATTCGCGACAGATCTTCGCGCTGGCCCGCGAGGGCTACCTGCCCGAGTGGCTCGCCAAGGTGCATCCGCGCTTCCAGACGCCGTACCGCGCGATCCTCGCGGGCGGCGTGGTCGGGATCGTCGCGATCTACAGCGACGAGCTGATCCAGTTCGGCGGCCAGACGCTCACGGCGAACATCGTGACGATGTCGGTGTTCGGCGCTATCGTGATGTATATCGTCAGCATGGCGGCCCTGTTCAAGCTGCGCCGCACGCAGCCGCGCCTCGCGCGGCCGTTCCGCGCGCCGCTGTATCCGTTCTTTCCAGCTTTCGCGCTCGTCGCGGCGCTCGTGTGTCTCGCGACGATGGTGTATTTCAACGGGCTCGTCGCGCTGATCTTCGTCGCGTTCCTCGCGCTCGGCTACGGCTATTTCCTCGCGACCGGCGCGCAGCGTTCGGCGGCGCCCGCCGACGCGCTCGTCGAGGAATGACGCGCGGGCGGCCCGCCCCCGCACCGCGGCGCGCGCACGCGCCGCGGGCATCACAAGGAGTCGGCATCGGATGGCTTATACGGAGACGATCGGTTCGCGCACCTACCGCTTCGCGGACCTGAAAACCCTGCTCGCGAAGGCGAGCCCGCTGCGGTCCGGCGATCAGCTCGCGGGCGTCGCCGCCGCGAGCGAGGAGGAGCGCGTCGCCGCGAAGATGGCGCTCGCCGAGGTGCCGCTCGCGACCTTCCTGAACGAGGCGCTGATCCCCTACGAGGACGACGAGGTCACGCGCCTCATCCTCGACGATCATTCGCGCGCAGCCTTCGCCGAGATCGCGCACCTGACGGTCGGCGATTTCCGCAACTGGCTGCTGTCGTCGGCCGTCGACGGCGCGGCGCTGGAACGCGTCGCGCCGGGCCTCACGCCCGAGATGGTCGCCGCGGTGTCGAAGCTGATGCGCAACCAGGATCTGATCGCGGCCGCGCGCAAGCGTCGTGTGGTCACGCGCTTTCGCAACACGGTCGGGCTGGCGGGGCGGATGTCGGTGCGCCTGCAGCCGAACCACCCGACCGACGACGTGAAGGGCATCGCCGCGTCGATGCTCGACGGCCTCATGTACGGCTGCGGCGATGCGATGATCGGCATCAATCCCGCCACCGACAGCCTCGCGGCGATCGTCAGGCTGCTCGACATGATCGACGGGTTCCGCGAGCGCTACCGGGTGCCGACCCAGTCGTGCGTGCTGACCCACGTGACCAACACGATCGCGGCGGTCGAGAAGGGCGCGCCCGTCGATCTCGTGTTCCAGTCGATCGCGGGCACCGAGCGCGCGAACGCGAGCTTCGGGATCTCGCTCGCGCTGCTGCGCGAGGCGCGCGAGGCCGCGCTGTCGCTGCGGCGCGGCACGGTCGGCGACAACCTCATGTACTTCGAGACGGGCCAGGGCAGCGCGCTGTCCGCGAACGCGCATCACGGCGTCGACCAGCAGACCTGCGAGGTGCGCGCCTACGCGGTCGCGCGCAAGTTCGAGCCGTTCCTCGTCAACACGGTGGTCGGCTTCATCGGCCCCGAGTATCTGTACGACGGCAAGCAGATCATCCGCGCGGGGCTCGAGGATCACTTCTGCGGCAAGCTGCTCGGCGTGCCGATGGGCTGCGACATCTGCTACACGAACCACGCGGAAGCCGACCAGGACGACATGGACACGCTGCTGACGCTGCTCGGCGCGGCCGGCATCAACTTCATCATGGGCATCCCCGGCGCGGACGACGTGATGCTCAACTACCAGAGCACCTCGTTCCACGACGCGCTGTACGTGCGCGAGGTGCTGGGGCTGCGGCGCGCGCCGGAATTCGAGGAGTGGCTGGAGACGATGGGCATCGCGGACGCGCGCGGCGCGCTCCTGGCCGCATCGCCGCGCCAACCCCTGCTCGCGGGCGCGCACGAATGGATGGGGCTCGACGCATGAGCGACGCCATCGAGAAGAATCCGTGGGGCGAACTGAAGGCGTTCACGAACGCGCGGATCGCGCTCGGCCGCACGGGCAGCAGCCTGCCGACCGCGCCGCTGCTCGCGTTCAACCTGTCGCACGCGCAGGCGCGCGACGCCGTGCACCAGCCGCTCGACGTGGAGGCGCTGCACCGCGCGCTGGCCGACGCGGGATTCGCGTCGCTCAACGCGCACAGCGCGGCGCCCGATCGCCAGCACTACCTGCGGCGGCCCGACCTCGGGCGGCGGCTGTCGGACGCCAGCCGCGCGGCGCTCGCGCAAGCGGGCGAGGCGGCGGGCGAGCCGCCCGAGCTGGTGTTCGTGATCGGCGACGGGCTGTCGGCGTTCGCGGCCGCGAAGCAGGCGCTGCCGCTGCTGCAGGCGGTGCGCGGACGGCTCGACGTCGACGGCTGGCGGGTCGGCCCGGTGGTGGTCGCGCAGCAGGCGCGCGTCGCGCTCGGCGACGAGATCGGCGAGCTGCTGCGCGCGCGGCTCGTCGCGATGCTGATCGGCGAGCGTCCGGGGCTCAGCTCGCCGGACAGCCTCGGGGTCTATCTCACCTATGCGCCGAAGGTCGGCTGCCACGACGCGCTGCGCAACTGCATCTCGAACGTGCGGCCGGAGGGGCTGCCCTACGCGGCGGCCGCGCACAAGCTCCACTACCTGCTCACCCATGCGCGGCGGCTCGGCCTCACGGGCGTCGGGCTCAAGGACGACAGCGACGCCACGCTGCCCGGCGCGGCGGCGCCCGCGCAGCTGTCGGACGTTTGAGCGGCGGCGGGCCCGCCGCTCAGGCGGGCTGGAACAGGCGCGCGCACAGGAAGTCGACGAACACCCGCAGCTTCGGCGACAGCTGGCGGCTCGACGGCCACAGCACCGAGAATTGCCCGGGCGCGATCCGGTAGTCGTCGAGCACCGTGACGAGCGCGCCGCATGCGAGTGCGTCGCGCGCGAGGAAATCGGGCATGTAGCCGATGCCGAAGCCGGCCAGCACCGCCGCGCGCAACGCCTCCATGTTGTTGCAGGTCATCGCCGCGCGCAGGTTCGGCGGCTCGCCGCCGTCGTGCGCGAGCGCCCACGGCTGCAGCTTGCCGGTGGTCGGGAAGCGGTAGCGCACGCAGGCATGCGCGGCGAGGTCGTCCGGTATCCCGGGCGCGCCGGCCCGTTCGAGATAGGCGGGCGCCGCGCACAGCACGAAGCGGAACGGCCCCAGGCGGCGCGACATCAGGCTCGAATCGGTCAGCTGGCCGCTGCGGATCACCGCGTCGAAGCCGCCGTCGACCACGTCGACGAGCCGGTCGTTGAAATCGAGATCGAGTTCGATGTCCGGATAGCGCGCGCGGAATTCCGGCAGCACCGGCAGCAGGAAACGGTAACCGATCACGGGCAGGCTCACGCGCAGCCGGCCGCGCGGCGTCTGCGCCGATTCCGACAGCGTGGCCTCCGCGTCGCGCAGCTCCTCCAGGATCCGGTGGCAGCGTTCGTGGAAGTGCCGCCCTTCGTCGGTGAGCGTGACCCGGCGCGTGGTGCGGTGAAACAGCCGCACGCCGAGCGACTGTTCGAGCTTCGCGATCGTCTTGCCGACCGCCGACGCCGAGATCCCGAGCTTGCGCCCGGCGGCGACGAAGCTCAGCGTCTCCGCCGTGCGCACGAAGGCGACGATGCCGTTGAGGTTGTCCATGGGAGCCGATTCCGGGTGTCAGAGGCCAAATACCGAATGCCGAATGCAATTGCGGAATTTAACTCCACTATCTGAGGAGTTTCACGTTGTTTTTCTTTGATTAGATCCGAATTATCTTTCATCGCTCCGACGGGCCGCGCGCAGGGCATGCGCGACGGGCGGCCCCGGCTACTGACGAGGAGCGTCGATGGTTTCCCCCCTGGCGGCGCGGCGGCGCCGCATGATTCTGCTGGCGGTGTGCCTCGCCGCGCTCGCGCTGCCGCTGAGCTTCGCGGGCGGCGCGGTGGCGACGCCCGCGATCGGCCGCGCGCTGCCGGGCGGCCCGGTTGCGCTGAACTGGATCACCAATGCCTTCATGCTGAGCTTCGGCAGCCTGCTGATGGCGGCGGGCGCGCTCGCGGACCAGTTCGGCCGCAAGCGGGTCTTCCTGATCGGCGTGGGCGGTTTCGCGTTGGCGTCGGCCGCGCTCGGCTTCGCGCCGACGCTGCTCGTGGTCGACCTGCTGCGTGCGGCGCAGGGCGCGGCCGCCGCGGCGGCGCTCGCGGGCGGGACGGCCGCGCTGGCGCAGGAGTTCGACGGCGCGGCGCGGACCCGCGCGTTCAGCCTGCTCGGCACGACCTTCGGGCTCGGGCTCGCGTTCGGCCCCGTGCTCGCGGGCTGGCTGATCGAGCTGCTGGGCTGGCGCGCGATCTTCGCGACGGGCGCGCTGGTGGGTGCGCTCGCGCTGCTGGTGGGCGCGCCGCGGCTGCGCGAGACGCGCGATCCGGCCGCGGCCGGGCTCGACTGGGCGGGGGCGGCGAGCTTCACCGGCGCGCTGTCGCTGTTCACGTTCGGCGTGATCCAGGCGCCCGAGGACGGCTGGACGAGCCCGCTCGTCGTCGGCCTGCTCGCGGGCGCGGCAGTGCTCGCGGCCGGCTTCGCCGCGATCGAGGCGCGCGTGGCGCGGCCGATGCTCGACCTGTCGCTGTTCCGCTATCCGCGCTTCGTCGGCGTGCAGGTGCTGCCGGTCGCGACCTGCTATTGCTACATCGTGCTGCTGGTGCTGCTGCCCCTGCGCTTCATCGGCGTCGACGGTTACCGGGCCCTCGACGCCGGCCTGCTGATGCTCGCGCTGTCCGCGCCGATGCTGATCGTGCCGCTCGTGGCCGCACTGCTGACGCGCTGGATGTCCGCCGGGCTGATCGCCGGGGTCGGCCTGCTGGTCGCGGCGGCCGGCCTGCACTGGCTCGGCGCGGCGCTGACGGAGGGCGCGGGGCGCGCGGCGCTCGCGCCGATGGCCGTGATCGGCGTCGGCGCGGGCCTGCCCTGGGGACTGATGGATGGCTTGTCGATCAGCGTCGTGCCGAAGGAGCGCGCGGGGATGGCGACCGGGATTTTCAGCACGACGCGCGTGGCGGGCGAGGGAATCGCGCTCGCGATCGTCGGCGCGCTGCTCGCGGCGCTCGTCGCGACGCGGCTGCACGGGATCGCGCCGGCGGCCGCGCCGCATGCGCTAGCCGAGGCGGCGGCGCGGCTGGCGACGGGCGATCTAGCGCGGGCCGCCGTCGTGTTGCCGGGGGTGACGCGTGAGGATCTGGCCGCGCAGTACCGGGACGCATTCGGCAGCCTGCTGGACGGGCTGACCGTGGTCACGGCTGCGTGCGCGGTGGTGGTGTTCGCGTTCCTGAGCCGGGTGCGCGCGGACGAGGCGGCGCCGCGCAAGGGCGGCCGGACGTCGGGCGCGGGCTCGCTGGTGCTGGAGCGGGACGGCGGGTGAGGGCGGGCGCGAGATGGCGTGGCGGGAGGAGGGACGTCGGGCGCGCCGACTCCTGCTGGAGCGAAATGACAGGTGAGGCGCGGTCGCGCGGCCGGGCGAATGGCACTGCGCGGCGCGCGGATGACCGGGGAGATCGCCGGCGACACGCGCCGGGCCGAAGAACAAGCCCGGCGGAACCGCCCAAGACGCCCGGACGATCCCGCCGGCCGCACCGCGCCGAACCCGGCGCGGCGCCGCTCAGAACAAGCCGAGCGGCTTGTCGCTGTAGCTGACGAGCAGGTTCTTCGTCTGCTGGTAGTGGTCGAGCATCATCTTGTGGGTTTCGCGGCCGATCCCCGATTGCTTGTAGCCGCCGAACGCCGCATGCGCCGGATACGCGTGGTAGCAGTTGGTCCACACGCGGCCCGCCTGGATCGCGCGACCGAAGCGGTAGGCGCGATTGCCGTCGCGGGTCCACAGACCGGCGCCGAGCCCATACAGCGTGTCGTTGGCGATTTCGAGCGCTTCCTCCTCGTTCTTGAAGGTGGCCACCGACAGCACCGGCCCGAAGATCTCTTCCTGGAAGATGCGCATCCGGTTGTGACCGCGGAACACGGTCGGCTTCACGTAATAGCCTTCCGCCAGTTCGCCGCCGAGCGTGTTGCGCTCGCCGCCCGTCAGGCATTGCGCGCCTTCCTGGCGGCCGAGGTCGATGTACGACAGGATCTTCTCGAGCTGCTCGGCCGAGGCCTGCGCGCCGATCATGGTCTGCGCGTCGAGCGGGTGGCCCTGGCGGATCGACTCGACGCGCTTGAGCGCGCGCTCGATGAAGCGGTCGTAGATGCTTTCCTCGACGAGCGCGCGCGACGGGCACGTGCAGACCTCGCCCTGGTTCAGCGCGAACATCGCGAAGCCTTCGAGCGCCTTGTCGAAATAGCTGTCGTCGCGGTCCATCACGTCGGCGAAGAACACGTTCGGGCTCTTGCCGCCCAGTTCGAGCGTGACGGGGATCAGGTTCTCGCTCGCGTACTGCATGATCAGGCGGCCCGTCGAGGTCTCGCCGGTGAACGCGATCTTCGCGATCCGCTTGCTCGACGCGAGCGGTTTGCCCGCTTCGAGCCCGAAGCCGTTGACGATGTTCAGCACGCCGGGCGGCAGCAGATCCTGGATCAGTTCGGCCAGCACGAGAATCGACGCGGGCGTCTGCTCCGCGGGCTTGAGCACCACGCAGTTGCCGGCCGCGAGCGCGGGCGCGACCTTCCACGCGGCCATCAGGATCGGGAAGTTCCACGGGATGATCTGCCCGACCACGCCGAGCGGCTCGTGGAAGTGATAGGCGACGAGATCGCCGCCGATGTCGGCGATCGAGCCTTCCTGCGCGCGGATGCAGCCCGCGAAATAGCGGAAGTGGTCGATCGCGAGCGGGATGTCGGCCGCGGTGGTCTCGCGCAGCGGCTTGCCGTTGTCGATCGTCTCGGCCACCGCGAGGCGCGCGAGGTTCGCCTCCATGCGGTCGGCGATCCGCAGCAGCACGTTCGCGCGATCGGCGGCGGACGTCGCGCCCCACCCGGCCTTCGCGGCGTGCGCGGCGTCGAGCGCGCGTTCGATGTCGGCTTCGCGCGAGCGCGGGATCGCGGTGAACGGCTGGCCGGTGACGGGCGAGATGTTGTCGAAGTACTCGCCGCCAACCGGGGCGACCCATTCGCCGCCGATGAAATTCCCGTACTGCTTGCGGAACGGGAACTCAATGTTCAGGTGCTGCATGTCCGCGTGATTCATCGCGTTGCTCCTCGCATGTCGATTGGAATGCGCCGCGCGAGCGCGCGGCGTCCGAGCGTTACGCCAGAAGCGTGCCAGCCGCCGGTGCGCCGCCGCGCCGGGCCTGCGCGCGGGCCGGCCCGGCGCACCGCGCGGGTGCGCGGCGGCGACTGTGCCGGGATGGCGCAATGCGTGTGCGCCGGGTTGCGCCAGCCTTGAACAGTGCGGCGCGGCGTCGCAGCGCGCGGGCGCGGGCGGCGCTTCGGCACGGGAATTGCATCGCTCGCGGCCGGTGAGGTTCAGCGGAATCGCGGAGGCGTTCATGGAACAGGGGCGGGTCGAGACGACGGCGGCGGACACCCGGCGCAGCGCGGGGGGCGGGGAAGGGCCGGCCGGGCGCGCGGTGGTCAGCGTCGCCCATGACGCCGACGAGCAGGCCCGCAACCTGATCGGCTGGCGCCAGACCTACGACCAGCTTGCGGCGGGCCGCTTCGTCGGCACGCTGACCGAGCTGCCGCTCGACACGATGAAGCTGTTTCGCGAGACCACGAGCCATACGCTGCGCCAGGCCTGCGAGGTGCGCGGCGATGCGTACTGGTTCGGCGTGCCGCTCGCGCGCGACGGCGGCGCGCGGATCGACGCGTGCCCGATCACGGCCGACGCGTTGGCGTTCCGGCCCGGCAACGTCGAATTCGAGTTGCTGACGCCCGCGCATTTCTCGATCTACGGCCTCGTGGTGCGCGGCGACGTGCTGCGGCGCTATGCGGAGCAGGTCGAGCGCTGCGGGCTCGACGAGCGTTTGCCGGGGCAGGCGGTCGCGCAGGTCGGGGAGGCGCGGCTCGCGCGTCTGTGCGCGCAGCTCGCGCGCGGGCTCGGGCGGGCCGAAGCGGCGGCCGCGCCGCTGTCGGACTGCGAGCGCCGCGACCTGCAGGCCGGGCTGCTCGCGGCGTTGTTCGATCTCTACGGGGCGCCCGCCGGGGCGGCCGACGCCGGCCAGCCGTCGCGACGCCGCAGGATCGTCGCACAGGCGCGCGACTACGTGCTCGCGCACCGCTCGCGGCCGGTCGGCGTGCCCGAGCTGTGCGAGCAGCTGCACGTGAGCCGCCGCACCTTGCAGTACTGTTTCCAGGACGTGCTCGGGATGGCGCCCGCGACCTACCTGCGCACGCTGCGCCTGAACGGCGCGCGCCGCGACCTGTGCGGGCGCGACGCGGGCTCGGTGCAGGACGTCGCCGCCGCGTGGGGCTTCTGGCATCTGAGCCAGTTCGCGACCGACTATCGCCGCATGTTCGGCGAGCGGCCCTCGGAGGCGCTGCGCGGGGCGGCGCTCGCATGCTGAACGTCTGCGCGCCCGTCTGCCGCGCGGCCGGCCGCGCGGGTGCGCGCCGGCGCTTTTCGCGGCGGTCGGCACGCGCCGTGCTGCGCGGACGGTTCCGGCGCTTCCGCGCGGATCCGCTGCGCGCGCGGGTTCATGCGGCGTGAGCCGGCGCCTGCTCGGGTAGCGGCTCAGCGGCCTGCACGCTCACGCGCGCGTGGCCACACGATCCGGCTCCAGTCGACTGCCCGGTACAGGGCGTCGAGTTCCTCCAGTTCCGCCTCCGACGCCCCCGCATGCCGGCCGCGCCATTCTTCCGGCACGGGCAGCGCGACGCCGGTGCAGTGCGGATAGTCGCGCACCCTCAGCGCGGGCGCGATGCTGGAAAAACACGCGAGCGTCGGCACGTCGAAGCCGGCCGCGAGATGCACGGCCGAGGTGTCGGCGGCGAGCAGCACGTCGGCGTGGGCGACCCACGCGATGAATCGCGCGGTGTCGGTCGAGTGCGCCTGCACGTCGACATAGGCGGGATGGTCGACCGGCCCGAAGCCGAGCACTGGCAGCCGGTAGGCGTCGGCGAGTCGGCCGACGAGCGCGGCGTGCCGCGCGGCCGGGATGCTGCGCAGCGGGGTGCTCGCGGTCGGGCAGAACAGCGCGTAGCGGCGTGTGCGCCAGGCGGGCGGCAGGGCCGGCAGCGCGAGATCGGCGAGCCAGCGGTTGCGCTTCGCGTCGGCCGGGATCGTGGCGGGATCGACGCCGAGCGCGGACAGGAAGAAGTCGATCATCGGCCGCTCGGCGAACGCGGGCCAATACAGCTGATTGCCGAGGTCGATGCGGGGTTCGTGCGCGGGCAGCCGATCCGCGGGCCACGGCAGGCGGCGGCAGGGGGCGATCGCCGCGGTCGCCAGCTGGTACAGCGCGTCGACATAGGCGGGCGCGTGAGCCGGCCGGTACAGCACGAAGCGCAGCGCGGGATGGCGCGCGCGCAGCGCCGCCAGCGCGGTGAGCCCGATCACCGAATCGCCGAGCGCGATGCCCATCCCGTTGATCACGTGAACCGTCCCGCACTGCGCGTAGTCGAGCCGGAACGCGTGGTGCGCGGCGTGAAAGACGCCCGGCAGCTGCGACGCGGGAACGCACGCGGCGGCCGCCGAGGCGGGCGCGTGCGCGAGATCGTACGGCGCGACGAGCCGTCCGTCCGGCGTCAGCAGCGAGCCGGGATGCACGAGCGCCTCGTCGCGCGTAAGCGGGCGCGCTGCCATCGCCGCCGCGTCCATCGCCTAGCGCTGGTGCGCGCGCTCGCCCTGCGCGCGGATCTGGTCGAGCGTCGCGGCGGGCGTGCTGGCCGCCTGCGGCACGCGCAGTTCGAGCAGCGCGGGCAGGCCGCTCGCGAGCGCGCGTTCGAACGCGGGCGCGAAGTCGGCGGTGCGTTCGATGGTCTCGCCATGCGCACCGAAGGCGCGCGCGTAGGCCGCGAAATCCGGATTGGTGAGGCCCGTGCCATGCACGCGTCCCGGATAGTTGCGCTCCTGGTGCATCCGGATCGTGCCGAAGTGGCCGTTGTTGACGACGATCACGACGATCGCGAGGCCGTACTGCATCGCCGTCGCCAGCTCGTTGCCGGCCATCATGAAGCAGCCGTCGCCCGCGAACGCGACGACGGTGCGCGCGGGATACAGCGCCTTCGCGGCGAGCGCGGCCGGCACGCCGTAGCCCATCGCGCCGCTCGTCGGCGCGAGCTGCGAACGGAAATGCCGGTACGGGAAGTGACGGTGCAGCCAGATCGCGTAGTTGCCCGCGCCGTTGGTGACGATCGCATCGTGCGGCAGGCGCGCGCGCAGTGTCTGCATCACCTCGCCGAGTTGCAGGTCGCCCGGCATCGGCAGCGGCGCGCGCCAGTCGAGATACGCGCGATGCGCGTCGGCCGCGCTGCCGGCCCAGGCGGGCGTCTCGGGCGGCGCGAGCGCGGCGAGCGACGCGGCGATCTCCGGCATCCCCGACACGATCGGCAGGTCGGCCGCGTAGACCCGGCCCAGCTCGTCCGCGCCCTGGTGCACGTGAATCAGCGTCTGCCGCGTCTTCGGGATGTCGAGCAGCGTGTAGCCGCCCGTGGTGGCTTCGCCGAGGCGCGGGCCGAGCGCGAACAGCAGGTCCGCCTCGCGGATCCGGCGCGCGAGCGCCGGGTTCACGCCGAGGCCGACGTCGCCCGCGTACAGCGGATGTTCGTTGTCGAAGGTGTCCTGGTAGCGGAACGCGCAGCCGACCGGCAGCTGCCAGGCCTCGACGAAGCGGCGCAGGTCGGCGTGGGCCTGCGGGGTCCAGCCGCTGCCGCCGACGATCAGGAACGGCCGCTCGGCGCGCGCGAGGCGTTCGCGCAGCTCGTCCATCTGCGCGCCCGACGGCGCGGCGGCGACGCGCTTCGCGGCGGGCGCGATCGCTTGCGGCGCGCAGGCCTCGGACAGCACGTCCTCCGGCAGCGCGAGCACGACGGGGCCCGGGCGGCCGGACGTCGCGACGTGAAACGCATGGCTCAGGTATTCGGGCAGCCGGCGCGGATCGTCGATCTGCGCCACCCACTTGGCCATCTGGCCGAACATGCGGCGGTAGTCGATTTCCTGGAACGCCTCGCGGTCGAGATGCTCGCGCGCGCACTGGCCGATGAACAGGATCATCGGCGTGGAATCCTGGAACGCGGTGTGCACGCCGATCGACGCATGGGTCGCGCCGGGGCCGCGCGTGACGAACGCGACGCCGGGCTTGCCGGTCAGCTTGCCGGTCGCTTCCGCCATGTTCGCGGCGGCGGCTTCGTGGCGGCAGACGACGGTGGGCAGGCGTTCGGTTTCGTCGGCCAGGACATCGAGGACGGCGAGAAAGCTCTCGCCGGGAACGCAGAACACGCGCTCGACATGATTCGCGAGCAGCGCGTCGACCAGCAATCGGGCACCGGTGGTGGTGCGCGCTTCGAAATCCGGGGAATTCGACATCGGATGCGGGCTCCCTTCTTGACGGGAGGGATAGCTTACGCCGGATGGGCAGGAGAGAAAAGGCGGGGATGGCGGGTGGGTTTCGAGGGGCGCGATTGGCGCGCCCGGCTCCGTGCATCCGCCGTGCGGCGGGTTCGTCTTCATCGCGGCGGCGAGGCGGCGACGGGCTTGCTTCACGCGCCGTTCCGCCGGGCGTTCTCGCCATCGGTCGACGGACGGGCGCATGCGACGTTCGATGCCCTTTGCGCCCAGATGATCGCACGATGACGCCAACATGACGCCCCGCCGCGCATTGCGCCGCGCGCCGCCGCAAATCGCGCGCGCGGCCGCCGCATTGTTTCCGGGGCCGACGCAGCGCACGGAATCGTTAGGCGAATGCCCGGCGGCCGCCCGATACTGGCATCCCGCATCGCGTTCGCCAGGAGGTTCCGTGTCGTCGCCACGCCCATTCCTCTCCGCCTTCCTGCTGCCCGTCGGCGCCGCATGCGTCGCGATGCTGCCCGCGCTCGTGCTGCGCGCAAGCGGCGCGAGCGCGGGCCTCGCGCTCGACGCCGCGTGCTTCGGCGTCGCGATCCTCGCGGCCGGCTTCATGCTGTCGTGGGGAGCGGAAACCGCCGAGCGCTATATCGCGGCGGGCTTCGTGATCGCGCTGGTCGCGCTTGTCACGGTGCTGCCCGAGTATGCGGTCGACATCTACTACGCATTCCGCGCGGGGCAGGACCCGCAGTCGGGCTACGTGGCCTACGCGGCCGCCAACATGACCGGCGCGAACCGCATGCTGATCGGCCTTGCGTGGCCGCTGCTCGTGGTGCTGCACTGCTGGCGCTACCGGCGCCGCGCGGTGGAGCTGGCGCCGCAGAACGCGATCGAGATCGTGTTCCTCGGGCTCGCGAGCGCATATGCGTTCGTGATCGTGCTGAAGAACCGCATCGGCCTGATCGACTTCGTGGTGCTCGCGGCGCTGTTCTTCTTCTATCTGTGGCGCACCGCGCAGGCCGAGCCGGAGGCGGGCGACGACGAGGACGCCGAGCCCGGCCCGGGCGCGTTCATCGCCACACTCGCGCCCGGGCCGCGCTGGGCCGCGATCGGCGCGATGACCGCGCTGTCGGCGCTGGTGATCCTGTTGAGCGCGGAGCCGTTCGCGGAATCGCTCGTGAAGCTCGGCGGTCGGTTGGGCATCGACCGCTTCCTGCTGATCCAGTGGCTCGCGCCGCTCGCGAGCGAGGCGCCGGCGGTGACGATCGCGGTGATCTTCGTGCTCAACCAGCGCGCGCGGGCCGGCCTGTCGGCGATGATCAGCGACAAGATCAACCAGTGGACGCTGCTGGTCGGCATGCTGCCGATCGCGATGAGCGTCGGCGCGGGCGCGCTGACGTCGCTGCCGCTCGATGCGCGGCAGCACGAGGAGTTCCTCCTGACCGCCGCGCAGTCGCTGTTCGGGCTCGCGCTGCTGTTGCGGCTGCGGCTCGGGCTGGCCGGCGCGGCCGCGCTGTTCGTGTTGTTCGCGACGCAGATCGGCATCGCGATGGCATGGCAGGCGCAGCCGGAACGCGAGATCGCCGCGCTGACCGGAATGGCGTGGCTCTACATGGCGCTTGCCGCGGGGGTGTTCGCGGCGAACGGGCGGCGGCTCGCGGCGCTGGTGCGCGCCGCGCTGGGCCGCGCGCCCGTCGCGTCATGACGGGCGGCGCGGCTCAGCACTCGACGATGTTCACCGCGAGCCCGCCGCGCGAGGTCTCCTTGTACTTCGTCTTCATGTCCGCGCCGGTCTCGCGCATCGTCTTGATCACCGAGTCGAGCGACACGTAGTGGCTGCCGTCGCCGCGCAGCGCCATGCGCGCGGCGTTGACGGCCTTCACCGACGCCATCGCGTTGCGCTCGATGCACGGGATCTGCACCATCCCGCCGACCGGGTCGCAGGTCAGCCCGAGATTGTGCTCCATGCCGATCTCGGCCGCGTTCTCGACCTGGCGCGGCGTGCCGCCCAGCACGGCCGCGAGCGCGCCCGCGGCCATCGAGCACGCGACGCCGACCTCGCCCTGGCAGCCGACTTCCGCGCCCGAGATCGATGCGTTCAGCTTGTACAGGATGCCGATCGCGGCGGCCGTCATCAGGAAGTCGATCACGCCCTGTTCGCTCGCGCCCGGCGTGAAGCGCGTGTAGTAGTGCAGCACGGCCGGGATGATGCCGGCCGCGCCGTTGGTCGGTGCGGTCACGACGCGCCCGCCCGCCGCGTTCTCCTCGTTCACCGCGATCGCGTACAGGTTGATCCAGTCGATCATCGACAGCGGGTCCTGCAGCGCGCGCTCCGGCTGGCCGGTCAGCGCGCGGTACAGCTGCGGCGCGCGGCGCTTGACCTGGAACGGACCCGGCAGGTTGCCCTCCGCGTCCGGATTGCCGATGCCGCAGCCGCGCGAGACGCACGACTGCATCACGTCCCAGATCTTCAGCAGCCCGCTGCGGGTTTCCGCCTCGGTGTGCCAGACCCGTTCGTTGTCCCACATCAGCTGCGCGATCGACTTGCCGGTCGAGTCGGCCAGCGCGAGCAGTTCCGCGCCGGTGCTGAACGGATGCGCCATCTGGTCGGCCGCGCTCAGCACCTTGGTGTTCGGCGCGCCCGCCGTCACCACGAAGCCGCCGCCGACCGACAGGTAGGTGGTTTCGCGCAGCACCGCGCCGTCCGCGCCGGTCGCGCGCAGCTTCATGCTGTTCGGATGCTCGGGCAGCGCCTGCCGGTAGAACGCGATGTGCTCCCGGAGCACGAACGGCACCGGGTGGGTGCCGAGCAGCGCGAGCGTCTTCGATGCGCGCACCGCTTCCAGCCGCGCGACGATGCTGTCCGGGTCGACCGTGTCGGGCGCGTCGCCCATCAGGCCGAGCATCACGCCGCGGTCGGTGCCGTGGCCCTTGCCGGTCGCGCCGAGCGAGCCGTACAGCTCGACCTTCACCTGCGCCGTGGCGGCCAGCAGCGCGTCACGCTCGAGCCCCTGGACGAACATCAGCGCGGCGCGCATCGGCCCGACCGTGTGCGAGCTGGACGGACCGATACCGATTTTGAATAGATCGAACACGCTGACTGCCATTTGTCTTTCCTGTCATGCAATATAAGTATCAACGCGCCGGCAAGGGCAGGCACATGGCGAGCCAGGCGGGCGTCGTGGGGGACAACTGCTGCGCGACGCTCAGGTAGCGGCCGTCGAGCCGCGCAGCGAGATAAAACAGTTCGGTGGCGTTCTTCGGATCCCATTGGCCCGAGTAGCCGGGCAGGCCCGCTTCACGGCGCTTCGCGTCGAACGGCACCGGCGAATTGACGAATTCCTCGTGGGTCTTCTCGCCGCGCGCGTACGGTTCGAGCCAGTTCAGCGCGGTCGCGAGGGACGCCCCGCCGGCCGCGCGCTCGCGCAGCCAGTTGCGGTTGAAGCGGCGCGCCGCGAGCGCGGCCGTCACGAGCGGCTGCAGGTCGTAGACCGCGTAGTGCAGCGCGTCGCGCTCCTCGAAGTCGAAGGTCGTGCCGTCCGGCTTCAGGTTGTCGGCGAGATGCTCGGCGAACAGCCGCTGCGCGGCGTTCATCATGCGCCGGTCGCCGAGCGTGAACGCCGACAGCGCGATCAGCTTGATCCGGTGGCTCTGCCAGTTGTTGCGCCAGGTGCCCGCGAGCGGGCGCTTCTGCGCATCGACCTGCTGCACATAGCCGTTGCCGAGCTTCGCGATGAACGCCGCGGTCGCGTTGCGGGTCTTCACCGGCAGCACGCTCGCGGTCATGTCGTAGGCGAGGATCAGGCTCTCGAAACGGGTCTCGTCGATCGGGTTGAAGCTCGGCTGGTAGGTTTTCACCCACGCCGACAGGAAGCGGTCGACGAGCGCCAGGTAGCGGCTCTGGTTCGTCACGCGCCACGCGAGCGCCGCGTTGCGCATCAGTTCGAGGTCCTTCAGCGCCTCTTCGCTCTGGTCGTGGATGCCTTCGCCCGGCAGCGTGCCCTCGGTGTGCACGCGCGGCAGCGCCTTCGGCAGGTCGCCCAGGCGCGCGTCGACGCCGCGGATCAGCGCCTGCACCCCGGGCTCCGCCGAGGTCGTCTCGTTGCTTTGCAGCGCGGGCGCGGCACAGAAATTCATCGCGGCGCGCGCGGGGCCGGCGGCCGCGAACGCGACGCACGCGCACAGGGCCCGGGCCAGCGCCCGGGCGCCCGCCCGTCGCGGCAGCGCCCATGCGTTGCCCGGAAATCTCATACGCACCATGCGGAACTCCTTCGTTGGCTGGATCGCGGTGTGAGATGTTAGCCGGACTTGCGCGCGAACGCGAAAACCGCACGCCACCCGGGGGGGCGTGCGGTGTGTCAGCGCGGTGCGGGGCGCAAACGGGACGTCAGGCGTAGTCCGACATCGGCACGCACGAGCAGAACAGATTGCGGTCGCCATAGACGTTGTCCGCGCGCCCGACGGGCGGCCAGTACTTGTTGGCCGTCAGCGACGCGACCGGATAGGCCGCCGCCTCGCGCGAGTACGCATGCGGCCAGTCGTTCGCGGTGACGACGGCGGCCGTGTGCGGCGCATGGCGCAGCGGGTTGTCCTCGCGGTCCGCGCGACCTTCCTCGACCGCGCGGATCTCGTCGCGGATCGCGATCATCGCGGCGATGAAGCGGTCCAGCTCTTCCTTGGCTTCCGATTCGGTCGGCTCGACCATCAGCGTGCCCGGCACCGGGAAGCTCATCGTCGGCGCGTGGAAGCCGTAGTCCATCAGGCGCTTCGCCACGTCGTCGACGGTGATGCCGCTCGATTCCTTGATCGGCCGCAGGTCGAGGATGCACTCGTGCGCGACCAGCCCGCCCGGGCCCGAGTACAGCACCGGGTAGTGCGGCGCGAGTTGCCTCGCGATGTAGTTCGCGTTGAGGATCGCGGTCTCGGTGGCGGCGGTCAGGTTCTTCGCGCCCATCATCGCGATGTACATCCACGAGATCGGCAGGATCGACGCCGAGCCGTACGGCGCGGCCGACACCGCGCCGATGCCCTGTTCGTCGCGCGTGTAGCCGCTCGAACGCTGGTTCGGCAGGAAGCGCGCGAGGTGCGCGCCGACCGCGACCGGGCCGACGCCCGGGCCGCCGCCGCCGTGCGGGATGCAGAAGGTCTTGTGCAGGTTCAGGTGCGAGACGTCGCCGCCGAACTGGCCGGGCGCCGTGAGGCCGACCATCGCGTTCATGTTCGCGCCGTCGACGTAGACCTGGCCGCCGTGCGCATGCACGATCTCGCAGATCTCGCGCACGTTCTGCTCGAACACGCCGTGGGTCGACGGGTAGGTGATCATGATCGCCGCGAGGTTCGCCGCATGCTGCCCGGCCTTCGCCTTCAGGTCGGCGACATCGACGTTGCCCTGCGCGTCGCAGGCGACCACCACGACCTGCATGCCGGCCATCTGCGCCGACGCCGGGTTCGTGCCGTGCGCGGACGCCGGGATCAGGCACACGTTGCGGTGGCCTTCGCCGCGCGACGCATGGTACGCGTGGATGATCAGGAGGCCCGCGTACTCGCCCTGCGAGCCGGCGTTCGGCTGCAGCGACACCGCCGCGTAACCGGTCGCGGCCACCAGCATCTGCTCGAGCTGGTCGATCAGCTCGCGGTAGCCGACGGTCTGCTCGGCCGGCGCGAACGGGTGGATCTGGCCGAACTCGGGCCAGGTCACGGGCAGCATTTCCGAGGTCGCGTTCAGCTTCATCGTGCACGAGCCGAGCGGGATCATCGAGCGGTCGAGCGCGAGGTCCTTGTCGGACAGGCTGCGCAGGTAGCGCAGCAGCTCCGTTTCCGAATGGTGGCGGTTGAACACCGGGTGCGTCAGGTAGGCGCTGTCGCGCAGCAGGCCGGCCGGCAGCGCCGGGCTGCCGGGCAGGCCCGCGTCGAGCGCGTCGACGTCGGGCGCCGCGCCCGCGCCCGCCACCTGCGCGAACACCGCGAGCAGGTCGGCGAGGTCGCCGCGCGTGGTGGTTTCGTCGATCGACACGCCGACCTGGGTCGCGTTCACGCGGCGCAGGTTGATGCGGCGCGCGCGCGCGGCTTCGTGCACCTCGGCCGTGCGGGCGCCGGTGTCGATCGTGAGCGTGTCGAAGAAGCTGTCGTTGACGGGCGGGTAGCCGAGCTGGCGCAGGCCGGCCGCGAGCAGCGCGGCGATCCGGTTCACGCGCAGCGCGATCGTGCGCAGGCCGTGCGGGCCGTGGTAGACCGCGTACATGCTCGCCATGATCGCGAGCAGCGCCTGCGCGGTGCACACGTTGGAGGTCGCCTTCTCGCGGCGGATGTGCTGTTCGCGCGTCTGCAGCGCGAGGCGCAGCGCGGGCTTGCCCTGCGCGTCGACGGTCACGCCGACCAGCCGGCCCGGCATCTGGCGCTTGAATTCGTCGCGCACCGCGAGGTACGCGGCATGCGGGCCGCCGAAGCCGACCGGCACGCCGAAGCGCTGGGTGTTGCCGACCGCGACGTCCGCGCCCCATTCGCCGGGCGGCGCGAGCACGGTCAGCGCGAGCAGGTCGGCGGCGACCACCACGTGGCCGCCCGCCGCATGGATCGCCTCGGCGAGCGCGCGGTAGTCGCGCACGTCGCCGTTGACGCCCGGATATTGCAGCAGCACGCCGAACGCGTTCGCCTGCGCGGCGTCGGCGGCGGGGCCCGTCTTGACCTCGATGCCGATCGGCTGCGCGCGGGTGCGGATCACCTCGAGCGTCTGCGGCAGCACGTCGTCGGCGACGTAGAACACGTTCGAGGCCGGCTTGCCGACGCGTTGCAGCAGCGTCATCGCCTCGGCGGCGGCGGTCGCCTCGTCGAGCAGCGATGCATTCGAGACCGCGAGGCCCGTGAGGTCGGTGACCATCTGCTGGAAGTTCAGCAGCGCTTCGAGGCGGCCTTGCGAGATTTCCGGCTGGTACGGCGTGTAGGCGGTGTACCAGGCCGGGTTTTCGAGCACGTTGCGCAGGATCACCGCGGGCGTGTGCGCGTTGTAGTAGCCCTGGCCGATGTAGGAGCGGAACACCTGGTTGCGGTCCGCGAGCGCGCGCAGCGCGGCGAGCGCTTCCGCTTCGCTCTTCGGCTGCGCGAACGGGCCGAGCGGCAGCGCTTCGGCGCGACGGATCGAGGCCGGGATCACGGCGTCGATCAGCGCGGCGCGCGACGCGAAGCCGAGCGTGTCGAGCATCGCCTGCTGGCTGGCGGCGTCGGGGCCGATGTGGCGCTCGGCGAACGCATCGTGCGTTTCGAGCGCGGTGAGCGAGAGGGACGTGCGGTTCATCAGGCGGTCCGGGTGTTCGAGCTTCATGGCGATCCTGTGTCGACCAGGGCGACGGGCCCTGGTCTCTCGCGGCGCCTGCCCCTGGCTGGGCGCGGGGCGGGCGCCGCGACGTGGGTGGGAGGGTTAGTCGACCAGCTTCTTGTAGGCTGCCGCGTCGAGCAGGCCGTTCGTGTTGGCGTCGGCCGCCAGCTTGATCTTGAACAGCCAGACGTCGTACGGATCGCTGTTGACTTCCTCGGGGGTGTCGGTGGCGTCCGCGTTGATCGCGACCACCTCGCCCGAGACCGGCGAGTAGATGTCCGAGGCGGCTTTCACCGATTCGACGACGCCGATCGCGTCGCCCGCCTTCACGTGCTTGCCGACGGGCGGCAGTTCGAGGAAGACGATGTCGCCGAGCGTGTTCTGCGCGTGATCGGTGATGCCGATCGTCAGCGTGCCGTCAGCTTCGGTACGGATCCACTCGTGTTCGTCGGTGTACTTCAGGTCGGCCGGGACGTTGCTCATGGAATGCTCCTGGTGTTGATTCGTTGAATGTTCTTGATTAGGGTCGGGCGCCGCGGACGGCCGCTCACGCGGCGAGCACCTTGCCGTTGCGCACGAACGGCAGTTTTACCACGCGCGCGGGAAGCTGTTTGTCGCGAATCAGGACGTGCACGGTGTCGCCGATCGCGACGCCGGCGGGCACTCGCGCGAAGGCGATCGATTCCTGCATCGACGGGGAGAAGGTGCCGCTCGTGATCTCGCCGTCGCCGTGCGCGGTGACGACCTTCTGGTGGGCGCGCAGCACGCCGCCCGCCTTGCCGTTCTCCTTTTGCAGGATCAGGCCGACGAACGCGGCGCGCGTGCCGTCGGCTTCGAGCGCGGCGCGGCCGACGAAGGCGCGCGGCGCGGCGAGGTCGACCGTCCAGGCGAGGCCGGCGTCGAGCGGCGACACGGTGTCGTCCATGTCCTGCCCGTACAGGTTCATGCCGGCTTCGAGGCGCAGCGTGTCGCGCGCGCCGAGGCCGCAGGGGCGCACGCCGTTTGCGTTCAGCGCGGCCCACAGCGCGTCGACGTGGGCGGCGGGCACGATGATCTCGAAGCCGTCTTCGCCGGTGTAGCCGGTGCGCGCGATGGTCAGTTCGCCGAACGGCGTTTCCGCCACGCGGGCGGCGTTGAACGGCTTCAGCTCGCTCGTCGCGCTGCGCGCGGCGGGCACGGTGTCCCAGGCTTTCGCGCGGGCGTTCGGGCCCTGCACCGCGACGATCGACAGGTCGCGGCGCGGCGTGATCACGAGGCCGTAGCCGCCTTCGGCGTTGAGCTGGCCGAACCAGGCGAGATCCTTGTCCGCCGTGCCGGCGTTGACGACCACGCGGAAGAAGTCTTCGGTGAAGTAATAGACGATCAGGTCGTCGATCACGCCGCCCTGCGGGTTGAGCAGGCACGAGTAGAGCGCCTTGCCGGGCGTCTGGAGCTTCGCGACGTTGTTCGCGAGCGCGTGCTCGAAGAAGGCGCGCACGCGCGCGCCGGTGAAGTCGACCACGCACATGTGCGACACGTCGAACATGCCGGCGTCGGTGCGGACGGCCTGATGCTCGTCGATCTGCGAACCGTAGTTGACGGGCATGTCCCAGCCGCCGAAGTCGACCATGCGGGCGTTGAGCGCAGCATGCGCGGCGTGGAGCGGGGTGTGTTTGAGTACGGTCATCGAGGCCTCGGGCAGTGCGCCGGCGCGGGCGCAGGAACAAAACGGCGATGCGACGAAACGCGGCGGCCGACGTGGCTGCGCGATGCGTTGCATGCCCCTCTGTCCTCGATACCTGAGAGATTGCGCCGCGGCCATGAGCCGGCGGGCGCGCGCCCCTTCGGTGGGCAGCTTGCCGGGCGTTCAGCCGGCTACTGCCGCTCTCCAGAGTGCGAAAAACAGCGCTCGATCGAACTGCGGCCAAGCGGGTTTTTCGACGCGGTCGGTCCTTTTGCCTGAGAGTTTGCGGGTATGCCCCTTCGGCGGCGCGACCGGCCTGGAAACGGCGGTCACGCGCTCTCCCGACGCGTGCGGGCGAATGTACGCGAGGCCGTCGGGCTTGTCAATTTGACCAAATGGGTGTCGTTTGGCGACAAGCGGCGGTGCGCCGGCGCGGGCGCCCGTCGGCCCGCGGGGCCGTATGGGACTTACTCGCCGATCGCGCGCGCGGCCGTGTCGAGTTCCTGGTTCAGCACGCGCTGCTCGTCGCCGGACAGACCGCCGCCATGCTGGGCCGACATGTCGTTCGATTCCTGGCGGATCACGTCGAGCCGGCGGTGCAGCGCGCCGCCCTGGGGCGGCGGATAGTAGCCCGCGTTCACGCGCGCGTCGATGCGGCGGCTGAGGTTGTCGATGCGGCCTTGAATCTGCTGCATGCGCTCATAGGCGGCCGCTTGCGGATTCGGACGCGGCGGCGGCGGCGGGGCGGTGCGGGGCGGGGGCGCGACCACGCACGCCGCGAGCGAGGAAGCGAGCGCGAGGCACGCCGCCGCACGAATCAACCGTTGCATTGCATTCTCCTGTTTGTCGGTGCCGGATGGGCAGTGGAAGAACGCGCCAGCGGCGCGCGCCGATGACCGGCGCGCTGCAAATGTTTGTAACGAGGGCCGCATGGCTGACGAATCGTCAGGTTCGCGGCCGCGGGCCTTTCGGCGGGCTTTCCGGCGGGCTTTCAGGACGCCGCGCGCACGAACGGCAGGCGTCGCCCCTCGCGTTCGCTGCGCTCGGCCAGCTCGATGATCGTCAGCACGTCGACCGCGTCCTGCGGCGTGACCGGGAACGGCGCGCCGTCCTGGATCGACGCGGCGAGCGCGCGGTAGAACTCCGCGTACTGGCCGTCGAGCGTCGGCACCGGGCGCTCGGTCTCGATCTCGCCCGCGAGCCCGCGCAGCACGCCGGGCGGATTGCCGCCGCCGAACTCGACGTCGCCGGGCGTGAGGCCCGCCTTCAATTGATCCTCCTGGGTGTCGAGGCCGTACTTCTGGTAGCCGCCGCGCGTGCCGAGCACGGTGAAGCGGGCCGGCTCGATCGCGGCGAGCGCGCTGGCGTGCAACACCACGTCCTTGTCGGGATAGCCGAGCTGCAGGTGCGCGAAGTCGGGCGCGCTGCCCTGGTCGCGGCGGGTCTTCACGGTCGCCGAGACGGTCTCGGGCGGGCCGAACAGCGCGAGCGCCTGGTCGATCAGGTGCGGGCCGAGGTCGAACAGCAGGCCGCCGCCGCGCTGGACGTCCTCGCGCCAGCGCTGGCGCACCTGCGGGCGGAACCGGTCGAAGTGCGACTCGAAGTAGGTGATGCGGCCCAGTTCGCCGCTGTCGACGAGTGCGCGCACGGTCAGGAAGTCGCCGTCCCAGCGGCGGTTGTGGAACGGCGCGAACACCACGCCGCGCTCGGCGGCGAGCCGCGCGAGCATGACCGCGTCGGCCGCGCTCAGCGTGACCGGCTTGTCGACCACCACATGACGGCCGGCCTCGAGCGCGCGCCTGGCCAGCGCGAAGTGCGTGTCGTTCGGGGTGGCGATCACGATGCAATCGATCCCGGAGTGCGCGAGGAGCGCATCGAGGTCGGGCACGACGGCGGCTTCGGGATACGCGGCCTGCGCGGCCGCGGGCTGGCTGGTGGCGATCGCGGCGAGCAGCGCGCGGCCGCACTGCGCGATCACCGGCGCGTGGAACGTCGCGCCGGCGAAACCGAAACCGACGAGACCAATCTTCAGCAATGACGACATGGGCAAATCCTGTCTGCGAGCGAAACGGGGAAGGCGGCTGGCGCGGCGCGTGGCGGCCCGCGACGAGGGGCTATTGTGGCATGGCGCGACGCGCGCCGGAGGGCGCGTCGGCCGGACGGACAGGGGCGACGCGCGCGCTGTGCGCGGGTCGGTTCGGGCCGTGCGCGAAGCGGCGCGCAGGCCGGCCCGCGGTTCGGTACGTTCAGTACGCGGGCGTGGGCGTGGGCGTGGGCGTGGGCGTGGGCGTGGGCGTCGCGCGGCTCAGCCGGCGCGTGACGGCGGCCGCCGCCTGCCGGCCCCAGGTCGCGCAGGCGGACGCCCCGGGATGGAAGCCGTCGGACGCCATCAGGCCCGGTTCGAGCGGGAAGCCGAACGGGACGTGCTCGCAGCCGGCCTGACCCGCCGCCCAGGCGGCGAGCGCCGCGTCGAGCCGTTGCGCGCGCAGGCCCAGATACCAGCGCAGCGGCTGGGGCAGCGCGGGGAAGCGGCCCATCGGCGGCACCGCGGACAGGAACACGTGCGCCACCTCGAAGCGCGTCTGCAGCAGCTGCACGAGCGCGGCCTGCCGGTGCAGCCAGCGCGCGGGAGCGACGCCGTCGGTGACGTCGTTGACGCCGAGCGAGGTCACCGCGACGTCGAAGGGGGTGGGCGGCTCGGCGGCGAGCCAGTCGAGCAGGTCCCGGGTGGTGGCGCCGGTGCGTGCGAGCAGCTTCCAGGCGACGCGGTGCGACGGCGCGAGCGCGTCGACCAGCTGGCCGGCGAAGGCCTGCCGCTGCGTCGTCACACCGACGCCGGCCGCGGCGGAATCGCCGAGCACGAGCACGCGCAGCGGCGGCCCGTCGCCGGCGACCCCTTCTCGCGGGCCGGCGGCTTCCGCGAGGCGCGGCGTGACGCGGCGGACATGGCGGCCCTGGGCGAGCAGCAGGGGGCCGAGCGCGACGGTGGCGAACTGGTAGCCCATTCGGCGTGGTTTCCTTGAGCGGTCGATCGGGTGCGACGGGGAGCGGGGCGCCGCCCGCCGCATGACGAGCGCATGCTAACAAACCGGCGCGCGCGCCGGGCCGGCGGCGTGGCGGCGCCGCCCGGCCTTGCGCCGCGGCGTGCGCGGGAAGCCGGCCCGCCGCCGTGTTAACATGCCGGTCCCGCGCGCCGATTCGCCGCGGCATCCCTTCGGCTTCTCCGCCGAGTCAACCGCAACACCATCCGCCATCATGTCCGCAGGTCTCAATCCCGCCCAGAACGAAGCGGTGCGCTATCTCGACGGTCCCTGTCTCGTGCTCGCCGGCGCGGGCAGCGGCAAGACGCGCGTCATCACGCAGAAGATCGCGCACCTGATCGAGGCCAAGGGCTTCGAGCCGCGCCACATCGCCGCCGTCACGTTCACGAACAAGGCCGCGGCCGAAATGCGCGAGCGCGTCTCGAAGCTGCTCGAGGGCAAGACGCTCACCACGCCGGGCAAGGAAGGCCGCAAGGTGCCGGTCAACCAGCTGACCGTGTGCACGTTCCACTCGCTCGGCGTGCAGATCCTGCGCCAGGAGGCGGAGCACGTCGGGCTCAAGCCGCAGTTCTCGATCATGGATTCGGACGACTGCTTCGGCATGATCCAGGAGCAACTCGGCACGACCGACAAGGGCCTGATCCGCAAGATCCAGAGCATCATCTCGCTGTGGAAGAACGGGCTCGTGATGCCGGACGAGGCGATGACGCTCGCCGCGAACGAGGACGAGCATCAGGCGGCGCTCGTGTATCGCAACTACGTGGCGACGCTGCATGCGTACCAGGCGGTCGACTTCGACGACCTGATCCGGCTGCCGGCCGAGCTGTTCGCGCGCAACGAACAGGTGCGAGACCGCTGGCAGAACAAGCTGCGCTACCTGCTGATCGACGAATACCAGGACACCAACGCCTGCCAGTACGAGCTGCTGAAGCAGCTGGCCGGCCCGCGCGCGGCGTTCACGGCGGTCGGCGACGACGACCAGGCGATCTACGGCTGGCGCGGTGCGACGCTCGAGAACCTGGCCCAGCTCGGCAAGGATTTCCCGAAGCTGCACGTGATCAAGCTCGAACAGAACTACCGTTCGACGGTGCGGATCCTGACCGCCGCGAACAACGTGATCGCGAACAACCCGAAGCTGTTCGAGAAGAAGCTGTGGTCCGAGCACGGCATGGGCGATTCGATCACCGTCACGCCGTGCAACGACGAGGAGCACGAGGCCGAATCGGTGGTGTTCCGGCTGTCCGCGCACAAGTTCGAGCGCCGCACGCAGTTCCGCGACTACGCGATCCTGTATCGCGGCAATTTCCAGGCGCGCATCTTCGAGCAGGTGCTGCGGCGCGAGCGGATCCCGTACGTGCTGTCGGGCGGCCAGTCGTTCTTCGACAAGGCCGAGATCAAGGATCTGTGCGCCTACCTGCGCCTGATCGCGAACGCCGACGACGATCCCGCGTTCATCCGCGCGGTCACGACGCCGCGCCGCGGCATCGGCAACACCACGCTCGAGGCGCTCGGCGCGTTCGCGGGGCAGGCCAAGGTGTCGCTGTTCGAGGCGGTGTACATGGGCGGCATCGAGGCGCGGCTGTCGGCGCGCCAGATCGAGCCGCTGCGGATGTTCTGCGATTTCATCCAGCGGCTCACCGAGCGCGCGGACAAGGACCCGGCCACCGTCGTGCTTGACGACATGATGGAGGCGATCCACTACGAGGCCTACCTGTACGACGCGTACGACGAGCGTCAGGCGCAGAGCAAGTGGCAGAACGTGCTGGAATTCCTCGAATGGCTGAAGCGCAAGGGCACCAAGCCCGAGGCCGCGGAGGCCGTCGACGGCGAGGCGACCGGCTTCGACAACGCCGACGGGCTGGCCGACACCGGCAAGAACCTGCTCGGCCTGATCCAGACCGTCGCGCTGATGTCGATGCTCGAAGGCAAGGAAGAGGATCCGGACGCGGTGCGCCTGTCGACCGTGCATGCGTCGAAGGGGCTCGAATATCCGCACGTGTTCCTGGTCGGCGTGGAGGAAGGCATCATGCCGCACCGCGGCGGCGCCGACGACGGGCCGGTCGACGACGAGCGGATCGAGGAGGAGCGCCGCCTGATGTACGTGGCGATCACGCGCGCGCAGCGCAGCCTGCACCTGAACTGGTGCAAGAAGCGCAAGCGGGCGCGCGAGACCGTGGTGTGCGAGGTGTCGCGCTTCGTGTCGGAGATGGGGCTCGACGAGGCGCCGCCGCCGACGGCCGAGGAAGCGCCGATGTCGCCGAAGGACCGGCTGGCGAGCCTGAAGGCGCTGCTGCAGAAATAGGCCGGCCTGCAGGCCGTGCCATGAAAAACCCCGCGCTGCGCGCTGCAGACGCGGGGTTTTTTACGCGGGCGCGACGCTTACTTCACGGCCTTGACCATGTAGTCGACGGCGGCCTTCACGTCGGCGTCCGACGCGGTCGAGCCGCCCTTCGGCGGCATCGCGCCCTTGCCGTGCAGCGCGTAGTTGTAGACGGTGTCCATCGAATCCTTGAGGCGCGGCGCCCAGTCGTCCTTGTTGCCGAACTTCGGCGCGTTCAGCAGGCCGCTCGCGTGGCAGGACTGGCAGGTCGATTCGTAGAGCGCCTTGCCGGCCGACGCGTCGGCGCTGGCGAGAGCCGGGGCGGCGCCCGGCTTGGGGAGCGCGGCGATCGCGGCCATCGCCGCGGCGGCCTGGACATTGGCGGCGCCGGCGGCGTCCGGTACGCCCGAGGCGCCGGCGGGGGCGGCCGCGCCCGAGGCGGCCGCCGGGGCGGCGTTGGCGGACGGTTCGGCGGGATCGGCGAACTTCGCGCCGTCGTTGTTGGCCATGTAGACGACCGCGCGGGCGATCTCGAAGTCGCTGTAGTCGTCGGGGCTCGTGCCGCCGCGCGGCGGCATCGCGCCCTTGCCGGTCAGCGCGACGTGCAGCAGCGTGTCGTAGCCCTGCGCGATGCGCGGGGCCCAGTCGCCGGCGTTGCCGAACTTCGGCGCGCCGGCCGCGCCGGTGCCGTGACAGGTCACGCAGACCGCCTTGTAGACTTCCTCGCCGGTCTTGTAGACGCGCGGCGCGTTGGCGTCCTTGATGTCGACCTGCGCGATCGGCGCGATGCGCTGCGCGACGGCCTCGTCGGTGAGCCCGTCGGTGCCCGCGCCGATGCGGAACGCGTGGTTGGCGTAGTTGGCGAGCAGGACGATGATCGCGATCGGGATCGCGAATGAGGCGACGACAACCGCGATGAGTTGCCCAGTGGTTTTGATCGGTGCTTCGTGGGGTGCTTCGCTCATGCTTGCCTCGTCTCCGTGAATAGGAATTGTGAGCGGGTGCGGCAATGGCAGAATGGCTGATCGATGAAGCACGGACGATTATAGACGGAACGTTTACATGGTGGGGAGCGATCGAATGGCGTGTGTTTACCCGCACGGAGGCAGGCCGGGCGGGGCGCCGCGGCCGATGGTGGACGCTTGGGTGGAAACCGGGTATCCTTGCCGTCTTGCCAGTGCCGCGGTTTTTTAGGGCCGTAGCGCTGCGTCTCCGAAGCGCCCGTAGCTCAATGGATAGAGTACTGCCCTCCGAAGGCAGGGGTTGCTGGTTCGATCCCAGCCGGGCGCGCCAAGTCTTTGTTTTCTTGAGCTTTTTCAGCCGCATCAGCCGGCTTCGATGTCAAGCTCACCACGGCGGTAGCGCCAAGCACCACAGTCGCCGCTACACCCGCCGCACGCAAATTTCCCAAAGCACGTTGCCAGACTGAGCTGCGTTCAGCGTCCAGTCCCATTTCGATTTCGGCCAGGGTTTCGAGCGCCGGCAATCCTGCCGCTTCGGCGAGCAGCATGATGTCAGCGGCGTCGGGCTTCCGTCGTCCAACTTTCCAGTCACTTATACGCGAGTGCGGGCGCCCGATCTTCTCGGCCACTGCAAGCTGAGATCCGGACGTCTCTTTGGCGCGTTCGATCAGCTCGGCAATATCCATACGATTCCTCTTGACGTGTACCAGATTGGTACGTAGGATTCCCAAAACGGTACATGTACCAATTGGGTAACGTTGGCAGTCTATCAGGCTGTCCGGAAAGGTAAACCCCGCGCTGACGGGGCCGGATCACAACTGAGTGGGGGTGAGTGGTGCCGAAGTACCAAGTTCATGCCTATACGCAGTGCGGACACAACCGCGTTGCCGTCTTCGATGTGAGTGCCCGGAGTGTCGACGGTGCTCGTGAAAAAGCCCGCGCCAAACTGTTGCGGGCTGGCCGCAAACCGGACCTTTGCACATTGGTTCCGGTGGCGGTTTCTCGGTCTCGTAATCCATTTTCTTTGTAGCCCGCCGCACCGCAAATCACCCTCGGATGGTGCGGTGTTTTGTGGACGGCTGACCTAGCGTCCACCTTTTTGATTCGTAGCGCGTCCGTCGCGCACAAACCCGGAGTCGAACGGGCTCCGATCTATATGGGTAGTAGTCCTAACTCAAGGAACGATGATGGCAAAGCAAAAGCTGACGATTCTCCAAGTGATCGCGCGCAGTGGTATCTCGAAGCGCACGCATCTGCCGTGGGAAATCCATACGGCTCAGTGCGTGTTGGAGCAGGAGAACAGCGAGGGCAAACAGCTTCTCGTTGGAACGATCAACCTGCCGACTGCGTTGAAGGACTCGCCACCCGGCGATTACCTCGCGGAATTTGCCTTCCAGCAGTCGATGGAAGGAAAGCTTGAGCCGCGCATTATCTCGCTCACCGCGTTCGGTCGCACGACCGCGAAGCCGGCTGCGAACGCAACCGCATAGCCACTACGGGCAATAGGCCGTTCGAAGCTGGCCCGTCCGAACGGCTCCCTACCACCGGGCTAGAACCTGAGAGAGAAAGAGCATGAAGAAACTGATTGCAGCAGCAGCGACGGCATTGGCGGGTGCCGGTGTGTCGGCGGCGGAGGCAGCGCCTGCGATGGATGTGACGCCGGTCGTGAACGCGGTCAACGCCGTCGGCCCGAGCATCGTGTTGGTTGGCGGTGCAGTGCTGGCGGTGGCGGCTGTCACGTTCGGCTATCGCACCGTGCGCGGCTTCATCGGCCGCTGATCACGCAGTGTCACGAGCCCCGGGAATGCGTAACGGCACCCGGGGCTTTTTCATGCATGGGGAGGGCCTGTAGATGGCGCAGGGAATCGACGTGGTGGTGTGCGGTAGCGCGTCGGCGGGGCTGGCCAATGGCGCACAGGCTCCATGCACGATGTCGGATGGATTGCAAGGCGTTCAGCAGATTGCGCACCTATCGCTTGTCAGTGACGGGAACGACGTGGCGATTTCGGGAGGGGCTGCGGCTGGCCTAGTTGTCGGTGGTGCGGTGTTCGCGGCGTTGGCTGTTGCGTTCGGCTTGCGGGCGTTGCGCCGCTTTATCGAATCGGCGGGGGAGAGTTGATCATGCTTTGGTACTGCATTGAGTTCATCGTGGTCGTCGGGACCATCTATTCAGCCGGCATGATCATCCTCTCATGAAGAAGCTGGCCCGCCTCGTCATTATCGCGGTGCTGATCGTCTCGCTGGCGACGGCGCAAGCTGGTCCGCTACCTGCGCCTGCGCGGCCGGCGCCTGTGCACCTCGATACGCACGGGAATATCGTCCTGGAGCCGAATGTGACCGCGAAGCCTGCGGGGATGCTCGATCGTGTTGTGCAGGCGACGGAGCAGAGACCAGGGCTTGATCAGATAGTCGAGGCAACTGAATCGCGTGGGGCAATGCAACTTGCCGGCGTCATCGCGGCGACTGAGGCAAAGCGTGGGTATGAGGTCGCGGGCGAGCAAGCCGCGGCGACCATGTTAGGGATCAACACGATCACGAGCGTTGTCGGATCCGTTGTCGGCGGCATTGCGTCGGGCGCATGCACGTTGGGGAGCGGATTTTTCGGTTTGGCGGTTTGCTATGGGCTCGGTGCAGTTCTTGGCGCTGGCGTGCAACTGGCGCTTGACGGGCTTGTGCGTTGGCTGTTTCCGACGAAACCGTCGCTATCCCTCGATGACATTGTGAAAGCGACGGAGGCGCAGTGCCCGACGACGGGGATGGTGAGTTTTTCGTACAGCTGCAAGGGTACTGCTCCGCGAAGTGGCTGTTATCGCGATCCCCACGGCCCGTGGACGTATTACACAACCATGGAGTCTCTACCGGTGACGCTGACGATCGGCGGTGATTCGTTCACGGTCACGGCTGCCGACGTTTACCCGGCTTGTGCAGGCTCGGGAAAGACCACGGCCAAGGAGGCGCTAGAAAAGGTTCCTCCCGAAGATCTGAAAAAACCAGTGAATCCTCAAATCGTCGCGGCACTCGCTAACGCGCTGTGGAAGCAGGCATCGGATCAGCCGGGTTACGCGGGCGTGAAATATGACCCGACCGTTCCGGTTACGGCGGCGGATGTGAGCGCGTGGAATCAGCAAAATCCCGATTGGGTTCCGAACGTGCAGGAGTTCGGCAACGTGAACACGGACAACGGTTCTACGCGGATGCCAATGCCGAACGGTAGCCCGGGAGGAGGCGCTAGTCCGGGAGGTGGCACGAGCCCGGGTACGAGCCCCGGCACGAACCCGGGAACCGATCCGAGACCAAAGCCAAACCCCGGCCCCGATCCGGGCACGAACCCCGGAGCCGATCCGAAACCAAAGCCAAATCCGAGCCCGGATCCAGGCACAAATCCCGGGACAAAACCGAACCCCGGGACTGAGCCGGGCACAGACCCCGGGACCGATCAGCGACCGAAGCCGAACCCCGGGCCAGATCCAGGCACGAGCCCCGGAACCAACCCGGGCACCAACCCCGGGACTGAGCCGGGCACGGAACCTGGAAACGGTGGGAAGCCGACGCCGCCGCCGGACGTATGCGCGAAGCATCCGGACATTTCGGCGTGCGCGAAGTTGGGGGCGGCTGATGCTGTCGACGTCGGCCGCAATTCGAAGGGGATTTCTCTAGGGCCCATCTCGGTCGGGTTGAACAACGGCGTTTGTCCTGCGCCGTATGAGGTCGAGGTTTTCGGCGCGCCGCTTCGGTTCAGCTTCGATCCGATGTGCCAATTTGCTGAGAAGCTGCGGCCGCTTGTGCTGGCGCTTGGCGCGCTGCTGGCAGGCATCATTTTCGTGACGGGGTTAGTCGCATGACATGGGCAAGCTTGCTGGTTTCTCTGGTCGGGCCGATCGTTACGCGCGTTCTCGTCGCGCTCGGCATTGGCTTCCTCACCGTGACCGGGTTGGATCTCGCGATGACCCAAATTACAGGCTGGATGACTTCCGCAATAGGTGGTCTCGGCGCGGATATCGCCAACGTCCTGGCGCTCGGTGGCGTTGGCGATGGCATCGCGTTCGTTCTCGGTGGATTGTCGGCCCGCGTGTCGTTCTACATGCTGACCTCGGCCACCAAGATGGTGTTCAAATGATCACGCTGATAACCGGGGTGCCGGGGAGCGGAAAGACGCTGTATGCGGTCTGGCTCCTGAAGAAATTGCACGGGCAGGGTGGCCGGCGCGTGCTGGTCGACGGCATTCGCGACTTGGCGCTGGAACACGTCGAGATTGACGAGCCTTGGCTGCGCAGCTGGCATGAGAACGCGCAAGCTCACGACTTGATCGTCATCGATGAGGCGCAACGAATTTACCCGCCGACCACTGCGAGCCAGAGGCCGACGCCCGACGTTGAGAAGCTGCACGTGCATCGACACATGGGTGTCGATTTCATCATCATCACGCAGCATCCGCAGCGCATCAGCAAAACGGTGCGCGATCTCGTCGGCCGTCATGTTCACGTCCGAAACCTGTTCGGCTTGAAGCGCGCGATGCTGTACGAGTGGGACCATTGCCACAATCCGAGCAGCCTGAAAGATGCGGTTAAGACGATGTGGCCGTATCCGCGCGACGTGTTCAGCCTGTACACCAGCGCTGAGGTTCACACAAAGAAGCAGGCCGTGGTGCCGAAGTCGATGTTTCTCATCCCGATCGGCGTGCTGATATTCGCGGTTCTCGCGGTGAAGATCTATCACAAGAGTCGCGAAGGCTTCGGCGTCTCTCCAGACGCGGCTACCAGCGCACCGGTCAATGCTTCGGCATCCTCGGCATCAACGTCGAGCCGTGATACAGCACCTGCGCGGTCCGTAGAGTGGCGGGTAGCGGGGCGGTACGCACGCGCTGAAGTGGGCTTCGTTGTTCTGGCTGCGGATGATGGTCGGCTGCGCGTGGTGCCGGCGGCAGATTTTCGCGGCGAGGGCGTCCAGCTGACAGGCGAGGTTGACGGCAAGACGGTTAGCGGATGGACCGGGGCTTTCACGAGAAAAATAGAACAAGGCGGGGGTGCAAGATGATGCGAGCGGCGGCTGTTGCGACGCTTCTGGCGTGGGGTGTACTGGCTCGCGCGGCGGATACGGTTCCGCCATTGCCATCTCTTCCACCTCTTCCAGCTGGTGCCGTGTCATCGGCGGCTGTGCCTGCAGTGGCGCTGACCTCTTTGAAACACGTCAAGGGGACCGCGTTTGACCTCCGGTTTGTGACGGTCGCCCAGGTGGTCGATCTGATTTACCAAGACGCGATGCGAACCCCGTATGTGTTGGGGCCCGACGTGTTGAGCGACAACCGCATGGTGTCGTTCCGGCTCGATGATCAATCCCGCGACGTGCGCACCGTTATGGTCGATTTCCTCGATTCACTCGGGTTTCAGGTCATCGCGAAAAACGGCGTCGACTACGTAATGAAGAAGCCGGGCGCACAGCAAAAGACCGACCGGGAGGTGTTCGTCTACCGGCCGCGCTATCGAAAAGCCGACGATCTTCGCGAGCTGGTCGCGCCGCTGATCAGTGACCGTGATCTGCTCTCTGCTGCGCCGGCCGTCACCGCGCCCGTGCAGCCTGGGGCGGTTGATGTGCCGGGAACTGTGCCGGCTGCTGCTGCGCCCGCACCTCGTCCCGTGCGGACGGCGATTCAGGCGCGTGGCGACGAGCTGGTGCTGATCGGTACGACCGACCAGGTCGCGTTGTTGAGGAAGCTGGTGCCCGAGCTGGATACCGCGCCGGGCGAAGTCGTTGTGCGTGGGTGGGCGTATGAAGTCTCGAACACCGATTCGAGCAACACGGCATGGAGCATCGCGGCGAAGGTACTGGGCGGTCAGCTGCGGATCTCGAGCGGCGACACGGCATCGGATTCGAGCGCGATGCGCTTTACCGGGCCCGGGATCGATGCGGCGATTTCGGCGCTGAACGCGGATTCGCGGTTCAAGGTGCTCAGCACGCCGCACGTGCGCGTCGCGTCCGGCGAACAGGTCCGGCTGAACGTCGGTCAGCAGGTTCCCACGCAATCGAGCGTGAGCTATCAAGGGGCGAGCGGCACACCTGTTCAGTCGATCACCTATCAGGACGCGGGGCTGATCTTCGATGTTCAGCCGACGGTCATGCGCGATGCGATCGAGCTGCGCGTCCACGAAGAGATCTCCGATTTCGTCGCGACGAAAACAGGCGTCTACACCTCGCCGACCAAAAACACCCGTCAGCTGCAAACGATCACGCGGATCAAGGACGGCGAGGTTGTCGTGTTGGGCGGGCTCGTGCAGGACAAGAGCACGAACGCGCGCAGCGGCTATGCATGGCTTCCCAGTTTCCTCGATGGCCGGTCCAGCTCGAAGCAGCGCACCGAGGTTCTGCTCGTTCTCCAGGTGCAGCGGATATGAATCAGCTTGTGCTTTCGCTCTTCCCTGGTATCGATTTGTTCGGCCGAGGTTTCGAGGAAGAGGGGTTCTGTGTTGTCCGGGGCCCGGATCTGATATTCGGCGGTGACGTGGTGCGGTTCAACGCGCCTTCCGGGCGCTTCGATGGCGTCATAGGCGGTTCGCCATGCCCGGATTTTTCGCGCGCTCGACGTGGCGCACCATCAGGCGACGGTATTCGCATGTTGGGCGAGTTCAGACGTGTGGTCGAGCAAGCGCGGCCTACATGGTGGTTGTTGGAGAACGTACCGGGCTGCCCGGATCTTCGGATCGATGGGTATGGATATCAGCGCATCGACCTGGACGCGCGGGACGTGGGCATGCTGCAGCGTCGCTTGCGTCACTTCCAGTTCGGGCACGTCGACGGTGTGCCGCTCGTTCTGCCCCGCACGTCGGCGGCTCGGACTGGTGGGGAGGCGACCTGCGTTGCGGTTGAGGCGGGCAAGTCGGATCGCCGGGATTGGTCGACGTTTTGCGAACTGCAAGGTTTGCCGCGTTCGTTTGAACTGCCGTCGTTCACCTTGTCCGCTCGGTATCGAGCTGTAGGCAATGGTGTGCCCGTGCCGATGGCGCGTTTTCTTGCGCGCGCGGTGCGCGGGTTGGGGGCGATGCCCGAAGTCCGGTTGTGCGAGTGTGGTTGTGCGCGCCCGGTCGATGGACGAGCCATGTACGCGGGCGTGTCGTGCCGGAAGCGTGCGCAACGGAAGCGTGACGGTGCCGGCGTAACCAGCGTCAGCTCGGTCACAGTGACTGACCTGGCGTGACCGAGCTGGTGGGCGTCACACCAGGTCAGTCACGGATGCTGCGTGACAGGTCCAGGTGCATGCGTGCCAAGGCGGTCGCGGTGACCGACCTGGTGTGACCCAGCTGCGCGATGTCACATGGGTTGCGTCACGACGCGCCGTGACTCGCCGGCACCAGGTCACGATCGTCGGGGCACGCTACAGGTGCAACGGATCTAGCGAGAGAAGTATTCGCAGACGGTGAAAACAAGCCAGAAGGAGAGTTTCCCCGCGCCCAAGGCAATGGGGATGATTACCGCCCATGTCAGTTCCCGCTTCTGAATTCGCGGGCGTTGTGGGGGCAGTTTGGGGATCTGCCAAAGGTGTGGGGGAAGTGTGTCAGCTGGTGGTGGTAGCGGCTTGTTCAGGCGCTCCGCTTTCTCTCGAATTGCTTCGCGATACCAGTCGCGATCATCAAGGCTCACGGTGGTCCCTCGGTCGTTTATTGTTGGCGCGATTGTATGTCACCCGATCGGGCGACTAGCGTCAGGAGTGTCCGGCCGGAATCGCAGCGACGTAGCGCGACGGCTGGAATGCGGAGTTGTGGCGGTTGTCGCGCGGCTCAGCGCGGCTTGCCGGACCGAGTAGCGGGTACTCGCGAGGCGGCGAAGTGGAGGCAGGGGCAGCGAGCAAACCTCCCTCTTGCAAAACCTCCTGCCTGGGGATGCGGCCCGGGCGCGATAGGAGGATGCGAGGGCGGTCGAGTAGCGAAGGGTGGGGGTGGGGGCTGCGCGGGGCGCGCCCGGCGCAGCAGAGCGCGCCGAGCGGGCCGCGCGCAGCGCGGCCCCTAAACTTGTATCAGGGACACTTAACGGATACGGGACACGAGCAGGGACGGAAAAGCAGGGCGAGCAAGGACAGGCGGGCAGTTCAGAAAAAGAAAAGCCCTGATCGCTGGAACGGTCAGGGCTTGGCACAACAGCGCATTACAAGGGTGATTGCAATGCACGACGAAAGTATAGGCGACTATTCCCCGTTCCGTCGGGAATGGGTGGTCCGGGGACGGAATTTCGGTGACGGTCAGGTCGAGGTCACGGCTACACGATTCGATCGATACATGGGCGCGCTGGCAATGAATGCGATGCCCAAGGCGAAGCGCGGCGAGTCGGAGAACAGCGAATCGAACCTGCTCGATGCGGCGAAGCGTGCGAAGCAACAGGTGCGGCTCCGTTGCAAGGCGATTGGTGCGGATCGCATGATCACGCTGACCTACCGGGAGAACATGGAAGACAAGGACCGCTTGAAGCGCGATTTCGACAAGCTGCGGCGGCGTTTAGGCGGCTTGTTTGACTTCCAGTATGTAGCCGTCGCAGAGAGGCAGAAACGCGGCGCGTGGCACCTCCACGTCGCGGTGCGTGGGCGCCAGAACTACCGGGTGCTGCGCTCGATCTGGCAAAGCATCGTCGGCATCGGTAACGGTCAGATCAACGTGCGGAACCCGTTCAAGGAAAAGGGATTGCGGCACAAGCTCGCGGCTTATCTCGCGAAGTACATCACGAAGGATTTCGAGGAGCACGCACTGAACGAGAAGCGGTATTGGTCAAGCCGCGGCGTCGTCGTTCCCGAGGTCATGCCGATCGATCACATCATGTCGAACGACCCGGCTGAGGCGCTGAAGATTGCGTTCAAGGCAGCGTTGCGCGCTGGCGCGACGCTGGATCGGTGTCAGGCGTTCTGGCGACAGGAGTTGGGCGTATTTTGGTTGTCTACTCGGGAAAGCTAAACATTCAGATTTGTATTTTTGTCATTTAGTTAAAGAGCTTTGTTGGGCATACCGATATTCGTAGGGTCACTGATGACGCAAGAGGCGTTTGGAATGATCTTCGAGGACGTTGTGGGAATTTACCTCTCGGAAAAGAGTCATCGCAGTAAGCAGCGTGATTTGTACTCGTTGAAGCGTCTGCAACCGTACTTTGGTGGTCGGAGCCTGCTGGAATTGAAGCGCGGCGACGTGCGCAGATATGTGACAGCTCGCCTGGGCGATGGCGTACAGGAATCGACAGTAAAGAGGGAGTTGAAGTTTTTGGCGGCGGCGATCAACTTCGTTCGCATTGAGCATGATCATTTCGAGCTGCCGAATCCTGTGCAAAGCCTCGGCTTGGATGGTGGAGAGGCTCGTGTGCGCTGGATTTCTCGGGATGAAGCGTCGCTATTGATTCTCGCGGCAGGTGCGACTGCGACGCGTCCGCACCTACCGAACTTCGTGCGTCTTGCTCTCAGCACAGGGTGCCGTAAGAACGAACTACTCGCGCTTGACTGGCGTCGCGTCGATTTCGAACGAGCTTGTTTGCGGTTAGAGGTCGAGCACACGAAAAACGGCAAACGCCGGCTTGTACCGTTGAACAGCGGGGCGATGTCTGCGTTGAGAGATCAGCGGGATTGGGTTTTGCGCCACTGTGCCGCGTCGAAGTGGGTTTTTCCGTCACGAACGGGGACACACGTCCAAACACTCCAGAAGGGCTTCTATGCAGCATGCACTCGGGCAGGCATCGACAATTTCCGCATCCACGATCTACGCCATACGTTCGCGTCCTGGTTAGTTATGGACGGTGTTTCCCTGTACGTTGTGAAAGATCTGCTTGGGCATTCTTCGATCTCCGTGACGGAGCGCTACGCGCATCTATCGCCAGATCAAGGGCGTGCGGCCGTGCAGAAGCTTCTGCCGCTTTAGATGAAAAATGGGGACATGATATCAATGGTGACTACCCCGGCTGACTTGAAATAAGCGTTGCTTGTTCTATAGTGTGTGACCATTGAGATTGTTAACTAATGAGATGAGCTAGAAGTGGATTGCATGGCGTGCCATTTTAGAAAATTTCGGGAGGATGTATGCCAAAGTGGGCGGACTATCTGATCTACGAAGTTAAATTTAATGAAAAGCACACACATATCGACCGGCTGAGGGTTTATGCCGATAATGGTGACTCAATAGGTCAATCTGGCGAGTATCGTCGACAAACGGTTGTTGATGCCATAAATAATGGAACCACTTTCACAACCATTTACAAAAATACGGAAGGGAATTGGAATAAGGGTAAGCCGGTCTATGTTATTAAAATAAACGGCTTAGAGTTTCTGAAAACCGTCAGTGACAACAAGCTTGTTGATAATTTGGATAATCTGCCGGAATTTTAGATTTGTGACAGATAAAGATCTTACTGCTAAATTCGGACTGGTGTGATCAATTCACGATTTGTAGTTGGGCCGGGCGCCTAGATATGGAGGAGGTGAGGCGTTGGGATGAGGCGGGAGGGTAGATGGTGATCGGATGAATGGAACAGATAATGTTCGCCGCCTTCTGTAAGACAGAGAGCAAAAAGGCTGATTTTAGTTGCATTCTGCGGCGGCATCATTGTGAAAGCTATCTTTTCGGGGATGAGGGATGTCTGCTGAAAAACATGTCAACCATCTAACGATATTTTTAATAAAAAAACAATACGACACATGTGAGCAGGTGATTCGAAAGGAAGAGTGTGGAAAATCGTTCATTATTGATTTTTCTGGACATGGAAAGGCGGAGCTGCATGTTAAAAATCAACCCCCGCGCCAACCCAAATGGACGGCTTTATTTAAAGATTATCTGGACTTAAGCGATATCGTTGTTCCCGGTGTATCTGCTGCTCTATTTTTGAAAATTAACGAAAGATGTTTTGTGCTTACTTTTGGGCAAGGAGGGCGCTTCTTGCTTCAAGATGAGGTTTTTGAAGAGCGTTTTGGGCTGCTTTGTGCTTTAAATTCAGTTGACCAAAATAGCTTCCGATGTGTCGACGTTCAGTCGCTCGATGCGATTCAAAGTCACACTCGAATTCAGTCTGGGCAAGAAACTAGCGCGAATCAGTTTGGGCTTGATGTTGAACAAGACATGTTGAAGGCGATAGTTGGTGCGCCGATAAATCCTGGCTTGGGAAATAGAATGACGGGAAGCGATTCCTTGACCGTATCGGTTAAGATGGATTTGTCTGATTTGCCATCCTTGTTAAATGAATATAGAAAAAAATTCGAAGAAGATTTGAGTGCTGATGACTATCAGTGGGTCAATAATATTTCAATGGTAAGAAATTCCAAGATTATTGAGAGGCTTGAAATTCAATTGAATGAAATTTTGAGTTTGAAGCAATATGACAATATTTGGTTATCGATCCCGGAAATTATAGACTGGAATTCGGTGTGTGGATTTATGTACTCGCACGGAAAGAGGGTAATTTATCATGATATTAATTTAAATGGATTTATTTCAACTCTGGATGAGAGTGAGAATGTTAATCTTGATTTGCTAAAATCCCGCGAAGTTCATTGTGCTGACGCAGATCACAAAAAAGTACATAAATCGTGGAAGGTATATAAATGTCTGTATGCGGAAGTTAGTGTTGGCGATGAAAAATATATACTGAATGATGGAAATTGGTTTAAGGTGGCAAATGATTTTGTTGCGCGAACAAATGAGGATTTTGGAAAAATACCTATCTCGAAGTTAAATTTTCCAGATTACAAGGGGGGCGGGGAAGGAGGGTACAACGCTGAGATTGCGGATTTGAACTCTGATGCTTATGCGCTTCTGGACGATAAAAATAAAATTATGCACGGGGGCGGACATGGTCAGGTTGAGGTTTGTGATTTGCTGTCAATTAATCGTGAGTTAATTCACGTAAAGATATATAGCAAATCTAGTGTTATGAGTCATCTGTTCGCGCAAGGTTTTGTTTCTGGCCAGCTTATACAGACGGACCCTAAGTTTCGTGAGAAGGTTGTGGCGAAGCTTGAGGGGAAATTTAAAGATATTTTCCAAATTGAAAAACCTCCTGAAAAAGGAGAGTTTACGATAGTTTATGCTGTAATTAGTGAGGAGCCCGGTGAGATACTTTATCTTCCATTTTTCTCACGGGTTAATCTAAATAACACAAAAAAAATATTGGCGGGATTTGGCTACAATGTTGAGCTTCTGAAAATATCGGTCGATGAAATTTATGCAAAGACAAAAGAGATGCCTAAGAAAAAAAATAAGCATGGGTGAAGAGAGACTAGATGGGTGCGGAAAGCGGTGACGATGTGGGCCGAGCTATCAGTCCAATTATCTTGCAGAGCACTTGGTAAATTGTCGAAGCTACCAACTGCCCTCCGAAGGCAGGGGTTGCTGGTTCGATCCCAGCCGGGCGCGCCAAGTCTGACAAGGCTTCCAGCGGTTTCGCTATTTCCTCGTTTTTCCCTGCTGCAGCGCAATTTCAGCTGGCCGGCTGCGAGCATCGGCGGTTTCGATGTCGCGGCACAGCCCGATGACCTGACCTGTGCGGGCTGCGTCTCCCATTTGCGCGCTATTGCTGGTGTTTGGGCGGCCGACGGAACCGCGCCAGCAAGCTGATCAAGGGAAGCGACAGCAAAAACGCGATTGCAAAGCTGACGAGCAACAGGGCGCCAACGAAAATGTCTTCGTTCTGTTCGCCGCCCACAGATCCCAGTGCGCGAAACAGCGGCGCCATGACGTTCCAACCTTCTCCGCCGTTGCCGAACCAATGTTCCATCCACGGGAGGGACGTGATGGCAGCTTGAACTGGCAGCGTGAGCAGCAGCGCAAGCACGATGCGACCGATCAGTTTCATCGAACCGTCACCTTTCCATATGCTTTGAGTGTCGTGCCCGGTACCTGGAATGCAGGTTGAGCTTTCAGGAATGCCCGCAGCCGGTCGAACTGGGCTCGGCTCGATAGTGTGATACAGCCGTCACTTTCGCCAAGGCGGCCGACCGGATGCAGCCGGAAATGGCCGCGGCGGATGCCGTTGATGGTCGTCCAGTCGTCGATTTTCCCGTCGTTGCGATAGAGCGCAAACCAGTCCGCCCGATGCGTGTGGAGTGAGAGGTCCTTCGCCGCGTCGTACAGCCAACCGAGATGGCCGCCGCTTTGCCGGTCGACGATATAGTAGGTGCCGGTTGGGAGAGGGCCTTTGTCCTGAACGGCCGTCGAGTTCGGGTCGTTGACGTATCGGCTGTTTCCAGAGAACGCGGGGACACCGCCGAAGCCGGGGCAATTCAGCACCGACAGATTGTGCTTGTTCAGGGTGAACGTGCATTCCACTGGCATATGTGGATCCTCGGAACGTGGCTCTCAGGTGGTTTTCGTTGTGCCGGATCGATGGACTCGATCCTTGGCGCAGCGATAGTGTTACACAATGGCCATCTCGAAATAGACGTTCGCATGAGGATGCAGGCTCGACCGCATGTGTGGCCAGTACGCTGAGGTTTCAATTCGGTTTCACCCGGAGAGCTTGAAATTCGCGATTCGCATAAAGCATTGATTCTCAAGAAAGCGCGCCGCTAATCCGCAACCCCGAAGGCAGGGGGCGATCCCAGCCGGGCGCGCCAATTGCCACGAGGCTTCCCTCGTTTCATCCCCCCTCCCGATGTACCTGAACTGCACCTACGTCGCGCGTCAGCGGGCTCACCCATTGCGTCAAATGCTCCGCCGACAGGTGCGCATAGCGCTGCACCATCTCCATCGTTTCCCAGCCGCCCAGCTCCTTGAGCACCTGCAACGGCGTGCCGCGCTGAACGTGCCAGCTCGCCCAGGTATGGCGCAGGTCGTGCCAGCGGAAGTCCTCGATGCCCGCGCGCGCCAGCGCCTTCTTCCACGCCGCGGTCGAGGTCTGCCGCACCGGCCGGCCGCGATACACGAACACGCTGTCCCGATACGCCGGCTGCCGCTGCGCCGCCAACTGCCGGCGCAGCACCGCGAGCGCCGTCTCGGACAAGGGCACCGCGATCGCCTTGCGCGCCTTCGCCTGGTCCGGATGGATCCACGCGATGCGCCGCGCAAGATCAACCTGCGACCACTGCAGGCCCGTCACGTTGGCGCGCCGCAAGCCGGTTTCCAGGCTGAAGCGCGCCATCTGAGCGAGATGCGTCGGCAGCGCGGTCAGCAGCGTGTCGGCCTGCGCCGGCGTGAGCCAGCGGATGCGCCGGCCGGTCGTGCGGCCGCGCGGCGTGACGGGCGCGCGATCGAGCCATTCCCATGCCACCGCCGCGTTCAACACCGCCTTCAGCACGCCCGTCACGCGCCGCACCGTCGCCGCGCTGACCCGCCCGCCCGTCGGTTTCGGGCCCGCGCGCGTGAGCACGACGCGCGGTTCGTCGCGCTTCGCCCGGGCGATCGCGTCGATCGTCGCGCGGTCGATGGCCGCGAGCGGCACGCCCGCCAGGTGACGATCGAGCCAGCGCAGGTGCGCCTTGGTCGTCTCCAGGCTCGCGATGCCCTCGCGCTCGCTCACGTAACGCACGACCGCGTCGTTCCACAGATGCCGCGGCCGCCTTCCGAGCTTCGCCACATCCCACAGCTCGGCCTTCAGGCGGTCGTGGAACTCCTGCGCGCGGACTTTGTCGCGGGTGCCAGTGCTGCCTTGTAGCGGCTTTCCGCCGCCAGGCGGGTACAGCTTGTAATACCAGTTCGGACTGCCGGTTCGTTGATAGAGCGACATGCGGTTTCATCCAGGCCAGGGTGAGCGGGGGGCGGGCGGTCCGGCGTCCATTCGCCGGCGAGATAGCGCTGCAGCGCGAGCAGCGAGAAGATCCAGCGCTTGCCGACCTTGCGGCCGGGCAGCGCGCCCGCCTTCGCCTTGAGGCGCACGGTTTCAGGATGGGCGCCGAGCAGCGCGGCCGCGGCGATCAGATCGAGCGTCTGGATAACTGGGTTCATCGGCGGCCTCCTCGTCGACCGGACGGCACGCCCACACGCAGCGCCACGCGTGGACTCGTGGCCTGCCCGTCGCGCGTGCGCAACGCATTGATGGTTAAGGGATGGCGGGCGGTATGTCGCCACGCGTCCGACACATGGCGCGGCCCGGACTCGTGGCGCGCCGCGCGGCCGCGCTCGCCGACTCCTGGCGAAACGGCCGCAACCCGTGGCGTCGCGTCCGGCGCGCGGCCGGTTGCGGCGCGCTGTCTTTTTTCTTTCTCTTTCAATAACTTGAAGAGAAGAGAAAGAAAGAAGGAACGGTGGCCCCAGGCCGCGCCATTGCTGGCGTTGCACATCCCACTGATGGCGATATGACCGCTTTTCATGGCGCGGTTTTCCTCGCGAATCAAGCACTTGCGATACGCGCCGGCCGAATGCCGTGATTCCGGCGCGCTGTGTGCCGTCTCCCGCGCGGGCGTGGTCCGCAGGCGGCTCATCGCAGATCCTCCCGCACGGCGACGTGCAGGCCGAAGCCCGCGAGCCGCGCGAGCGACACCGGCGTCAGGTACGGCACGCGGCGCAGGCAGATGCGGCGCTCGACCTCCTTCTCGCCGACCACCACGCCCGCGTGGTGCAGCTGCTTCTTGAAGACCCGGTCCGACTTCACCGGCAGGCTGTTCCACTTGTCGCGCAGCGCGCTCGTGTGCGCGATGTGGTCCATCACGTGGCCGGTGCGCAGCAGCAGGCAAAGCTCGCCGTCGATCGTGTCGAACGTATGCGGGTGCTTGAAGTTGCCGCTGTCGATCTCCGACAGCACGGTCTCCATGATCCATACCCACGGCTCGCGGTCGGCGCTCGTCTCGGCGATGTGGCTGTTCATCTCGGCGAGCAGGTCGCGTTCGAAGTCGCCCTCGTCCGGGTCCATGCCGGCGAACTCGCACAGGTAGCGCCACGCGAGCGCGACCGCGGCGTAGTTGCCGGCCATCCGCAGCGCGCCGTCGTCCGCGCCGCTCGCGCGGCTGCCCGCGAGGCAGCGCTCGCGCAGCGCGCGGTACTGTTCGAGGACGTCGCGCGGCGCGAGGCTCGCGAGGAACGCGAGCCATTCGCGCACCGGGAAGCGCGGCAGCTCGTCGGGCAGGAGCGGGCCGCGCTTGCCCGTCAGCGTGGTGCGCACCAGCTTGCCGAGCAGGCTGCGCACCGGCACGTCCTCGCCGGCGAGCATCACCGGCGCGCACAGCAGGTATTCCGTCATGTCCGCGCCGCGTCGCGTGATCGTGTACTGATAGTTCTCCTGCAGCAGCCCGACCGCCTTGTCGATCACGTCCTGGCGGCGCGCCGACAGTTCCTCCCAGCCGACCGGATGGCTCGTGTGGCTGACGCTCGTGAGCAGCCGGAATTCGGTCTGCAGCGATTGCCCCGAGAACATCGTGAACGCGAGCGTGCGTTCGAGGCGCTTGATCAGCGTCGACTTGCCCGCGCCCTTGTCGGCCTGCACGGTCAGGTGCGGCCAGAAGCCGAGCAGCGCCTTCAGGTGGCCGCCGAGCCCCCACACGAGCGGCAGCGTCGCCGCGTTCTGCCGGAACGTCTGCTGGTACGCACCGATCACGCGGCGCGCGTCGCCGCGCGGCCCCGACGGGAAGCTCAGGTTGTGATATGGACACTGCTTGTCCGCCTCGGTGAAGTAGCAGTCGGGTCCTTCGTTCACGATCAGCCGGCCGTCGCGCCAGGCGAGGCCGACGAAGTTCACCGCGTGGCGCGCGCCGAGATCCGCGCCGCGCTCCAGGATGTTCACCATGCGCAGGAACGGCGCGCGCGCCCAGATCGGTCCGAACTTCGACCACTGGTCGGTGTTGTGCAACTGGTCGTCGAGCATCACGCGGCGGATCAGCGTCGCGCCGTGGCGCGGCGCCTGGACCGACACCGCGAAATAGACGGTCGGTGCCTGGTCGGCGTCGCCCGTCATCGTCGAGGTGGCGCTCGCGACCGCGACGCGGCTGATCGACGCGATCCGGAAGCCGCACAGGTCGACCAGCACGGGCGTCTCGATGCCGGTCTCGTCGTTGCGTTCGAGCTTCGCGATATGGCTCGTGAAGTCGGGCCGCGTGCGGAAGCGCCAGTACTGCGCGAAGTCGTGCGGCGGCAGGAAGATGCGCGGCCGCCCGCGCCGGCTGTCGTCGCCGGGCAGGCCCACGATCAGCCACGGCTCGTAGTGTTCGAGCGCGCGGCGCAGCGCGGCGACGCCGCGCTGCCGCAGGTAGTCGTTGACGTCGTTGAGCGGTGCGGCGTCGGGCTCGCCGTCGGCGAGATCGGCGCGCCACTCGCGCTGGTCGACCAGCACCGCGCTCACGTTCAGGCCCGTGAGCCGTTCGTACAGGGCCCAGGCGGCCTCGGGCCCGGGGCGCTGGCCGGCGCGCGGATGGCCGTCGGGAAACGGCTCGTCGTTGTCGAGGCAGATCACGGCCTGCTTGCCGCGCAGGAACGAGAAGTCGATCCGCGCGACGTTCGCGAGGCCGCGCAGCGCGTAGGCGGCCACGTCCGGCAGCGCGCAGCTGTCGACCGACAGCGCGTTGATCGCGCTTTCGACGAGCACCACGCGCTGCGCCCGCGCAAGCCGGCGCGGATCGGCGGTCCAGCCGTAGCCGGCCTTGTCGCCGTGGGTCTGGGTCTTCACGTCGCCGTTGAGCGCGGGGTCGAGATAGCGCACGTCGACCGCGACGATCTCGTGCCCGGCCGGCGCGCGCACGATGAACGCGGCGGCGGGCCCGCCGTGGCCGACGTTGCCCGGCGGCGTCTTCATGCTGGCCCAGTCGTTGAAGCCGACGGTGCGCGCTTGCAGCGCCGCGTCGAGCGCTTCGGGCGCGATGCCGCGCCCGGCGAGGTAGTCGCGGGCCTGCTCGCGGGCCGCGATGCAGCGCTCGGCGATGTAGTCGACCGTGGTCTTGTCGCGCCGCGCGACGCCGGCCGCCGGCGGGCCGGACGGGATTCCGTAGGCGTCGTGCAGATAGCGCAGTGCGTCGGCGACGGTGCCGCCGCGCGCGTACATCACGAGGTCGATGCACGAGCCGCCGACGTCCGCACTGTGGTCGCGCCAGCCGCTGCCGTGCTTGGGGTGGTGCTGGAAGATCGACAGCGACGGGTGCCGGTCTTCGTGCGCGGGCGAGTGGTACAGCGCGCGTTCGCCGCCGCGGCCGCGCTTGAGGCCGAGGCGGCCGGCGAGGTCGTGCAGGTCGATGCGTTGTTTCAGTTCGTCGATCGAAGCCATGATTGCGGACGCGGTTCTACAGGGATCGGGGAAACGGCGATGGTGAGTCGTGCGGGCCGGCGGTCACGCGCCATGCGCGCCTCGCGGCGGCAGCGCCCAGGCGAGCAGGGCCAGCAGCAGGATCAGCGTCGCGCACGCGGCGCTGAACGCGGCGAGCCGCGCGGGCGGGTGGCCGGCGCGCCGCAAGAGGCGCGCGACGGCGTCGGTGAGGCCCATGAGCGTGAAGGCGAGCAGTGCGAGCAGGCCGAGGTTGAACAGTGTGTTTTTCATCGAGGTCTCCTGGCGGCGGCGCACGGTGGGGCCTGCCCACGCGACGCCGGGCAAAACGGGTCCCTCGCACCGCGCGGGCACGATGCGAGGAAACGGGGAACGCGCTGGGGTCTAGCCGGGCAGGTCCAGCTGCTGTTCGAGCCGCTCGCGCACGTGCGGCGACAGCGGCAGGTTCAGCGACAGGTCGGGCGTCGCCGACGGCGACAGCGTGCGGGCGAACTCCATGTTCACCACATAGGTGTGGCCGCACTCGGGATTCGAGCAGGCGAAGGTCACTTCGCGGAACGTGAGGGACATGTCGCGGCTGCTGCGCGCGGTGGCGCGTGCGCGGCAATGTGGGCAGCGGTTCAGGATGCGCATGGAATCGGGCTCCGGAGCGGGAACGGGCGCGCGAGGCGGGCGGGAACGGACGGGGCGCGCATCGGCGTCAGTCCTGGGGCGTGGCGGCGTCCGACGCATCGGCGCCCGACGCATCGGCGCCCGGCGCGATGCTTTTCTCGAGGTAGCGGTCGAGGCCTTCGAGGTAGACGAGCCGCGCGACGCTCGACATCGAACGGCGTTGCCGCTCGGACAGTTGCGCGAGCGTATGCTGCTCATGCGGCATCAGCCGCATGTACACCGGCTTGCTCGACAGCACGCCGCGCGGGGAGCGGGACATGGGGATTCGTTTGGTGGACATGACGGATATACTTCCTGTCGTTAACCTTGCACAAGTTCATAATACACACCATTCGGTGTGCTTTCAACGTCCAAACAAACCAAATGGAAAGTATCGGTGAGCGCCTGCGCGCGGAGCGCAAGCGCATCGCGCTGTCGTTGCGCGCGTTCGGCGAACGCGGCGGCGTCACGGAAAAGACCCAGGTGCTGTACGAGAAGGGTGAGCGGGCGCCGGACGCCCACTACCTGGTCGGCATCGGGGCGGCCGGCGTCGACCTGCTGTTCGTGCTGACGGGCGTGCGCGCGTCGGCCGCGCTGGACGCGGACGAAGCCGCGCTGCTGGCGGGCTATCGCGGGCTGGACGAGCAGGGCCGCGCGGGGGTGCGTGCACTGATCGGCGGCTTGCGCGCACCGCAACCGGTCGCGGCGATGACGTTCAAGGGTGACGTCGGCCAGCAGATCCAGGGCGACGCGACGTTCCACGGCAATGTCGAACTCAATCTCGGAGGTGGACGCGCGAAGAAACGGAAGTAGCCCTTCCCCCGCCCCAGGCCAGGGCGGTATCGAGCTGATTTGTGACAAACGGTACGGAAAATGAAAACAAAGTACGAGTTTGAACGCGAAGTGGGACAGGTTGCCGGGGGCAACATCAAGTCCAACACGGTGCAGGCGCATGTCGACCTGCATATCCACCACGGGGTCGACCCTACGCCCGTCAGCGATCGCCAGCGCAACGCGATCGCGCGCAAGGCGTTCGAGATCGAGTCGAAGACGGGCACCGACAAGCTGATGGTGTACCGCCGCCTGATGAGCGTATTCAATTTCGAGAGCGTGGAGACCTTGCCGCGCGAGAAGTACGCGCGCGTGATGTCGTATCTCGACGGTTGGCTGCGCAACGGCATGGCGGGGCAGGCCTCCGCCGCCCGTCAGCCGCAGCGGCCGGCGAGCCACGGGCTCGACGCGCCGCGCTATCGCCAGGCACCTGCGCCGGCGCCGGCCGCGATGGTCGCCGAACTGCGGCAGCCGATGTTCATTCAGTCGTCGGTGCTCAATCCCGGCGCGAAGAAGCTGCCGTGGCGCGCCGTGCTGGCGGGCGCACTCGCGCTGTCCGGTCTGGTGGCCGGCGCGTACGCGATGGGCGGCCGCCTGGTGGCGCCGGAGCCCGTCGCGATGCCGACGGTGCCGCGCGTGCTGCAATGCGAGTACGGCGGCGCCCGCTATACGGTCGGCAGCATCGTGATGCAGGCGGGCACGCGTCAGCAGTGCGTCGCGGCGGGCGAACACGCCGCTTGGGAGCAGGTGCCGGGCCACCGGCGCTGACGCGATCCGGCGCGACGGACCGTCGCCGTACCGGGCGGCCCGGCCGAGCGCGCGTGGTAGCGCACCCGGCAAACGTTCTCCGTGATCACTTGCCTTTCGGCTTGCCGCCCGAGCCGTTTTTCTGTTTCGGCGGATCACCCTTGACCTCCAGTTCGAGCGTCGTCGTGAAGCCGCCCGCGTCGATCTTGTGCGTCACCTTCTTCGCGAGCCAGACGGTCCCGTCGATCTCCGGCTTGAAGCCGCTCAGGTTCACCGGCATCTCCGGATAGAGATCCGGCCGGCCGAGCGCGAGCGCGTAATCCAGGGTCGCCTGGCTGCGGATCGTGCGCTGGTATTCCGCCTGCGCCGCCGCGCGCGCCGCGGCTTCGTCCGGGTAGGTTTCCGGCAGCACCTTGGTGTTCTTCGCGTCCTTGCCGCCGCCCACCTCCACCGACTTGCGCTTCGCGCTGCCGGTCGAGTGGTAGTACGCGCGCACCCCGCCGAACTCGTCGCGCTTCGCGAGGCTGTACTGGTGCCGGTCGCCGCTCGCGCGCGTGATCGCGAGCGCGGGCAGCGGCTTGCCGCTCGCGGTGCGGCCTTTGCCGATCGGCATGAACAGCAGATTGCCGCTCTTGACCGAGGCGACCGCGTCGTAGCGCTTCGCGATGCGCGTGATGAACGACATGTCGCTCTCGTGCGTCTGGTCGATGTGCGCGATCGCGATTTTCGCGAGATCCGCCGGGATCACGGGCTTCAGGTGATAGCGCGCAGCGATCGCCTGCACGATCGCGCCGAGCGTGGTGCGGTGCCAGCTCTTCTCGCGCCGTTCGCTCATCGCATCGGTCATCGAACCGGCGCGCGCGCGCACGGTGATCGTGTCCGGCGCGCCCCGGAAGCTCACCTCGTCAATGGTGAAGCGGCCCTTGTCCACGAGGCCGGGCTCGATCCAGCCGAGCTGGAGCGTCAGCTCCGCGCCGCAGGCGGGCAGGTCGAGCCGGCCGTCGCTGTCGTCGAGCACCAGCTCGAGCGTGTCGGCCTCGCCGCCGCGGCTCTCCACCAGCGACAGGCTCACGAGGCGCGGATCGAGCGCGCGCGTCAGGTCGCGGCCGTCGAGCGTGATGCGGTAGTCGGCTTGCGGCTGCTTCATGCGCGTCGGCCTTGCGGTTGCACCGTGTCCGGATCGCTCTCGTCCGCGTCCGCGTCGGACGGTTCGTCCGCGGCGATCGCGGGGCGCTCGTCGACGCGGCGCAGGACGATCGAGAAGGTGATCTTGCGCGGCACGCCGTCGCGCTGCAGGTAGGCCTGCGTCTCGTCGAGGCTTTCGATCAGGTAGGCGCCGTAGACGTGACCCGCGCCGTCCACGAGCACGTAGGCGTCGCCGCGCGCGGCCATCGCGCGCAGTTCGTCGAGCGAGTCGAGCGTGCCCGCCAGTTGCGGCGCGAGCACGCCGTTGAGCGTGACGGTGTCCTTGCCGGGGCCGGTGAACTGGCTGGCGTCGCGCACGCCCACGCGCGGCGCGGTGACGTGCTTCCAGTCCATCGAGCGGCGCAGGTCCTGGTAGGCGAGCGTCGGCAGACCGAACGCGAATTGACCGAGAGAGGCGAGCATGCTGGCGATCCTTGCGAGTGAGACGTGGGGTCAGGCGAGCGCGTCGGAGAAGCTCGACACGACGCGCGTGCGCTTCAGTTCCTCGCCGCGCGCGAGCTCGGCGCGCACCATCCGCAACAGTTCGTCGCCGGCCGGCCCGGAGTTGGCGGTCAGCGTGATGTTGTAGGTGTCGCCCGCGACGTTGACGGTCTTGCCCGGGGTCGGTACGCCGAGCGGTGCGCGCGTGTCGAACGCGAGCGGCGCGGCGGCCGGGGCGAAGGCGTCGGACTGGCCGAGACGCAGCGGCGCGACCGGTGCGAGGGGCGCGGGCAGCGGCGCGGCGGCCGGGGCCCACGCGCTCGCGCGCGGCCCCGCGCCTGCCGGCTGCGCCGCAGGCGGCAGCGGCGTCGCGGCCGGCAACGTCGGCAGTGTCGGCGCGGCGAGCGGGCCGGCGCTTGCGCGTCGTCCGCCGAAGCTGGCCGGATCGAACGGCGCGCCCGCCGCGGGCGCGGTCACGGGCGCCAGATGCGCGGAGGCGTCGGGCAGCCGCGGCGCGGCGAGCGGACCGGCGCTTGCGCTTCGACCGCCGAAGCGCGCCGGATCGAGCGGCGCGCCCGCGGCGGGCGCGGTCACGGGCGCCAGTTGTCCGGAGGCGTCGAACAATCCCGGCGCGGCGGGTTGATTCGCGAGCCGCGCGAGCGTGGACGGATTCTTGAGCGCGGCGCCGACGTCTCCGGGCAGCGGCTTGGTCTTGTCGTCGGCGTCGTCGCCGCCGATGCCGAACAGCTTGCCGACGTAGTGCGCCGCTTTCTTGATCCACTCCACGGCGCCGGCGAACACGCGCTGCACGACGTCCCAGTGCGTGATGATCAACGCCGCAACCGTCACCAGCAGCATCAGCGGATTGGCGAGGGCCACCCGCCCGACGAGCCCGATCGCGACCGCGACGCCGCGGAACAGGCCGATCAGCGGGCCGAACAGGCTGAGCCCGCCGAGCGCGCCGCGCAGCATCGCGATCGGACCGAGGATGCTGCCGACCATCATCAGGAGGCCACCGCCCGCGGCCATCACGCCGCCCAGCACGGCGGCGACGCGCATCAGGCTCGCGGTCAGCTCGGGGTTCGCGCGCATCCACTCGGTGATCTTGCCGACGATGTCCGACAGGAATTGCAGCGTGGCCTGCGCGTCGGGCGCGATCGCCGCGCCTGCGATGCTCAGCGCCTCGGTGCCGCGGTCCATCAGCGCTTCGCGCGCGTTGCCGAGCGTGTTGGTCTGCAGGTCTGCGCGCTGCTGCATGCCGGGGCCTGCCGCGAGCTTGTCGGCGTTCTCGCGGTACCCGGTCGGCCCGGCGTCGATCAGCGCCGACGCGGCCTTGCGGGTGGTGTCGTCGCGGCCGAACAGCTGCGCGAGCACGGCTTCGCGCTTCTCGTCCGACAGCGCCTTGAGCTTGCCGAGCTGCGCGGCCATCTTCTCGACGCCGCCGAAGCCCCCCTTGCCGTCGGTGAAGTCGAGCTTCATCGCGGGATCGAGCAGGCGGTTGGCCCGGCCGACCTTGTCGGTCCGGGTCACGGTCGACAGCATCTTCGCGTAGCCGGCGCCGGCCGCCTTGCCGTCGAGGTCGCCGGACTGCTTCGCGATCATCAGCAGCGGCGTCAGCGCCTGCGCGCCGCGCGAGCCCTCGAGGCCGAGCTTGCGCATGGCGGGCGCGAGCTTGTCGAAGCCGGCGGTCAGGTCCTTGTCGTCGAGGCCCGAGTGCAGCGCGCGCTGGGCCACGTCGCTGAGGGCGACGAGATCCTTCGCGCTGCTGTTGGTCGCCTGGCGCAGCGACGTCGCGAGCTTGGCCGCCTCGGCCGGCGTCTTGCCGATCGCGAGCGACAGCTTCGAGACGGCCGCGCCTACGCCGTCGAGCACCTCGGCGGGCTGGGTGCCTTCCTCGACGAGCGTGCTCATCATCTCGCGGAACGCGTTCGCGGAGCCGGGCAGCTTCGCGCCGAACTGCTCCGCGAGCAGGTTCATTTTTTCGAAGACGGGCGGCACCGTGCCGTCCGGTCGCATCAGGCTCGCTTTCAACTGGTTCTGCGAGGCCTCCGCGTTCATCGCGGCTTCGAGCGGCTTGCCGACGATCGTGCGGCCGACCGACGACAGCGCCTCGCCGGCACCCTTCATGTTTTCCGCGCGGTCTTTCAGATCGGCCGTGCGCTTGTCGCGCTTCTCGTCCGAGGCTTTTTGCCGCGTGCCGGTGTCCTGCTGCAAGGTGCCCGCGCGCGTGTCGAGGCGCCGCGACTGCGCGGCGAGGCCGCGGTTGGGAGCGATGCCCTGCCGGCCGAGCCGGGCGGCGACCGCATCGAGTTGGCGACGCGTCTCGCTCTGCCGGGCCTGGGCGGCGCTCGCGCTCGCGAGCGCCGCGGGGCGCTCGGCCACGATCTTCCAAAGCGGGGTGCCGCTTGCCGCGACGATCTCCTGATTGACCTGATCGACGCGCATGCGGGCCTCGATCTGCCGGTCGGTCGCGGTCTTGAGCCGCGCCGTCAGCTTGCGGAAGGACTCGATGTCCTGCTGCGCGCGCTTGACCGAGGCGAGTTCGGCCTTGGACGCCTTCAGCTTCTGCGTCTCGACGTCCCGGCCCGCGAGCATCGCCTGCAGGGATTGGGAGGCGCGCCCGAGGCGCGCCCTCAGCTCACTCGATTTCTGGTCGTTGCTCATGATTCGGATTGGTAACGTTCGCGGGCGCGCTCACGCCAGGCCATCAGCTCGGCGAGCGTGAAGTCGTACATCGCGCCGGGGGGCCAGTGGAACACCAGCGCGATGTCGGCCATCGGGTCTTCTACGCAGACGGGGATGCCATGGCCGCTTTCTGCGATCTCGACAGCAAAAAATCGCTGAAGGCCCCCGCCAGCGCGAGCAGGTCGGCCGGGTCGAGCTGGCCGACCTCGAATTCCGTCAGCGACGGCGAGGTGATGCGCGGCAGCACCTTTTGCAGCGCGCTGACGTCGAAGCGCGCCAGGTCGTGCAGCGAAGTGCCGCGCAGCTCGCCCGCAGTCGGCTTGCGCAGCGTGACGGCGGCGATGGTTTCGCCGTCACGCACGATCGGCGTGTCGAGCGGGATCGCGGAAGCCGCCGCTTCGGCGCGGACGGCTTCGTGTTGAGCGTGGTTCGTCATGATGGAGTCGTTCTCGCCGAAGGGGATCAGAGGCCGATCGCTTTGCGCAGCGACCCGAGCAGGTCGACGCCGTTGACGGTCTCGACCATGTTGATGAAGTCGAACTCGTGAATCACCTGGCCGTTGATCGTGAGCTTGTAGTAGCTTGCCTGCGTGGTGACCTTGAACGCGGTGTCTTCCTTCGACTTGGCCGTGCCGAGGTCGATCTCCGAATGGCGGCCGCGGATCACGATCTCGACCGCGTCCGGGCGCGCTGAATCCTCGCCCTGGTAGGCGCCGGCGAAGCGCAGCTGCACGCCATCGTGGGTCGTCACGCCCCATTGCGACAGCACGCCGCGCATCAGGCCGCCGCAGGTCCATTCGAGCTGGATCGCTTCCTGGCCCCAGTCGACCTTGATCGGGCCGGTCATGCCGCCCGCGATGTAGTCCTCCATCTTGCGCGACAGCTTCGGCAGCGTGATTTCCGCGACCTGGCCGACGTACGCGTTGCCGTCGTTGAACAGCATGTAATTCTTGAGTTTGCGAGGCATACCCATGTGAGTGCTCCAGTGAAAGTGAGGACGGCGGATCAGGCGGCGACGCGCGAGGCGAAATCGGCGAGGTAGCGATCGGTGATGCGCTGGCGCAGCGTCAGGTTCTCGATCGGCGGCACCGGCGTGTAGTCGTAGTCGATCGCGAGCTTGCCGGCCTTCAGCGCTTCCGGCGTGTTGACGCTCTCGTCGTACCAGGCCGAGCCGCCGATCAGGTAGCCGTTCGCGATCAGTTCGCGGAACTTCGCGTTGATGCTTTCGATGATGTCGCGCACGAGCGACGGATGCATCGGCTTGTCGACGTAGGCCATGTGCGCCTCGGCCATCGTGTCGGCCAGCACCTGCGCGGTGCGCGTGTAGTTCTCGAAGGCGAACAGCGGATCGTCGGAGCAGGTGCGCGAGCCCCAGAAGCGGAAGCCGTTCGCGCGGATCAGCGTCGTCACGTCGTGCTCGTTCAGGTAGCCCGCGTCGGTCGCCGGGTCCTGCAGATCCCAGAACACGTCGCGGCTCACGCCCGTCACGCCGTTGATGCCGACGTTCGACAGCGACTTGTGCCAGCCGGTGTCCTCGTCGATCTTCGCGCGCAGGCCGAGCGCGATCGCGGTCGCGTCGATGACCGTGCTGCTGTTGGTCGCGGTGTCCCAGCCGAGGAATTCCGGCCACACCACCATCAGCTCGCGCTGGCTGAACTGCTTGCGGTAGGCGGTGACGTCCTCCTTGGTCTTCGCGCCGGCGGCCGACACGTAGGCGAAGCCGCGCAGCTTTTGCGCGAGTTCGGCGAGCGCGGCCGCGACCGGCTGCGAATCGAGGCCCGGCGCGCCGAGGATGCGCGGCTTCACGCCAAGCTTCGCCTCGGCCGTCAGCAGCGCCTTGAGGCCCGTGTACTGGCCGTCCGGCGTGACCGTGCCGACCACGTTCGAGGTGGTTTCCTCCGGGGTCTTGCCTTGCGGCACGCGGACCACGATGCACAGCGGCTTGGCCTGCTTGCTGATCGCGTCGAGCGAGCGCGCCAGTGTGCCCTTCGTGCCGGCCTTGCCGATCGCCTGCAGCACGTTCGTCAGCAGCACCGGCGTGTTGAGCGGGAAGGCTTTTTCGTCGGCGTCCTCGGCCGTGAAGACGCCGCCGATCACGGCCGTCGAGACGGTGCGGATCGGACGGGTGCCGTCGTTGGCTTCGATGACGCGGACGCCGTGGTGGTAATCCTGGGGCATGTCGTTACTCCAAGGTGAGAAAATTCAGGAGCCCGAATCAGGGCGGTCTGGGGTTAAGCCGCGGGGGCGGCGGGTTGCGGATCCGTTCCGGCGGGCGCCGCGGGGGCGGCGTCGCGGGACGGGGCCGGGGAAGACGCCGCCGGATCCGGTGACGCGTTCTTCGGAGGCGCCGTGGGCCCGGCGGGCTGGGCCGGCGTCGCGGGCGTATCGTCCTTCGGCGGTGCGGCCGGGTCGGGCTGGGGCGCGGGATCCGGCTTCGGCTCGGGCGTCGGCGGGGTCGGCTTCGGCGGCGGCGGCACGTAGGGCGCCGGTTCGGCGGGCCAGGTCACGCCTTCCGGGAAGCCTTCCTTCTCGACCTCGCGCACCAGCGCCATCTGGTAGGTGGACCACGCCTTGAAGTAGTAGACGCCCTCGTCGTCGAGCAGGCCGGCGGCGAGCGCGTCGGCCTTGCCGGCGTTCTGCTTGCGCGCGCGCGTCATGCGCAGCTCGAACTCGGCCATCGCGGCATCGTGCTTTTCGCGGGCGATCTGCTCGGGCGCGACACTCCAGCCGCCGTCGTGCCAGCTGTAGCGCTCGCTCGGGCGCGGCTGATCGGTGAGACCCTGTTCGTCCGGCGTCTTGCCCGCGACCACCAGTTCGGTCGGCAGGCCGTCGCTCTGGCGATACAGCATGCGGCCGCGATAGTCGGGCAGCAGCGACCAGGCGCCGTCGCGGTAGAACGGCCAGGTGAACGGGGTGCGCGCGGGCGGCGCGTCGGTCGTGCTGAAGGCGGGGATCAGCCAGCGCGTGTCGTTGCGCGGATCGATGTCGGGCTGGCTGCTGCTCAGGTACTGGCCGGTGAGCGAGTCGTAGTGATGAATCAGCATGGTGAACTCGTGGAATGGTTAGTAAGCGCGGATCATCGCGAGCATCGCGATGTTGCGCGGGCGCGCTTCTTTGCCGCCGTCCGCGTTGACCGTGATGCCGTGGCTGTGGCGACCGCCGCCGCCGATCCCGATGGCGTGGTTGTGGGCGCCGCCGACGTCGGTCCAGAACTCGTGGTTGTGATCGCCCGCGGGCGACGTGTAGGCCCATGGGTTGTCGTAGTCGATGCCGCCGTGGGAGCCCAGCTGGGACCACGCGGCGACGCCCCACGGGGCGACGTTGACTTCCGAATACGGCGCGATGTGCTGGTGGTTGCCGTTGGCGCCCGTTACGCCGTGGTGGTTGTGCACGCCCTGTCCGTCGGCCCAGGCGTTGTGCACGTGATCGTCCGCCGTGCTCGACGAGGCGCCGTGCGCGTGCCAGATGTTCTGTGAGTCCTGATAGGTGCCGATGCGCCGCTGCGCGTCGATGTCGTCGCGGCCGTCGGCCCAGCAGCGGATGAATTCGCCGCGCAGCTCGGGGATGCGGAACGTGGTGGAGCCGTTACCGTCGGAGAAGCAGCCCCAGTTGCCGTTGGCCCAGTCCTTTTCGGCGACGAGCGCGCCGCTGGCCTGTGCGTAGGCCCACAGCGCGGGATAGTCGGCGCGATTGAGCGGCGCGCCGTTCGCTTTGACGAAGCCCGCGCGCGCGTTGGTGCGCGGCTCGAACACGATCTGGCCGATCGAGGCGGCGGCGATCTCCGACGACACCCACGCGGTGGTGGGCACCCGGTTCGACTTTTCGCCGGCGGGCGGGTGAAGGCTGAACGCCGGCTGGTCGAAGTACGTGCCTTCCGGGGCGAAGTGAACGGTGCCGATGCCGTTGCAGGTCACGCCGAAGTGGCCGTCGGCCATGTGATACAGGCCGGTGTCGGGCGCGCCGTCGTTGATGAAGGTCAGCGACGGCGCGCTCGCGCTGCCTTCCGACAGGAAGATGCGCTTGCCGGGCGCGAAATTGAGGTCGCCGAGCATCTGGCCGCCGAGGTTGCGATCGAGCGGCGTGAGATTGCCCAGGTGCCAGACCAGCTGGCCGTCGACGCGCAGCGTGTGGTCGGTGGCGAAGTACTGGAGCGAGGCGCCTTTGTCCGGCCACCACCAGCCGAAGCTGTCCGCGTTGCCGTAGAGGTAGCCGGTGTTCGTGCCGAGGAAGATGTGACCTTCATTGTTGCCCCGGTTGACATGCAGATCGCTGCCGACGATGGCATTGCCGCCGATGTAGGTGTCGGCGCCATGGCTGGCGATCTTGACCGTGCCCGTGTCGAGCGACCACGCGAAGGGCCGCAGGTCGTTGTAGCCCCCGAATGGATCGCCCTTGCTGGTGGACAGCAGGTAGACGTTCGAATCGTCGTTGCGCAGGAACGCGCCGTAGCTGGCGCCGGCGGCGCGGAACTGCCCGCCGTTGCCACGGTCGCTCCCGCGGCTGATCACGCCGTTCTTGACCTGCAGATCCTTTTCGATCGTGGTCGTGCCGTTGATGAAGGTCGGGGAGCCGTCGAAGGCGATCTTGACCGCGCCGTCTTCGAGCGACCACGAGAACGGCCGGTAGCCGTTGAAGGCGCCGTAGGGATCGCCCTTGTTCGTGGACAGCAGATAGGCGTTGCTGTCGTCGATGCGCAGGAACGCACCGAAGTTGTTGCCGGCGGCGCGGAATTGACCCCCGTTGGCATGGTCGAGCCCCCGGCTGATCACGCCGTTGGCGAATGCGGCATTGCCGTTGACCTGCAGCAGGTTCTTGCCGTCGTCGTTCAGCGAGCCGATCAGCACGCGCCCGGCATTCGTGACCCGCATGCGCTCCGCGCCGGCCGTGATCAGCGAGGTCCAGCCCTTGCCGTTGCCGCCGAGGAAGGCCTGGCCATCGCCCGATGCGTAGTAGTACGCGGTGGCCTGGTCGCTGTTCACCACGGCCTTGGTCGTGCCGCGCCCCGCCTGCAGCGCACCCGAGGTGCCGATGTCGCCGGCCACCTGGAGCAGGTTCGCGCCGTCGTCGTTGACCGTGCCGAGCATCACGCGGCCGCCGTAGGGGGCGAGCGAGATCGGCTTCTTCACCGTGTTGTCCACGTTGAAGGCCTCGATGGTCAGGCCGTCGTAATTGTTCGTGTTGAACGCGGCGATCGCGTTGCCCGCCACGTTGATCACCCGCCGGAAACTTCCGCCGCCGTCGACCTGAAGCGCGCTGGCGTCGCCGTGGGGCAGCTTGCCGATCACCACGGTGCCCTGTCCGGTGAGACGCATCACGCGGCTTTGCTTGTTGTCGTGGTTGATGTCGTTCCCGGCGCTGTTGAGCCAGAAGTCGAGGTATTCGCGGCCCCAAAAGCCGTTGTCGAAGCCCGAGCGCACGGTGGCGACGAGGCGCGTCCCGGTGTCGGCCGTCCCGCCGCCGAACGTGCCGTAGAAGCGCAGGCGGCTTTCGCGTCCCAGCGCGCCCGACGGCGGGCGCAGGTGAAGGTGGGCGGTTTCCGGGCCCGCATCGAAGTCGATCGCGACCGGCCCCACGAAGGTCGCGCCCGTCTTCGCCGCGTAGCGCGAGGCCGCCGTCTTCGGCGTCAGCGCGCGCGTCGCGTCCTGGCCCGCGTTGACCTCGTCCTGCGTGGCCAGCTCGATCACGCCCGTGATCTCGGTCGTCGCGGGCGGATTGACGAACGACGCGTCGCCGATCGTGATCGCGCCCGCGTCGATCGACACGAACTGGATGTCGGCCGACAGCAGCAGGTCCGCCGACGGCGACTTCTCCATGATCGGCGCGTCCTGGGAATAGACGGCGAACAGCACGCCGTTCTCCAGGTACAACCCCATGCCGAACAGCACGTACTGGTCGGCGGTGGCGTCGTTGATGGTCAGGTGCAGCGTGTCCGGGCTGATGTTCCGGCCGCCGATCGTCCTGATGCGCTTCTTTTCCCCGGGCAGCGCCAGCAGGTCCTTCGACGGCGTGAACTTGACGGTGCTCAGCCCGATCTCGACGACCTGGTGCGCGGTGGTGCCGGTGTTGCCGCTCGCGACGAGCGCGGCGCGGCCGGCATCGGTGACGGTGAAGATTGCAGCCATGTATTAAGCCTCTGTCATGCGGATGCGGCGATAGGCGGCCATGCGTGCCACCGCGCCGAAACGTTGCGTGGTGTTGATCGCGAACCCCTGCGTGAACGAGTAGTGCGCGCGCACGGGCTTGGTCCGGTCGATTTCGGCCAGGATGTCGGCGACGTAGTCCGCGGTGGGCGGCTGACCGTCGCGGCTGCTGACGGTCATCACGATCGAGAACGTGCCGGGCTTGCCGGGCGGGTTGGTCTCGAACCATTCGCGCAGCACGATGTTGCCGCCGAAGGTCGCGACCACCTCGCGCACGGCCGCGGCCGTGCCGTTGCGGCGCGCGATCGGGATCGCGGCCTTCACGCGCGCGCGCTTGATCTGCTCGGGCCAGTAGTCTTTCCAGGCGTCGACGCCGAGCTGCCACGCGAGCCACGGCAGCAGCGCGGCCGGGATGCGGTCGGCGTTCATCAGGTCGCGGATCGGCGAGGGCAGGTCGCTGATCCGGCCGTTCACGGCCGCGATGCGCCGCTCGTGGCGCGATGCGTTCGGCGCGAGCAGGTCATCCATAGATGCCGCCGTGCCGGATCGCGGCGTCGACGCAGTACGCCGCCTGCGTCCGGTTGATCGCCACGTTCGCGGCCGGCTCGTCGAGCTGGACGCGCTCGACGCCTTCCACGTGCAGCGCGGCGTAGATGCCCGACAGCGTGATCTCGCGGCCGAGGCGATGGGCGTCGGAGACGTAGCGCGCGAGACGCGCGCGGGCCTCCGCGAGCACGACGCCGGAGTCCGGCCCCGGGAAGGTGTAGAGCGTCGCGCTGACCTTGTACGGCACGATCTGTGCGCTCTGCACGGTGACGCAGTCGGTCAGCGGCCGGACATTGTCGGCCTTCAGCGCGGCGGCGACCGCGTCGATCAGGCGCGCATCGGCCGTGCCGTCGCCGTCGCGCGACAGGATCGTGACGAGCACTTCGCACGGCGCGGGGCTCGTCGCCGAGGCGTCGAGCACGCGGCCGTCGGTGTTCAGCGCATGCGAGATGTACGCGCCTTCCGGGCCCGCGACCGAGTACCCCTGCGGCGCGAGCTGGGTGCGCTTGCGCAGGTCGACGTCGCTTTCCATCACGGCCGGGATGCCCTGTTCGGGAATCGCCGGCGACAGCACCAGGCGCTCGATGGCGAAGAAGGCCGCGAGCTGGTCGAGATCGCGGCCGGTCGCGTAGGCGAGCATCACCGCGCGCGCCGCGTCGTTGATGCGCTGGCGCAGCACGATCTCGCGATACGCGCTTTCCTGGAGCAGTACCAGCATCGGTTCGGATTCGAGCTCGAGCGTCGCGCGCACCTCGGCCTGCTGGCCCGCCGGATAGAGCGCGATCAGGCGCGCCTTGCGCGCCGCGAGCAGCGTGTCGTAGTCGAGCTGCTCGACCACGTCGGGGGCGGGCAGGCGGGACAGGTCGATCGGGGTCGCGCTCATACGGTGGGTCTCGCATCGAGTTGCACGCGCGTCGAGACCGGTTCGCCGGTCTCGGTTGTCACGCCTTCGATCTCCAGCGTCTGCGCGCCGGCGACCAGTTCGTCCGTCGACGCGTCGAGCTGCACGCGCGTGAGTTTCAGGCGCGGTTCCCAGCGCATCAGCGCAGCGGCGACCGCGGCGTACAGGCGCACGCGGGCCGCGCCGTTGTTGGGCGCGTCGATGAGATCGGGCAGCTCGGAGCCGAAATCGCGGCGCGCGATGCGCGTGCCGAGCGGCGTGGTCAGGATCTTGCCGATCGACTGGTAGAGATGGGGCAGGCCGCTCAACGCGCGTCCCGTGGTGGCGTTGAGGCCTTTCATCGGCGGGCCTCCACGTCGGCGCGGCGAGCCGGGCTCGGGGCGGGGGCGATCGAAGGCGAAGCGAGGCGTGCGTTCATGCTTCGATGGTGCCGGGCCGTCGCGGCGCGCGCACGCGACGGCGTGTGTGCCCGGCGCGAGTACAGCGCGCCGGCGGCGCTCAGTCGCGCGGCGCGAGGAACGCGGGCGGCGCCGGCAGATCGAGATCCGGCCAGCTCGGCTGGGCCGGCGCGTCGCGCAGCGCGGCGCGATACGCGAGCAGCACGGTGAATTGCTCGGCGCTCAGGGTCGTGCCGCGCGCGAGCAGCAGTTCGTCCTGGTGCCGGGCCACGACGCCGTCGGTGGTGCGCAGCGTCGCGTCGCGCGCACTGCGCAGGCGCCGCGCGCGCTGCTCGGCGCTGAGCGGGATCGAAGGCGGATCGACCAGGGTCGGGGCGTGCGACGCGTCGAGCGCCATGCGCCGGCCGGCCGCCTGGCCCGCGAGCAGCATCGCGTAGTCGGTGTCGGAGAGCGCGATCGCGGCGACGTCCGCGGGCACCGGGCTGTCGACGTCGTCGTACAGGCCGGTGATGAAAAGCTGGGCGTCGTAGGACGCGAATTTCTGACCCATCATTGTCCCCAGGCGAAGTAGAAGGCCCACATAGGCGTGTTGGCCAGGCGGCACGACAGGCCCATGGCGGCGGTCGTGCGCGACGGCAGCGCCAGGACCCAGGCGGTCTCCTGCATATAACCGCTCACATCGCCTGGCGTGGCTACGATTCCGAAGCAGGCATTCGGAAATGCGATCGGAAAATTGACCGGGATGACGTTCTCGCTGATGCCGTCGATCACGGTTCCCTGCGTCGAGCCGGAATAGAAGCCCATCTGCAGGATCAGGCCGCTCGGCAGCTTCTGGTAACTGCCGCCGGCGGTGAGACCCGCGCCGAATGCACCCGTGTAGCGCAGCTGGGCGGTGCCCTGGCTGACGAGCCAGGTATTGCGCCCCGTCGACACGAGCCGCGCGCTGTCGCCTGACGCGAGCACCGGCGACAGCGCGGGCGCGCTGCCGATCACGTAGATCGTGTTGCCGCTCGCCGGCGCGAGCGTGACCGCGCCCGGCCCGCCGTTGACGAGATCGATCACGCTGCCGGGCGGGAGATCGGGCGTGTCGGCGGGCAGCGTGAGCGTGATCGCGCCCGCGGCGTTCGTCTGGATGAACTGGCCGACATGCTTGTCGGTCAGCGTCTGCGATGCGTTCAGCGACAGGTAGCCTGCGTGATTGCCCGCCGCGCGGCGCACGAATTCGGTGGTCGCGATGCGCGCGCCGCTATCCGTCAGGGGCGGCGTCGGCGCTTTTGGCGCTCCGGTCAGCGCGGGGGAATCGAGCGGCGCGACGGTGGCCCAGTCCGCTTCCTGCGAATACAGCGACGGCGCCGGGCCCTGCTCGATCTTGATCGCACGCACGGCGCAGCCGAATGCGGGCGCGAGCGGCCGCGCGTCGGCAGCCTTGATCGCGCGGACCTGCGTCGTGCCGGGCGGCGTGACCCCGCTCGCGCTGCGGTACTGCCAGCCGTTCGCGCCCGCGTCGAGCAGGCACTGCGCGACGTCGCCGATCGGCTGGCCCGCTGCGTCGAGCGCCTGCAGCCGCACGCGCACCGTGCCGCGCGTCATGCCGTAGGCGTACAGCTCGGCGGACAGCGCGAGGTTCACGCCCGCGTTGCACGGCAGCGGCGCGCCGAGGTCCTGCAGCAGATCGCCGCCCGTGATCGGCGCGAGGTTCACGAACTGCGGGCCGTCGCCCCAGTTGCCCGACGCCGCAGGCAGGTTCGCGCTGCTCCAGGCCGCGTTGCCGAGTTCCCCCGAGCCGTTCGGCAGCAGGTTCGGCCGGTTCACGCCGTTGAGCTTGCCCTGCGCCTGCACGCCGGCTGCGAGCGCCGCCGCGACGAAGCCGGTGTTCGCGGCCAGCGTCGACGCGTCGCCCCCGGGCGCGTCCGGCACGCGCACCGCGCCGCGGAAGGTCGGCGAATCGAGGTCGGCCTTGGTGGTCTGCAACGACTTCGATGCGTATTGCGGATGCGGGTCCGCGCTCGCGAAGTGCGCCTCCTGGGTGTCCTTCAGGTAGCGCGTGCGGTTCGCGAGCTGCCGGGCCTGCACGTTGTCGATGCCGTCCGGTCCGCCCTCGACGGGGTCGGACGTCTCCAGCTGATAGATGCCGGACTCCCACTTCCCGGTTTCGGTCAGGTTCGTCATGAATGGATCGTTCCTCGGTTGTATTGGCGATCGCGGCGGGCCGCCCCGTTGTGACGGATCGGGCTCGCGCGATAGTCGAGCAGCGCGAGATGCGAACGCTGCGGCGCGTAGCGTTCGAGCATCGCGCGCAGGTTGTCGGCCTGGTCGCGCGTGATCGCGCGCGTGAGCCGGATCAGGTATTCGGCCCAGGCGTCGGCGCGGCCATGCACGTAGTCGCCGTTGCGGCGCATCGCGCCGTCGCGGCGACGGATCAGCCGGCCCTCGATCAGCGCGACCTCGCCGAAGCCGAGCCGCCGGATCACCTCGCGCACCGCCCACGGCGTGCCGCGCTTGCGATGCAGCTCGATCGCGCCGCGAATCAGCGCGCGCCGCGCATCCTCCGATTCCGCCAGCTCCCAGCCGTCCACCGAGACCTCGGTGGCCAGGTAGGGCAGCAGCGGCACGGGGCAGCGCGCGGGATCCCAGTACGCGCGCAGCGGGACCGGCAGCGTGTCGACGCGGCCCAGCGCGTGGGCGACGCGGCGTTCGAGCGGCGTCGCGTTCGGCGGCAGCAGGTCAGTCATCGACGCCGCCGTCGAGAATCTCGATGCCTTCGCAATACGGCGCGGCCGTGGTGCTGGTCACGAGATCGACGGCCGGCTCGCTCAGGTCGGTGCGCGTGATGCCCGCCGCCTGGATCACGCCGATCAGCGCGGAGGTCGCCACCTTGGCGCCGATCCGGTGCATCGCGTCGACATGTGCGCGGACGTTGTCGCGCGCGCGCCGGACCAGCAGCTCCGCGCCGACCGGTGATTGCGTGAAGACGGTCGCGCGCACCCGATAGCGGACGATGTCGGCCGACGCGACCTGCACGGTGTCGTTCAGCGGCCGCTGATCCTCCGCGCTCAGTGCGCGCGCGACGGCGTCGAGCAGGGCCGGCGGCGCCGTGCCGTCGCCGTCGCGCGCGAGCAGCGTGACCAGCACGTCGCCGGGACGCGGACGCGAACTGCGCGCGTCCAGCAGGCGGCCGTCGACGGCGAGCGCGCGCGACACGTAGGCGGCCGCCGGGCCCGCGGTGCTGAAGCCCTGCGGCGCGAGTTGAATGCGGCGGCGCAGGTCGGCGTCGCTTTCGTATTGAGCGGGGATCTGGCCGGCGGGGTCGCCGGGCGCGACGACGAGCCGCTCGACGCCGAACAGCGCGGCGCGCTGTTCGAGGTCCGCGCCGGTCGCATAGGCGAGCATCACGGCGCGCAGCGCGTCGTTGACGCGTTGCCGCCAGACCAGCTCGCGATAGCAGTTCTCCTGCAGCAGGCGCGCGAGCGGCTCGGATTCAAGCGCGAGCGTGGCGGCGATGCCCGCGCGTTCCTCCGCGGGCCACAGCGCGATCAACGCGGCCTTGCGCGCGGCCAGGAGCGCTTCGAAATCCAGCATCTCGAGCGCGTCGGGACGCGGCAGGCTGGCGAGGTCGATCAGGGCGGACAGGCTCATGGGCGGCGCGGCGTCACAGCGGCGGGCTCGTGACCGCGTTCTCGCCCTGCGCGCGGTGCGTGTGGCCGGGGAGGCTCTTGCCTTGCGCGCGCACGTCGCCGCTGAATTCGGCGGCGCCGTCGATGCGCATCGTCGCGCCGCCGCCGCCGCCCTTGCCGGTCATGCCGGCCTGGAACTCGAAGGCGCCCTGCACGAGCAGCGAGCCGGTCACGGTGGTGGCGCCCGCGTCGATCGTCACGGTCTCGGCCTTGAGCGTCGCGGCCCGGGTCCGCACCTCGACCGAGCCGGGTGCGATCACGGTGAGCGTCGCGCCGGCCGGCAGCTCGGCGGTGAGTGCGTGCGCGGCATGGTTGTAGTCGATGCGCGCGCCGTCGGGATAGACGCGCGTGTGCGTGTCCGGGCTGTCGCCGGGCGCGCCGGCCGCATCCGAGAACACCCCGCGCAGCACGACGCCCTGCGCGGGGTCGCCGCTTTCCGACAGCAGCACCGCCTGCTCGCCGACGGTGGGCGGCAGCCATTCGCGCGTGGTGCCCGCGGCGGGCGTGAGCCAGCTCAGCCAGTCGGTCTGCAGCTCGCCGCTCTGGAAGCGGCACAGCGCGCGCGCGTGGTCGACCGCCATGATGCTGCCACGGCGGATCTGGTTGAGCATGAGGCGGGTCGATTCATTGCGGTCGTTCATGCGTGCATCGTGCGGCACGCCGCGGCGCGGCGCACGGCGGCGCGTATGTCGCCGGCGCGGCGACGTCAGCCGAGGATCGTGCCGGGCGGCGCATAGAGGCCGGCGATCGACCAGGCCGGAGCCGGTTCGGACGGATGCTCGCCGCGCCGGCCGCCGTCGGGCAGGGTCGTCACGACGACCGGTTCCGACAGCTTCACGCGCAGCATCAGCCGGGGCGCGCCGTTGTCGGGCGTCATGTCGAAGGTCACGCCGGTCTCGCGTTCGTCGGTCCGCAGCGGCAGCGCCGGCTCGTGCTCGGCGAGCCACGCGACGAGGGCGATCGCGAACGGATCGGGATCGCCCGGCGCATCGCGCAGCGTGACGTTGAGCACGTAGCGGTATTCGAACGAGGGCGACGGCGCGCCGGTGGCGACGAGCGCGCCCTGCTCGATCGACACAGTGAGCTTGTCGGGCGACGCGCCCGCGGCGACGAGCGCACGGCGCAGACTGTCGGGTTTAATCATGGACGGACTCCTGGTCGGACTGGCAGACGACGATCGTGTCGACGACCGCCGCGCATTCGGCCCACGCGCTTTCGGCGCGGGCGAGCGCGGCGCGCAGATCACCGTTGTCGCGTAGTGAGGTCGCCGGCAGCGTGCAGCGGCTCGCCGGCGCGCATGAATTCAAGATAGGAGCCGGCGCCGGTGAAGGCGGGGTGCTCGTGCAGGCGCACAACATCATCAGGCAGGGCAGCAGACGCCCACTCGCGCAGCTTCGCATGGTCATTCTCGAGTCTCCGGTAAGCGCTTTCCCGCGCGGCGAGCGTCGCGCGGGCCGTGTCGCGCGTGTGTTCGAGCGCGGCGAGCCGGACGCGCGCGGCGGCTTCGAGTGCGCGGCGCGCGGCGAGTTCGCGGTCGCGGGCCGCGACCGCGGCTTCCGCCGTCAGGCGGGCGGTGCGGGCGGCGTCGAGTTCGGCGCGCAGCAGGCGCACGTAGGCGAGCGCGCCGCATGCGGCGGCGAGGGCGAGCAGCAGCGCGACGCCGCGCGACAGCCACGGGCTCATGCGGGGCGCGCGTACTGCGCGTAGACGCGCGCGAGCTTCGCGTCGTACTGATTGCGCGCGTAGTCCGGGCCGTTGTAGCCGCGCGCGAACGCGGCCCAGGCCTGGCGGCGCAGCGCGTCGAGCAGGGTCGGGTCCGCGCCCACGAAGCGCGCGAACGCGTCGAGCTGCTCGGCCGCGCCGGCGCGCATGCGCAGCACGAAATCGTCGATGCTCGCGTAGCCGAGCCGCGACCAGTGAAAGCCCATGATCTGGAACGCGCCCCAGCTGGCGGCTTCGTCGGCCGCGGCGAGATCGATCGCCTCGGCGCGCGCGAGGCGCGCGTATTCGGCGGCGCCGCCTGCATAGCCTCCCGGCGTGGTCGCGAGAATGTCCGGACAGGACGCGGCGAGCGGGGCGGGTGCGATGCCGCGCGCGGCGAGCCGTTTCCAGAACTGATGCCGTTCGAACAGGATGACGGGGCGGCCGTCGGGCAGGAAGCCGTTGCCGCGCGATTCGACCTCGGCGACGGCTCGGACGGCGGCGAGCGGCGCGTCCAGGCGCGCGGCGACGGCGGCGAGCTCCGCCGCTTCGAGCGGCGCCGGCTGGACCGCGCGTTCGAGCGCGATCCAGGTCGCGGGGCCGGCGATGCCGTCGACGGCGAGCGCGCGATCGCGTTGCAGCGCGATCACGGCGCTTTGCGTGACGGCGTCGAAGCGGCCGGTCGCGACGAGCGGATAGCCGGCGCGGGTCAGCTGGCGTTGCAGCAGGGCGACGTCCGGCCCGGCGTCGTTCAGGCGCACGGTCATCGCGCGCCCCGCAGGAGGCGCGCGACGTTGCCGCGCACGCCGAATACGAAGACACACAGCAGGGCGGCCCGCAGCGCCTCGACGGTCGAGATCCCGGCTTCGTGGACGAGCGCCTGGAACGCCGACCAGCCCGACACGACGACGAGCATCCACGCGACCCAGGCCACGCCGTGACGATGCCGAGCGCGACCGCGCCGATAGGTCAGCAGCCGCATGCAGACCAGCAGATAGGCGATGAAGGCGGCGAGTGCAGGCGGATTCTCGAGCATGGCAGGCTCACTTCCTGAACAACGAGAGCAGATCGAACGACTTGATGCGCTCGATCAGCTGCAGGGTGAAGGTGATCGCGAGTGCCGAGGCGAAGAAGGCGGCGACGCCGGTCGAATGGATCGGAGTCGCCTGGATGACCTCGGGGGCGGACTGATAGCCGACCGTGATCGAAATCAGCAGGTACGCGAAGCGTTGCAGGATCGACACGTCCTTCGACGTGACGACGACGAGCGCCGCACCGGTGAATGCGCCGAGCAGCGCGTTGCCGTCGATGCCGGGCATCAGGCCCGCGACGCCGATGGCGGCTGCTACGGAAAAGGTGGTGGTGCTCGGTTCGGCCATTGGCGCGGCTCCAGGGTTAATCGAAGAGTTGCAGGAGCGGGACCGGCTTTTGCGCGGCGGCAAGCTCGGGCATGTCGACCGCGACGCCGATGGGCAGCATGGGGCCGTGGTCGGCGAGGCCCGTGTTGTGTTCGAGCACGGCCTCGACCATGCCGCGCGTGCGGCCGTAGTGACGCCAGCACATGGCGTCGACGGTGTCCCCTTGTTGCGAACGGATGATCATCGGATCGGCTCCATGATGGAAAAGCGGTGCGCGTCGGTGACCGGCTCACGGGCGGCGGGCAGGGCGTGACGGTCAGGTCCGGCGCCCGCGCGCCGACGTCGCCGGGCCGGGCGGACAGCGTCGGAACGATGGTGCGGGGTGGGGCGTCGGGCGGCAACGGACGGCGTGCGTCGTGGCGGCGGGGACGCCGCGACGCGGCGCGGGTGCAGCGGAATTGCACCTTGGGTGGGGACGGGCAGGCTTGGGGGAGATTGGGTGAGCTTGGAGTTGCGGGCGGGGGTGGGGGTAAGGCGTTGATTTGTCTGGGGTTGGGGGGGCGAGCATCGTGCTCCGAAGGCAGGGGTTGCGAGGAGGGCGCTCGGTCGTCCTCCCGGCTGCCGGACAACGCGCGGGCGAGGGGTTGACGCGTCTGTCCGGCACCTCGGGCCGGGCCTATTTCCGCCTTGCCCGAGGGAGGCGGAATCGGCCCGGTGCGGCCGGCATGGACAGCCGGTGCAGCGGAGGCGTCTCCACCGCGATCCGCTTCACCCCAACTTCAGCAGATCCCGATACGCATCGATGTGCTGATACCCGGCCTGCCCGGTGAATTTTCGATAGTTGTGGCCTTCATTCTGCACGCCCTCGAGCCGATGCGAGGTGCCGCAATGGGTATATCCCAGATCGAGCGCGACGACATCCCGCACGATCTTCTTGATGTAATCCGGCGTGCCGATGTCGTGGTAAAGCGAATCGATCTGCTTCAGGTCGCTGCTGTTCCACGCGTGCGGAACGATATCGAGCGAATTCCACACGCGCGTCAGCTTGCCCTGCAGCACGCTGTCCGAATAGCGCGCGAAGGCCGCATTGCCGGCGGTCGCGCCGGCGAAGGCGTAACAGCTGAGATTCGCGGCCAGCTTGCCGAGTGTCTCGTGAAAGAGCAGCGCGAGCGTGGCCGCCATGGTGCCGCCGAGGCTGTGCCCGGTGATCGTCAGCCGGGCGGTGGCGGGAAGCGCGCTCAGCACATCGGTCAGCTTGCCCGTGCCCGGATTCAGCGAGGATGGGGTTGTCAGAACGGCTTGCAGGCCGATGTCCGTTGCCGGGGAAATCAGCGCGGGAGACGGGCAGCCCGAGACGTATTGCTGGAACGGGACGAGCGGAGGCAGCACGTCGAGATCCTCGAGACCGACTTCGAGCAGCGCGAGGAAGTTGGTTCCGCTCGTCGCGACCCGGTAATCGTCGGGGTCCTGCGTCCCCTGCAGGACGGCCGTGACGTTGGCGGGGAATCCGCTGGGGTCCATGTAGACGGAGGGTCCCCAGATGATCGTGTATTGGTCCCGGGTAAGGGACGAGGCCTTGAGTGCGGCCTGAATTTCCTTTTGCAGCAGAACCGGGGTGATGTTCATCTGGTTCTGCCCGACATTGGTCGCGTAGGCGAGGGTGAGATTGAGTTGAAGATCGTGGAAGACATCTCTCCGTGACATGATGAAACCTCCTGTCTCTCAAGGTGCGGTTGTCGGCCCGTTGCTCATGGGGCGTCGGTGAGTCCATGACGTGCCGACGCATCACGAGCCATGTCCTTGCCGTCATCGCCGACACGCATGAAGCATTTCAGTTTAGAAAGGCCTCGGCCCGGCGGCCCTACCATTTATCGGGGGAGAGGCCTCGCAGGCCCAATGAGGCTGGCCGCCGAACCGCGCACCGGGTTCTGGCTGCCCATTCCGGTAGTCGTGACCGGGCACGCAGCTTCGGAACGCTCCTTCAGGCGAATCAGCTTTTTCTTCGTGTCGCGCGCTTGCGTATTTGGATGGCCGCAAGGAATGTGCGCCGAATTGGGCTGAACAGGCTGGCAACAGAAACGCCGGGCAGTTTTTCAAAAACTAAAGTTGACTATTGATCTGTCGTTATAGGGAGGGCGTAAGGAAGCTGTCATGCGCGATGCAAGCGAGTCGATGCATGACGTCGATTCTTACGCGATGGAGCGTCGACGGTTCGCGGAATCGCAGGGCACGGCTTGCTGTGTGCCCTTCCCGGTCCGGATGCGAAGACTGATTCGAGCATGGGGCCAAGCACCTTGCGCGAACCTCCCGCTCAACGCTTCGAAACCCAGTCGGGCATGAACCTTGAGAGGACTAGATCAATGCGTACGAAAATTGTCGCCGCACTGCTGGCGGTTGCCGTTCCCCTGGTAAGCAGCGCGGCGACGTCGATTCCGATCGACGCGCGCAACAACTGCATCACCGCCGTGTTCGGCCGCGCGCCGGGCGGCACACCGGCGCGCTTCCAGCTCACGCCGGGACGCTATGTCATTTCGCTCGTATCCAACAACATGAGCTGCGCCGGTGGCGGATTGGGCGGCGGCTGCCTGATCGACACCGTGTTCATGCAGGGCGGTTGGGGCACGGCTCACTGGGGCACCAACGCCACGGCGCATCCGTCGGTAATTGATGTCACCAATACCACGACGGATATGTACGCATACGTCAGCGACGACATTTGTTCCGACAATGCCGGCGGGGCGACGTTGCTGATCCAGCCGGCCAACTGAGCGCGCATTGCGCTTGCCGCGGGACGCGCCTCACGCATGGTTCCGGTGAGGCGGCAGGACAAGAGGCGCTTCGGCGCCTCTTGTCTTTTCGCCGACTCGGCGAACCATTGCGGGGCGGCCGTTGCGACACACCTGTTCTGCTTGCCGTGCCGGTGAACGCCGGAATGTCCGATAGATCCGGTCGCTTTTCCGATGAGAGCGACGCCGCCGTTGTTCCACGCATGCGGCACGATGCGCAACGAATGCCAGATCAGTTGGAACTCGCATCGTCGTCTTACTCTTCACGCCGTGTCGACCGAACCCGCCGGTCACTCGCCTCAGCGCGGGCTCGCCTTGCCGGATGCCGCTGCGAGGCGCGCCTCCGCCGGCGCGCTTTCATTCGAGAACCGGTCGAGCGCGGTGACCTCGTAGTGGTAGCCGCGATCGGCCCGCGCGGTCGCGTCGACATACTCGACGCCGCGCACCGTCGCGAGCAGATGGCGCGCATCGCTGCGGTCGCACGCGGTGAGCGGCGTCTGCTCGCTGCGATAGATCGCATAGGCGGTCGCACCGGCCGCCGGGCGGGGCTGCCATTGCAGGCGTGCGCCGCCTGCGGCCCGTTCGACCTGAACCGTGTCGACCGGAGCGGGCGGCGACACCCCGGGCGAAGCCATGACCGGCACGAGCGCGGGGCGCGAATACCATGTGCGGGTCAGCCGCGACATCGCGCCGAGCGAATCCGCGCGCACGTCCTTCGCGGAGAAGTAGATGTCGCCCTGCACCTCGGGCCAGGCGCGATTGGCCGCCAGATGCTTGCTCAATTCATCCGCATCGGCCCAGCCGGGCGACTGACGGGAAGGCTTGCCGACCTTGAAGGCGGCCTGCCCGATATAGAGATGGACGTCGCGCCCCCGCACCTGCTCGGCCCACCACGCCACGACCTGATCGTAGTCGGCGGCCGGGAAGCCCCGGGCCCAATAGACCTGCGGCGCGACGTAGTCGAGCCAGCCCTCGCGCACCCAGCGTCGGGTGTCGGCGTACAGATCGTCGTAGGTCTCGATGCCGGCCCGGGTCGGCGAACCGAGCGGATCGGTCGAGGCATTGCGCCACACCGCGAATGGTGACACGCCGAACTTCACCCAGGGCTTCGCTGCCTTGATGCGCTGCGCGAGTGCCTCGATGAAGCGATCGACGTTGTGGCGACGCCATGCGGCGAGCGTTGGAAAATTCGCGCCGTACCGCGCGTAGGCGGCCGCGTCGTCGAAGGTCTTGCCTCTGACGGGATACGGGTAGAAGTAATCGTCGAGATGAACGCCGTCGATGTCATAGCGGCCGACCGCATCCATGATCGCGTCGATGACGAACGCGCGCGCGGCCGGAATCCCCGGGTTGTAGTAAAGCTTGCCGCCGTAGCGGACGATCCAGTCCGGATGCGCGCGCGCCGGATGCGTGGCGGCGAGCGTATCGACGCGGCTGCTCATGGCGAGCCGGAACGGATTGAACCAGGCGTGGAATTCGAGATTGCGCCGGTGCGCCTCGGCGACGGCGAACGCGAGCGGGTCGTAGCCGGGATCGGTGCCCTGCCTGCCGGTCAGATATGTCGACCAGGGTTCGAACGGCGACGGCCAGAACGCGTCCGCGGCCGGCCGCACCTGCACGATGACCGCGTTGTGATGCATGCGGGCCGCCTCGTCGAACCATCGGCGCAGCTCGTCCTGCTGCCGGGTGGCCGCGAGCCCGGGGCGGGAGGGCCAGTCGAGGTTCACGACCGAGGCGATCCAGGCGGCGCGGAATTGCCGCTTGGGCGTTGCGGCGTCCGGCGTACAGGATTGCGCCGGCGTATCCGGTGCGTTCGACGCGCTCGGCGCATGCGGCGCGCTTCGCGTGTCCGGCGGAGGCGCGCAGGCGCTGCTCGCGGAAAGCAGGAGCGCTGCTGCGACGCGACGGTACAGCGAGAGGGATGTCGAGTCGCTCGAGGGCGGCATGGCTCGTTCCGGGGATGAAGGGCATAAGGTGAGAAGACCAGTGATGTTCCGCGCAAGTTCCACGCCAAGGCGAGACCGCATTGTGCGGCAGCGAGAAACGGACCGCGGCGCCAGTGTCTCGTGTCACGCGCGCGCCATGCGATTCCAGGCCGTCAATACTTCGGAATGCAAATAAAAGCGAAGGACGGGTCGGCTCGCCGAAGGCTGGGGGCGACGCAGCCCGGCGCTGGGTCGAGGGCGGCTCGATCCGCCGCGGGGCAAGCTGGCCGGGCGCCGCGGCATGGGGCCGCGAGGCTGATGGAGCGGCAGTCGCTCGCGCCGTCGGCCGGCTCCTTTCTGTCGCCTCCGCCGCCCGGATCGCCACGGACGGACGCGCTTGACCGCGTCCCCTGCCGTTCGTCCCATTTACACCAAACCGTCACGACACGATGCTTAGCTCCGGATGACCGTCGGCGGCGAAGTCGCGAAGTCGCCGCGCTTTCGCCGCGGCATGACTGTCCTCACGCGCCGTCGCACGCTATAGTCGCGGATGTGACAGTTTCGTGACAAAGCCTTGCATCGAGACCTGCTCACACGCCGCGCGCGCCGCAAGCCGCGCCGCGGCCGACTGACCAAGATCCAATCAGACTGTAGAGGAGCGCCCCACCCATGACCGACACCCCCGATCTTCCCGACGACGACACCCCCGCCGATCCCGACCGCCGCCGCGTATTGGGCGGCATGGCCGCGCTGGGCGCGAGCCTCGCGCTCACCGGCTGCGAAACCGCGCAGCTTGCGCCGCGTTCCGCCGCCGACCTGCGGTTCGACCAGCTGCTGCGCGACAAGGTGCGCAACATCGTGGTGATCTACGCGGAAAACCGCAGCTTCGTGAACCTGTACGGTCATTTCCCGGGTGTGCGCCATCCGCTCGCCGACGTGTCGCCGAACCAGGCGCTCCAGCTCGACCGCGACGGCAAGACGCCGCTGCCCACCCTGCCGAAGGTCTGGGGCGGGCTCGTGCCGCAGGCGCAGGAGATCGACGGCAAGCGCTACATGATCGCCGAGCGCGACATCCAGAACCTGCCGAACGCGCCGTTCCTGATCCGCGATGAGCAGGGCAAGCCGCTGCCGAACAACGTGATCACGCGCGACCTGTGGCATCGCTTCTACCAGAACCAGATGCAGATCAACGCGGGCCGCAACAACCAGTTCGCCGCGTGGGCGGATTCGGGCGGCCTCGTGATGGGCCACTACCGCAATTCGGCCGAGACGCTGCGCCTGTGGAACCTCGCGCGCCAGTACACGCTGTGCGACAACTTCTTCATGGCCGCGTTCGGCGGTTCCTGGCTGAACCACATCTACCTGATCTCCGCGCAGACGCCGCTGTATCCCGACGTGCACACGAGCGCGGCCAAGCACCTGGTGTCGGTGGTCGACGGCGACGATCCGACGGGCACGCGCCTGAAGGTCGCGGCCGATTCGCCCGCGTCGGCGCTCGACGGTCCGCCGAAGTTCGAGCGCGACGGGGCTTTCACGCCGGACGGCTACGCGGTGAACACGATGGCGCCGCCGTACCAGCCGAGCTACGTGCCGCCGCCCGAGGGCGGCAATCCCGCCTACGCGGATCCGGCCGACCCGCGCGTGCTGCCGCCGCAAAGCTACGCGACGATCGGCGACCGGCTGTCGGAGAAGGGCGTCGACTGGGCGTGGTACGGCGGCGCGTGGCAGTACGCGCTCGAGCATCGGGACACGGGCGAGGTGCCCGATTTCCAGTATCACCACCAGCCGTTCAACTACTTCGTGAATTTCGCGCCGGGCACCGAGGCGCGCCGTCGCCACCTGCGCGACGCGGGCCTCGGCGACGATCCGTCGACCAACCACCTGCTCGCCGACATCGACGCGGGCCGCCTGCCCGCCGTCACGTTCTACAAGCCGCAGGGCAACCTGAACATGCACGCGGGCTACGCGGACATCGAATCGGGCGACCGCCACATCGCGACGGTGATCGAGCATATCCAGCGCGGGCCGCAGTGGGCGAACACGGTGATCGTCATGACCCACGACGAGAACGGCGGCTGGTGGGATCCGGCGACGCCGCCGCAGGGCGACCGCTGGGGCCCGGGTTCGCGGATCCCGGCGCTGGTGATCGCGCCGTTCGCGAAGAAAGGCCACGTCGATCACACGCTGTACGACACCAACTCGATCCTGCGCTTCATCAGCCGCGTGCACGGCCTCACGCCGCTCGACGGTGTGGCGTCGCGCGACAAGGCGTTCGCCGCGCGCGGCGCGACGCCGCCGGGGGATCTGACCCAGGCGCTCGAACTGGGTTGAGCACGGAGCGGGGCCGATCCGGCCGGCGGCGGTCGCCGTTGGCCGGGTGGCCGTGAGAAGCCTGCGCGCTCAGGCGTCGGCTGAAGCGGGCGCCCGGGCGACCGCTGCGGCCGTCGTCGCAACGAAGCGCCGGCAACTCGCGCGGAAATGATCGATCTTCGCCTCTTCGGCGGCGGCGAACCGCAGCGGCTCCATCGACCAGCTGTCGCGCGGCATGCGCTGACAGATCCGGTGATCCTCGTCGAATACCTGCCGGTTCACGCGGATCGTCGAATCGAAAAACGACCCCAGCAGATCGCTCGCATGGGGATCGGTCGCATGGGCCGCATAGAGGCGGCTCGTGAAGTGCGTGCGCGCGCCGTCGGCTGCGGGCAGGAAATGCTGTAGCGAATACGAGTACCCGTAAGTCGACGAGATCATCGTGAACGGGAACAGATAGAGGCTCATGTAGCCGTCGTACGCGTCGTCGATCATGAAGAAACGTCGCAGCTTCGCGAGCCGGCTGTTCAGCCGAGCCTCACCGAGCGGCGCATACCATGCGCTGTTGTCGCCGTCGAAGCGGTTCTCGCCGGCTTCGAGCCGCAGGGTCGCGAGCGTGTCCTGGTGAACCGCATCGATGTGGCAGGGCTCCAGTGCATTCTCGATCGCGAGTGGCCAGTAGCACGCGTAGTCGTAGCGGTTCAGGTCGAGCCGGCCGGCAATATTGAACGACAGGCTCTCGAGCGTGGCGGCGAACGCGCCGAGCTGGGTCGAGAGATCGGTGCGCGGTTGCTTCGCGAAGAACAGGAAGTCGCCGCACCAGTCGATCCGAAAGCGGCGCAGCGCGGCGTGTGCGAGCTGGCAGGCGTCGAAGCGTTCGCGGCCGGGCACGATCAGCTCGCCGCGACGATAGGTCCAGCCATGATAGGCACAGGTCGCCGGTTGGTTGCCGCTGTCGCCGACATAGAGACGCGCGCCGCGATGCGCGGCAGCGATTGTCGAACGCGACCAGGTTGCCCGCGTCGTTGAACAGCACGATTTCACCCGCCGCGCTGTCGAAGCGCAGATAATCGCCATCGGCCGGCAACTCGCGCCGGTGACAGCCGAGGTGCCAGTAGTGGTCGATCAGTGCGGTGTCGAATTCCATGCTGAGTGGGGTCGTCAGAGTCGTTTGGCGGGCGTCGTGTAGACCACCGCCTGTTCCGGCACGGCGCGCATCACGGTCGCACCCGCGCCGACCTTGGCCCCGGCGCCGATCTTCACGCGCGGCAACACGCGTGCGCCGGAACCGAAGAACGCGGCGTCGCCGACCTCGACCCCACCCGTCAAGTCGACGTGGGCGCTCAGTGTCGAATACGCGCCGACCCGCACATCATGGCCGATGGTGCTGTGCAGGTTGACGGCAACGAAATCGCCGATCCGCGCGTCCGCCGAGATCACCGTGTACGGGCACAACACCACGCCCTCGCCGAGTTGCGCGGTGCGCGCGACGAGCGCACTCGGGTGCCGGAAGCCGGCGAACACGGCGCCGCGCGCGCGCAGGCGCGCCACCACGTCGCGCTTCGCGGCGGGATCGCCGATCGCCGCGAGCAGCGCTTCGTCCGCGCGCGGCGTATAGGCATCGAGGTCGCCCCGCCATTCGAGATCGTAGGCAAAACCGGCCAGCGCATCCGGATTCGCGTCAAGGAATCCGCTGATACGTGGTCCAGCGCCGCGCTCGGCGGCGTCGTCCACCCAGTTGATCAGTTCGCGGGCGAACGCGCCGCAGCCGGCCACCACCAGTCGCGCGGCCATCAGCGCACCCGGTAGCCGCCGTCCACCGCGAGCGCGGTGCCGGTGATCCAGCGGCTCGCGCCGCTCAGCAGGAACAGCACGGCGTGCGCGACGTCGTCCGGTTCGCCGAAGCCGAGCAGGTGGCTCTGCTCGTAGGCAGCCACCGCGTCGTCAGGGCTGCCTTGGGTGAGTCGCGCATGCATTGCCGTCTTCACCGCACCCGCGGAGATCGAATTGACCCGGATCCGCCTCGCGGCGAGTTCGCAGGCGAGCGAACGCACGAGGCCGTCGACGCCGGCTTTCGCGGCCGAATACGCGGTCATCCCGACCTGTCCGGTCACGCCGGCGACCGACGACATCAGCACCACCGAACCGCCGTCGCTCATCACATCCTTGCGGCTGACCGCCCGCGCGATCCCGAACGCCGCATACAGGCTGCTGCCGAACACCTGGTCGAGCTGGGCCTGACGTGTCATGCGGGCCGGCCGGATCAGCTCGGTCCCCGCCGCGTGGAATATACCGGCGAACGAACCATGCAATTCGGCGAGCTGGCCCGTCCAGTCCGCGGCCGGGTCCGCCTGGTCGAGCGCGGCGGGCGCCGCGAAATGGCCGTCGCCCGGCAGCGCGGCGACCGCGGCGTCGAGCCGTGCGGCGTCGCGGCCGCCGGCGATCACGCGGCCGCCGGCGCGGGCGATGGCCTGCGCGGCGGCCTGACCGATGCCGGACGACGCGCCGGTGACGAGATAGGTGCCGCCCGCGAGGCAGCGTTCGGAAAAGTAGGTCATAGATCGAGGGTGTCGATGACGCGCAGCGGCCCCACGGCGAGCGACGCGGAGGCCCATGAGTAGCCGACGCCGAAGCCGAACATCGCGAGTTCGAGCGGGCGCACCGCCAGCTCGGCCCGAAGGTCGGTCGTCATCAGCAACGGAATCGACGCGCAGCTCGTGTTGCCGTAGCGGGCAATGTTCGACGGCACCTTCGCGGCCGGCAGGCCGGCCTTCTTCGCGAGGTGCTTGAGCATGAACTGGTTCGCCTGATGGAACAGGAAGGCGTCGTAGGCGCCGGGCTCGCGTCCCGCATGCGCGAACGTGTGCGCAACGAGCGGCGGCACGCCCTGCAGCGTGAAGTTGAAGATCTCGCCGCCGTCCATGAACAGATGGCGCGGCGAGCGTTCCGCGAAGCGCGGATCGGCAGTCGTATCGTAGTCGCCGAATGCGCCCGACGGCACGATCAGGTTGGTGGCGCCGCGTCCGTCCGAACCGATCACGAAGTGTGCGTCGTCGTCCGGCGTGCCGGCCTCGAGCGCGGTGACGGTGCACGCGTCGCCGAACAACAGGCTGGTCGAGCGGTCGTCCGGGTCGATCAGCTTGCTGATCGTGTCGCCGACGGCCAGCAGCACGCGCCGCGCCGCGCCGCTCTGGATCAGGTTCATCCCGAGCCACAGCGCCTGCGGATAGCCGGAGCAGCCGAGATTGACGTCGAGTGCAAGGCAGGTGGCCGGCAGGCCCCAGTCGCGTTGCAGCACGAATGCGGTGGCCGGCAGCCGGTACTCGGGCGTCTGCGACACGAACAGCACGGCATCGACGCTGCCCGGCTCCCAGTCGAGGCCGGCAAGGAGCCGCTTGCCCGCCGCGAGGCACAGGCTGCCGGTCGACTGCCCGGGGCTTGCCCAGCGGCGACGCTCGACGCCGATCATCTTGATCACGTCGCGCACCGGGCCGGCACCGAAGCGGGCGTCGAACACGTCGTTGCCGATCTCGCGCGCGGGCAGCGCCGACACCAGGCCCGCGATTCGCGCGCCTCGGGTGTGCAGCGCGCGTCCCGCGGCGGCTTGCGCGGACATCGTCAGCCCTTCTGCGCTGCGATCAGCGCCTCGATGTCGGCGACCGTCTTGCAGTTGCCGAGCGCCTGGCCGTTCAGCAACACGCCGAAGCAATCGTCCGCGAGCGCGATGGTCGATACGATCGCGAGCGAATCCCAGTTGTGCGCGACGAGATCGAACTCGGGCGTGATGCCGGCGGCGTCGATCTCGAAGACTTCGGCCAACCCTTCGTAGAAGGCCTTCACGTCGACGAGTCCATCGTTCAATGCATTCATGTTGCGCTCCTGCTAGTAATCCAAAAGACAGCCGGCCCACGAGTAGCCGACGCCGAAACCCAGCAACATCAGGCGCTGTCCGCGCGACAGGGTGCCCGCGTCGCGCATCTGCTCGAGTGCGAGCGGGATGGTCGACGACACCGTGTTGCCGCAGTGCTCCATCAGGATGGGAAATTTGTGCTCGGGGATCTTCATCTTCTTGCGCAATGCTTCGAGCATGAAGCGGTTGGCCTGGTGCAGCACGTAGAAATCGATGTCGTCCCGGTCCGCGCCGCTGCGCTCGAGCAGCCGTTCGGCGGCGCGCGGCACCTCGGCGAGCGAGAACGCCATGACCTCGGCGCCGTTCATGTACAGGTGCGCGTCGGTGCGCCGGTTGCCGGACGCGTCCTCGTACGCCTGCATGCCGGCCGCATCGAGCGGCGTGCGGAACAGGCCGGCCTTCACGATCAGGTTCGGCGCGCCGCGTCCGTCGGTGCCGAACACGAACGGGCCGATGCTGCCCGCACCGTCGTCGGCGGCGGTGATCGCGGTGGCCGTCGCACCGTCGCCGAACAGCGTGCGCACGCTCTTGTCGTACGGATGGATGTACTTCGAATATGTGTCGGCCGTGAGCAGCAGCACGCAGCGCGCGGCGCCCGTTTCCACCAGCCCCTTCGCGAGCGACAGGCCGTAGACATAGCCGGAGCAGCCGAGGTTGACGTCGAACGCGCCGGCGTGGGTCGGGATGCCGAGACGCTGTTGCAGGATGCAGGCGGAGGACGGCAGGACATAGTCCGGCGCCTGGGTGCACAGGATCACGAAATCGACCTGCTCGGCCGCGACCGCGCCCCGCGCGAACAGGCGTCGTGCTGCCGCATATGCGAGATCCGCGGCCGTTTCGTCGGCGCCCGCCAGATGACGGGTCCGGATGCCGGTCTTCGCCAGGATCTTGTCGGCAGGCCATTCCGGGTAGAGCGCGGCGAGCGCATCGTTCGTCAACGCCGCTTCCGGCAGATGGCCGGCGAGGTCGCGCAGAACCGCGCGCGGCGATCGGTCGGCGTGGTCGGTGCGGATCATCGCGCCGAGTCCGTGTGCTCGCGCGTGCCGTGCCGTGGGGGCAGCGGCGTCATGCGCGACCGTCCGCGATCAGGTCGATGATCCGCATCAGCGATGCGTCGTCGAGCGCGGGGTAGATCGGCAGGCACAGCACGCGTGCGGCGGTTTCGCGCGCAACGGGCAGGCCGTCGGGTTGCGCCGACGGCAGGCCGCGATAGTTCGGGAAATCCGAGATCAGCGGATAGAAATAGCGGCGCGTGTAGATGCCGTGATCGCGCAGCTTCTGGTAGAGCGCGTCGCGCGTCAGCGGATACGCGTCGTCGACGAGGATCGGAAAGTAGGCGTAGTTGCCGACCTTCACGTCGAGGGCCGGCAGGGATCGGATGCCGGCCACGTCGCCAAGCCGTTCGCGGTAGATCGCATCGATGCGTGCGCGGCGCGTCAGCGCTTCGTCGACGTGCTTGAGCTGGAGCAGCCCGAACGCGGCATTGATCTCGCTCATCTTGCCGTTGATCCCGGCCGCGACCACCGTGACCTCGTCGACGAAGCCGAAGTTTTTCAGGTGATCGATGTGCCGCTTGGTCTTCGCATCGGGACAGATGATCGCGCCGCCTTCGAAGGTGTTGAACACCTTCGTCGCATGGAAGCTGAGGATCGACATGTCGCCGTGCTCGAGCACGCTGCCGCTCGCGGTCCGGACACCGAACGCGTGCGCGGCGTCGTAGATCACCTTCAGGTTGTAGTTGTCGGCGATGCGCTGGATCGCCTCGACGTCGCATGGCCGGCCGTAGCAGTGCACGGGCATGATCGCGGTCGTTTGCGGCGTGATCGCCTCCTCGATCCTGGCCGGATCGAGGTTCAGCGTGACCGGGTCGATGTCGACGAACACGGGATTGATGCCGTTCCACAGCAGCGAGTGGGCGGTCGCGACGAAGGAATAGGGCGTCGTGATGACCTCGCCCGTCACGCGCAGCGCCTGCAGCGCGGTGACGAGCGCGAGCGTGCCGTTGGTGAACAGCGACAGATGGCGCACGCCGAGGTACTCGCACAGCGCGCGCTCCAGCTGTTCGTGGAACGGGCCGCCGTTGGTGAGCGTCCTGGTTTCCCAGATCTGCTCGAGATACGGCATGAATTCCTCGAGCGGCGGCAGGTACGGCTGGGTGACGTAGATCGGCGCCTGGGCTTCCAGTTCGATCTGGCGCAGGGGCAGGGCGTTCACTTGGATTCTCCGTCGAGTTCGGGGCGCGGCGTCACGCTGAAGCTTTCGGGCGGCAGCTCGTCGCACCAGCGGCGCCACATGGTCCTGAACGCGTCCGCGATGTTGCGTCCGACGACTTCAGGCTGGAATGCAGGACTTGCCTGGCAGCGCGAACGCAGTTCTCCACGCACGCGTGCGAGCGTATCGACATCGCGTGCGGCGGCGACGCCCTTCGCGACGAAATCATCGGCGTCGGCGGCGATGAACGCATCGAGGCCGACGTGCGACATCCAGGTCGCGCCCGAGCGGCTCGGCAGGGTGTCGCCCTCGATCGTGAGCGTCGGCACGCCCATCCACAGCGAATGGAGCACGGTGGTCGAGCCGTTGTAGGGGAACGTGTCGAGGCAGATGTCGATCTGGTGGTGCTGCTGCAGGTAGACGATCGTCGCGGAACGTGTCAGGAAGTCGAGGCGTTCGCGCCCGATGCCGGCCTGCTCGAACCAGCCGACCAGCTCGTCCTGGCCACCCTCGGGCGGAATGCCGCCAAGCACCATGCGCGCATTGGGCAGCGCGTGCAGCAGGCGCGCCCAGACCGCGATCACATCGGCGCGCAGCTTGTTGAGACGGTTGAAGCTGCCGAACGTGACATAGCCGTTGTGCCGCGCGGGCAGGAGGTTGACGGGCGGCGCCTGGCGTTCTGGCTCGAAGGCGGCGGCGGCCTGCAGGCGCACGATCTTCTCGCTGAACTGCTGCTCGACCGGCCCCGGCGGAATCGCGAAGCGGTCCGCGAAGTAATAGTCCATCGCGTCGAGGCCGGTGGTCCCCGGATAACCGATGAAGCTGACCTGCACGGGCGCAGGCTTGCGTGCGAAGGTCAGGAGCCGGTTGCGCCCGGTGTGCCCCGACAGGTCGACGAGGATGTCGATGCGGTCGTCGCGGATCTGTCGGCACAGCTTGTCGTCCGACAGGGTGGACACGTCGCGCCACGCGCTCGCATGGCCTTTCAACCCGGCCGTCACGTAATCGGTGAGCACGTGGTTGTAATAGAAGTACAGCGACAGATCACCTTCGCGCTTGAGCGGGCCGAGCAGTGGCGTCAGGTACGACGCGACCGCGTGCTTGAACAGGTCGCCGGACACGAAGCCAATGCGCAGCGGACGCGCCGGATCACGGCGATTCGGGTGCGGGGTCCAGCGCGCGCGCAGCGGCGCCTCGTGGCGCGCCGCGAATCCGCGATGCTCGGCGGCGAGCGCGGCGACGTCGATGTTGATCTGGTGAGTGAGGCTGAACAGCAGGCTGCTGTGCGCGCCGGCATCCGAGGGATTCAGTTCGCACGCGCGCCGGAAGTAGGGCTCGGCCTCGGTAGGCGAGCCGTTGTGGTCGAACAGCATCACGGCAAGCGAGCTGTACATCGATTCGTTGTTCGGCGCGAGTTCGATCGCGCGCAGGCCGTAGGTGCGCGCTTCATCCACGCGGCCGAGCCCGCCGAGCAGCGTGCACATCAGGCGGTTCGCCTCCGGCATGTCGGGCGCAAGCTCGAAGATCTGGCGGCATTGCCGTTCTGCGTCCGCGAACTGGTTCAGGAGGCGCAGCCCATCGGCCAGCAGCAGCCGGCACTGCGTGTCGTCGGGAAGCAAGGTGAGGGTTCGCACGAACGCCTCGCGGGCCGGCTCCGTCTGCCCGCTGCGATGCAGCGCCAGCCCCAGCACGCGCCATGCGGGACCATGCGCGGGAAAGCGCCGGGTCAGCGTGCGCGCCAGCTTGATCGCGTCCTCGTCGCGGCCCTTGTTGTAGAGCGTGGCGAGGCGGTTCATGTCCTGCGGGTTCGGCCGGCGCACGCTGGCCGCAGGCTCCGACGCGGAGGCTTCCGCGGTATCCGGCATGGACGGGAGGTCGAGCGGCGTGCTCAGCGTGAAGCGCATCGGCGAGGGCGTGCCCTCGACCGAATTCGACAGGCGCAGCATCAGCAGGTTGAGCGTCTGGCCGCCGACGCCGCGCTGCTGCGCCAGATTGACCGCCGTCCAGCCGGCGGCGATCATGCCCGCCTCGATCAGCGCGTTGATGTAGCCGAACCAGTAGCTCTCGTCATTCGGCGCGCTGCCGAGCGCGATCTCGAAGTGCGGCAGCGCGTCGGCCGGCGCGCCGGTCCGGACCTTCAGCATGGCGAGCCCATAGTGCGCCTGCGGCTGCTCGGGCAGTGCGCCGAGAATTGCCTCATAGAGCGCCTGCGCGTCATCGAACGCGCCCTGCTGGTGCTGCTCTATCGCGCTTTGCAGCACCAGTGCGATGTCGGCGGCCTGCTGGGCTTCGGGAGACAGCGGGGAGGAGGTCGGGACGGACAAGGTGGCCATGGGCATGACGGAATGAGCGAGTTCACCTGATTATCGGCGCCGCCCCCCGAGCCTGAAGCGCGGAGCTAACCCCAAATCCCCCGTCAGTTTGCCGCATGGTCAATCTGTCCCGATTTTTGCTCCGGCATAAAAAAAGGCCCGCACGAGGCGGGCACGGAGGCGAACGAGCACGCGTCTACACGCGTGATTTATTGTTGTCAGGGGAAGCGGCGTTCAGAACCGCGCGGCGGCCTGCTGGTAGGCGCTGGCCGCATTGGCGCGCGCCATCGCGGCGCGGTATTCGGTCTGCAGCTCGGTCTGGGTCGTCTGCGCGTTGTCGAACACGGCCGCGTCGAGCGTCTGGATCTGCCGCACGAGCTCGAGCGACGCGCTCGTCTGCTCGGCCGTGATCGACATCAGGTACGGGGACCGCACGTCGATCAGGCGCGCGGCCTCCGACCAGTCGGCCAGCCGGGCCGCCTGGTCGATGGCGCGCGTCAGCTCCAGTACGTATTGCACCAGCGAAGTCTGGTCCATGGAATCGCTCCTTTGTTCGTCCAAGCGCGACTCTACGCTTATTTGTTGCTTGCCAGCGCGCCCGCGCTGTTGGTGCCGCCGAACAGCGCCGTCAGGTAGTTCTGGTTCGAGTTCATCGAAGCCATCAGCGTGTTGAGCGCGGTGAATTGCGCGCTGTACTGGTCGGTGAGCTGGGTCGTGTAGTTGGTCAGGTTCTGCTGCTGGGTCGCGAGGCTCTGCAGGTCCGAGTTCAGCGCGCTGGTGCGCGTGGCTAGCATGCCGCCCGTTTGCGTGAAGCCCGTGATTGCCGTGTTGATCTGTGCGCCGATGCCGTTGGTGCCGTTGAACAGCGTCGAAGCGGCCGCCGGGTTGCTTTGCAGCGCGGCCGTGAGCTGCGCCTTGTTGAGCACGAGCGAGCCGTCCGGCAGGCTCGAGGACGCACCGTCGGCGATCGTGATGCCGAGCGCGCCGAGCGTCGCGGTGGAGCCGCCGCCGGGCACGCCGCTCGCGAGGATCGTCATCAGCGAGTTGTTGATCGTATTCAGCGTCGAGTCGCCGAGCAGCGGGCCCGCCGACGCCGAGCTGGTGCCGCCGCCGCTCAGCGAGGTCAGCTGCGTGACCGTCGACACGACTGCGTTGTACAGCGACACGAAATTGGAGATGTCGTTGACCTGGGTCGTGACGTCCTGCGACACGGTCAGGGTTTGCGGCGTCGTGCTGACGGCCGCCTGCGTGAGCGTCAGCGAGACGCCCGCGATCGCGTTCGACACGGTATTGGACGCACTGCTCGCGGCGACGCCGCCGATCGAGAATTCCGCGTCCTGCGCGGCGGTCGATTGCGACCACGCGATGCTGCCGCCCGAGGCGATGGTCGACTGGCCGCCCGTGGTGCTCGGCGTCGACGTGACGGCGAGGCTCGACAGGCCGTTGTCGCCGGACAGGTTGCTGACGCCGACGTTGATCGTGTCGGCCGCGCCCGTATTGGTCGAACGCAGCACGAGGTGGGCGCCGTCGCTGCCCGTCACGACGGTCGCGGTGACGCCCGGATTGTTCGAGGCCGAATTGATCGTGGCGGCGACGCCGGCCAGCGTGTCGTTCGTCGAGTTGATCGAGATCGAGGTCGACTGGCTGCCGATCGACAGGGTCAGCGTGCCGGTGCCGAGCTGCTGCGTCGCGCCGAACGCGCCGGAAGTCAGCGTCTGCGAGGTCGCGATCTGATTGACGGTGATCTGGTAGCTGCCGGCGACCGCGCCCGCGCCGGTCGTGGCGGTCAGGCCGGTGCCGCTGGTGGTGGCGGTCAGGACCTGGTTGAAGGTGCCGTCGGCGAGCGCGCCGAGGCCGCTTTGCAGCGCGCCGAGCGCCGATTGCAGCGTGCCGAGCGCGGTGAGCTGGGTCTGGTCGGACGCGGTGGCGGTCGACAGCTGGGCGGTCTGGCCGGCCGTCTTGCCGTTGACGAGGGCGGTAACGAGCGAATTGACGTCGAGCGACGAGTTGCCGGTCGCACCGCTGATGATGGACTGCGCGGCTTCCTGCAGCGCCTGCTGGGCGGCCTGCTGGGTGGCGCTGGTCGAGCTGGTGATCGGCGTGTTGGTCGTCGACGAAATGGGTGTGGACATCGCTGTACTCCGTGCGTCGCCGGAAGCGGCTGGCGCGAATCTGGAACTTCAGTCGCGATAAGCGAAAAAGAGTGCGGCGGCCACGAGGAGTTGCACCGCCGCACAAGACGGGCCGCTCTACTGCGCGGCCCATCGTACGGTTGCCCGTTACAGCATTACTGCAGAAGCTTCAGAACCTGCTGCGGGTTGGAGTTCGCTTGCGCGAGCACCGAGATGCCGGCCTGTTGCAGCACTTGCGCGCGCGACAGGTTCGCGGTTTCCTGCGCGAAGTCCGCGCTCTGGATCTGCGATTGTGCCGACGACAGGTTCGTCGAGTTCGCTTGCTGCGTCGTCGCGATCGCGGTGAAGCGGTTTTGCGCCGCGCCGAGTGTCGCCTGCAGGTTGTTCACCGTCTGCAGCGCGTTGTCGATCGATACCATCGCCTGGTTCGCGCCGGTGACGGTCGAGATGTTCAGGTTCGAGACCGTCGGCGGCTGGTTGACCGCGTTGATCTGTGCCTGCATCGTCGTTGCCGCGCTGGCTTGCGCAGTCGACATGCCACCCGTGGCTTGCGTCGCCAGCGCCAGGGTCGTGACTGCCGTGCCCGTGCCCGCTGCCGTGCCGCCCGAGAAGATGTTGCCGACTGCCGTCGCGGACAGTGCGGTGCCGTTCTGGTCGCTGAACGTGTAGCCGCCCTTGCCGTCAGCCTTGACGGTGACCGACGTGATCGCCACGCTGGACGCCGTCGACGTGTAGGTGCCGGTCGAGTCGAGGTTCAGGTTGGTGAACGTGCCGACCGTCTGGCCTTGCTGCACCAGGCCGCCGCCGACTTGCGCCGCCGACATGCTTTGGCTCAGGTCGAGGCTGACCGTCTGGCCGACGTTCGCGCCGACCTGGAACGACAGGATGCCTGCCGAGCCGTCGAGGATGTTCTTGCCGTTGTAGGTCGTTTGCGACGCGATCCGGTTCACTTCCGCGATCTGCTGCGAGACTTCCTGTTGCAGCGCGTTCTGGTCCGAGGTCGACAGCGTGCCGGTCGACGCTTGCACGGCCAGCGTACGGATACGCTGCAGGCTGTTGGTCAGCGACGACAGTGCGCTCGACGCGGTCTGGATCAGCGAGACGCCGTCGTTTGCGTTCGACACGCCTTGGTTCAGGCCGTTGATCTGGGTTTGCATCCGGGTCGAGATCGCGAGGCCCGCTGCATCATCCGCCGCGCTGTTGATGCGCTTGCCCGACGACAGACGGGTGATCGCCTGCGACAGGGCGCTTTGCGAACCGTTCAGGTTTTGCTGAGCGACCAGCGAGTTGATATTGCTATTGATTCCGAGCATGGAAAATCTCCTAAGTGAGCCGAAAGCCCATAAAAGCCACTATTGGCATCGGCGGAAGCACTCGTTCTTTGCTGGCCGCCTCAGAGCAGGATTTCGGCCTTCGGAAACAAAACTTGAGGGGCGGGCGAATAGATTCGGCCCGATTTTTATGTCGGGCGCGGCGCGAAATGCCCGCCTGGCCGCGCCGGTGGCGGGCGAAACGGGCTCGGGCGGGCCGGCGGCAGGCGCCGCGCGGCGCGGGAAAGCTCGGGGGCGCGGGTGGCCGGCGGCGCTCGCCGGCCGGCCTGAACGACCTGGCCGGTGCGGCGCCAGGACCGCTGGCGCGCTTGCCGCGACGGGCGCGCCCGGAAGGGGCCGCCCGTCGGGCGACCGCTTCTTATTGCAGGAGCTTCAGCACCTGTTGCGGGTTGGAATTTGCTTGGGCGAGCACGGAGATGCCCGCTTGCTGGAGTACCTGCGCGCGCGACAGGTTCGCGGTTTCCTGCGCGAAGTCCGCGCTCTGGATCTGCGATTGAGCCGACGACAGGTTCGTCGAGTTCGCCTGCTGGGTCGTGGCGATCGCGGTGAAGCGGTTCTGCGCCGCGCCGAGCGTGGCCTGCAGGTTGTTCACCGTTTGCAGCGCGTTGTCGATCGACACCATCGCCTGGTTCGCGCCCGCGACGGTCGAGATCTCGAGGTTCGAGACCGTCGGCGGCTGGTTGACCGCGTTGATCTGTGCCTGCATCGCGGCGGTCGCGGCGACCGCCGCGGGCGACATGCCGCTCGTGACCGACGCCTTCAGCGCCAGGTCCGTGACGGCCGTGCCCGAGCCGGCCGCCGTGCCCGACGAGAAGATGTTGCCGACCGTGGCCGAGGTCAGCGCCGAGCCGTTCTGGTCGGTGAACGTGTAACCGCCCCGGCCGTCGGCGATGACGCTGACCGCCGTGATCGCCGGCGCGCCCGCCGTCGAGGAGCCGCTGGCGTCGAGACTCAGGTTCGTGAAGGTGCCGACCGTCTGGCCCTGCTGCACCAGGCCGCCGCCGATCTGCGCGGCCGACATGCTCTGGCTCAGGTCGAGGCTGACCGTCTGGCCGACGTTCGCGCCGACCTGGAACGACAGGATGCCGGCCGAGCCGTCGAGGATGTTCTTGCCGTTGTAGGTCGTCTGCGACGCGATCCGGTTCACTTCGGAGATCTGCTGCGAGACTTCCTTTTGCAGCGCGTTCTGGTCGGAGGTGGACAGCGTGCCGGTCGACGCCTGCACGGCCAGCGTGCGGATCCGCTGCAGGCTGTTGGTCAGCGACGACAGCGCGCTCGATGAGGTCTGGATCAGCGACACGCCGTCGTTCGCATTCGACACGCCCTGGTTCAGGCCGTTGATCTGGGTCTGCATGCGGGTCGAGATCGCGAGCCCCGCGGCATCGTCGGCCGCGCTGTTGATGCGCTTGCCCGAGGACAGGCGCGTGATGGCCTGCGACAGCGCGCTTTGCGAGCCATTCAGGTTTTGCTGGGCGACCAGCGAGTTGATGTTGCTGTTGATTCCGAGCATGGAACACTCCTGGGAGAGTCGGACGAAAAGGAAGCCGGAGTCGGCATCGGCGGCCGCCTGCGTCCCTTGCCGGCGGCCTCAATGCAGGTTGTCGTCTCTCATAAAAGCGGCTGAATACAAATGAAAGGTTTGGAAAGGATTTGAGTGAGGCGTGACGTCAATTGGATTGATCCCTTATTTATATGTGCCCGGATTCGAGGATTTATCTCAAAATAGGGCAGCAAATGCGCGGGAACGCAGGGGAAGGCGCTCGGGGAGCCCGCCACGGGAAAGCGGTAAACCGGTAGCCGGCCCAATGTTTACCTGTTATGATGGCGGGCTGAATTGAGATTTTCTGTCAAGCCTTTGCCGCTCGCGGCATGTCTGCTGGCAGTCAAACGCGGCGCCTGGTGTGGGTTGCCAAGCGTGTCGCGGTGCATTCCGCCTCTCATTTCCGGCCTCCGAGGCCGTTAGCCGCTCGTTTCGCCTGTTGTGGGAACGCCCGGAAGGCCGGTGCGTGGCGCTTGGCCGCTACGTTTTTGACCGTATCAAGCAATTTAGGAACGACATGACGACGATTCTTCTGAAGGAAAACGAGCCGTTCGAAGTGGCGATTCGCCGCTTTCGCCGTGCTATCGAAAAAAATGGCCTGATCGCTGAACTGCGTGAACGCCAGTCGTACGAAAAGCCGACGGCTGTGCGCAAGCGCAAGAAGGCCGCTGCGGTGAAGCGTCTGCACAAGCGCCTGCGCAGCCAGATGCTGCCGAAGAAGCTCCACTAAAAGCTTCTTTCCGGTTCGTCCGCGAGCGGCGATGCGAGTCTCGAAAGAGGCTGCATCGCCGTTTTGCTTGGAGCATCCGGCGTGACGTACGATGAAAGACCCCGCCCGGCGCTAGTCGGGCGGGGTTTTTTGTTACCGGGCGCCGGGACGTCTGCGCAAACGGCAACCGGCGATGCGGATCGCCACTGCGATTCCGGACGGCGCCGGCGCATGCGGCGCGAACGGCATCCGGGCCGCAATCGCGAAATGCCGGACCGAGCACGCTCATGGGTCCGGCCGTATCGTCGCGCGATCGACCTTCAGGCGGACCGGACCGGCTCTTTGAACGCGACCCGGCGGCGATGCCAGCGGAGAAGCCGGTCACTGCACGGCGTTCACCCTTGCGCCAGACTTGCGCAGGAGCCGTCCGCCAGCGCGCTCGCCTCCCGAACGGTTCCCTCGGTATACTTTGCGGCAGCTAACCAAGATGTCGGGTCCGACGGCAAGTATGAGAATTCACCCATGCATGATCTGCAGCCGCGAAACGGCGTACTTTTTCTCGAAAGACTACCCGACCTATCCGGGCAGCCCGTTTCCCGAGACGCTGACAGTTGATTTCTGGAAATGCGGAAACTGCGGTTTCACCGTGTCGAGAACCCATCAGGAAATGACCGATGCGCAATGGTCGCAACTGAATTCGAGTTGGCATCACACGTTTGAAAACGATCTTGCATCGAGAACCACCAACCAGCCGCCATACATCGATCAGGCGCTCGCCCTGACGCTGTTGGCGAAGAACGGCGTCGTCGAGCTTGACGATGCGATTGACTATGCGGCCGGCTACGGTACGTTCTCCCGTTGCATGAAGAAGTACTTCGATATCGGCATTCCCATCTTCGATCGCTACGTGCGCAATCAGGACAATCGCGTCAGCTATGTGGCCGAGCAGGATCTGTCCCGCTACACGCTGGTGATCAACAGCGCGATGTTCGAGCATGTGCTGGACCGAGATGCGCTTGATGAGGTCAATCGACTCGTGCGTGACGATGGCGTACTGATGCTGCATACCGTGATCGCCGAGCGGGTGCCGAAGGATCCGGACTGGTTCTACATCGACACCATGGTCCACACGGCCTTCCATACCAACAAGAGCATGTCCTTGCTGATGGACCAGTGGGGATACGCCGCGTCGGTCTATTCGCCGCAGGCCAAAAGCTGGTATCTGTTCAAACGCGGCTGCCCGGGGCTGGCCGAGCTTGAGGCGCGCATCATCGGGATCAACCGCGAATTGCAGACCCCCTATTTTCATTACAAGCAGGGATTCGTGGATTACTGGAAAGGATTTTGATCGACCGCTTGCCCGGGGATATCAATGCCGGCTCGATCCGCCGCGGTCGGGACTGACGCTCGGATGAGCACGGCAGACGAGACCGGGCGCGCTTCGACAATGCCGGCATGGTCAGCATGACCATCGAGAGATGGGCCTATTGACGGCACAGGCGAGATATTGCCGCAACGCTTTCGGTATGTGCCGACCCCGGAAGGTGGCAACTGATTCTCGTGCGATACCGCACGCCCGCCGGAGCAGCGTCAGGCGAGCGGATCGCTTTGATCCCGCCGCTCAGAAATCGAACTTCGCGTTGACGCTGACGGTGCGCGGATCCCCCGGCATCACGTAGTTCTCGTACTGATACTGCCAGTAGCGGCGATTGGCGAGGTTGTCGAGCGAGGCGCGCAGCGTGACGCCGTGACCGCCGACTCGCGTGGTGTAGGTCGCGCCGAGGCCGAGCAGCAGATAGCCGGGCGCGTTCAGGCCGCCCGCCGCGCGCAGCGGCGTATTGCCGGTGAACTTCGCCTGCGCGCCGAGCGTCAGGCCCGGCAGCGTCGGCACCGCATACGCGAGCTTGCCCGCCGCGACGAAGGTCGGCGCGCCGGCCACCCGGTTGCCGTTGTTGGCCGCGCCCTTCGCATACCAGCTGTCGAGCGCCATCAGGCTGCCAGCCACTTCCCACTGCGAGCCGAGCTTCGCGCTCGCGGCCAGTTCCACGCCCTGATAGATCGACTGGCCGTCCTGCACGTAGACGTTCGCGCTGTTCGCATACGCCGCGCCGCGCTCGATCCGGAACAGCGCGGCCGTGGCGCTCCAGCGCGCGTGCTCGCTCTTCACGCCGACCTCGTATTGCTTGCTGCGCAGCGCCTTGAGCAGTTCGCCGTGGTTCGCATAGGTGTCGCCGACGCGCTGGCCGGGTTCGAGCGATTCGACGTAGCTCGCGTACAGCGTCGTCGACGGCGCGAGCTTGTACAGCAGCGCGAAGGTCGGCGTGATCACGCCGTTGTCGGCATAGGTGGACAGCGTCGCGCCGGCGGGACTGTACGAATTCTGTTCGTAGCTGATGTAGCGCAGGCCGGCGATCACCGACCAGCGCTCGGTCAGCTTCACGGTATCGCTCGCGAACAGCGATTTCTGCGTGATGTCGTTGTCGCGGTACTGCGTGAAGCCGCCCGGGTTGTACAGCGTATTCGGATTGGGCGCGTACAGGTTGCCCGTGCCGATGCTGTGGTACAGGTCGTTGCTCGAATAGTCGCTGGTCTCCTTCTGCCACGCCGCGCCGAACACCAGCTGGTGGCTGAACGGGCCGGTGCGCACCTTGCCTTCGAGCATCGCCTGCCACAGGCTGAAGCGATGCCCCTGGTTGCCGGCGTAGCGCGTGTCGTTGTAGTTGCCGGCGCCGTCGAGCAGGTTCAGCGTGCTTTCGTTGCGCTGGCGCGTCACCTTGCTGTAGCTGTAGGTCGCGCTCGCGACCCAGTCCGGCGTGAGCTGGTACTGCACGCCGAACGTGTACTGCTGCAGGTTGGTGGCGAGATACTGGTCCGCGCCGGCGAGGTTCGAGGTGCCGCCGCTGATCGCGCTCGGCAGGCTCGCGCCGGTGTAGCTGCTGGTATAGATCGACGGCGTTTGGCCCGAGGTGCGCCGGTTCTGGTACAGCGCGCCGAAATTGACGGACAGGTCGCGCGTCAGGTTCGCGTCGAGCGCGAGCGAGGCGGTGTCGCGCCGGACGTTGCCGCCGTTGTAGATCTTGCCTTCCTCGTGGGTCGCGTTCAGGCGCGCGCCGAACATCTGGTCCGGCCCGAAGCGGCGGCCGAGATCGACGTGCTCGCTCCACACCCCGGTGCTCCGGTAGCCGACGTCGACGCTCGCCACCGGCTGCGCGGTGGGCTTCTTCGTCACGTAGTTGATCACGCCGCCCGGTGACGCGAAGCCGTACATGAAGCCGCCCAGGCCCTTGAGCAGCTCGACGCGCTCGAGCTGCTCGTAGGGCATGGTGATTCCGTACGAGACGAACGGCAGCCCGTCGATCTTGTAGCCGTTCTGCCAGTCGAGCTGCAGGCCACGCACCGACAGGTAGCTGGCCCAGACGCTGTAGCCGTTGCCGTTGTCGGTCACCGACGCGTCGCCCCCGAACACCTCGGCGAGCTTGAATGGCTGGCGCTCCGCCAATTCCTTCGCATCGACGATCGTGGTCGAGAACGGCGTATCCAGTTGCGAGCGGGTGCCGAGCGCCCCGCCGCTCACGTCCTCGCGCAGATGCTGCGGGGCGTCGGGCGCGGCCGTGACGCGCACGGCGGGCAGCGTGTTTTCCTGCGGCGGCGTGCTGTCCGGCGACGGGGCCGCGTGAGCGAGGGCGCTGCTGCAGAAGGCGAGCCACGCGGCAAGGCGCAGCGGTCGAAGGGCGGGATGGGTCATGAAGATGGAATAGTGTTGCGAATCATTCGCATTTATATGAATGGCGCGCATGCTATCAAAGATCGGCCGGAGTCCGAAATCATTTGGCTGCAAACTCAGATGTGTCTGGAACGCGCAACCGGCGGTGAGCCGGCGACTTGTCGCCCAGGCAAGAGATTTGATAGAATGAGAACGATTCTTATTCTATTTTCGTGCAGTGAGTCCCGCAGCCCACTTCTTCGGCGTCCGCCCGGCCGCTTCCGTCCCGTTTCGTCTGTCGCGCGCATGAGGCCGCTGTTCGTCCTCCTGCACCGCTGGCTCGGTGTCGGGGTCGCGCTGTTCCTGTTCCTGGCCGGCTTGACGGGCGCGATCATCGCCTGGGACCACGAGCTCGATGCGCTGATCAATCCCGAGTATTTCCACGCGCACAGCGGCCAGCCGCCGTTGTCGGCGCTCGAGCTGGCCAACCGGATCGAGCGCGCCGATCCGCGCATCCAGGTGACCTACCTGCCGCTTGCGATCGAGCCCGGCCATACCTTGCAGGTGGGATTGATGCCGCGCACGGATCCCGCGACCGGCGCGCCCTACGTACTCGACTTCAACCAGCTGGCCGTCGACCCGGGGACGGGCGCGGTGCAGGCGCGCCGCGAATGGGGGGCGATCTCGCTCGCGCCGCTCGAACTGATCCCGTTCATCTATCGCCTGCACTACGCGCTGCACCTGCCCGCCGTGGGCGGCATCGATCTGGGGATGTGGGTGATGGGCGTCGTCAGCATGGTCTGGCTCGTCGACAGCGTGATCGCGCTGGTGCTCGCGTTCCCGAGCCGGAAGCAGTGGCGCAAGTCGTTCGCGTTCCGCTTCGCGCGCGGCGGCTACCCGGTGGTGTTCGACCTGCACCGCTCGGGCGGCGTGTGGGTGTGGGCGCTGCTGATCGTGGTCGCGTTCACCTCGGTGTCGATGAATCTCGGCAACCAGGTCGTGCGCCCGCTCGTCGAGCGGCTGTCGCCGCTCACGGCCACGCCGTTCACCGATCCGCAGCGCTTCGCGCCCGCGCAGCACGCGCCCGCGCCGATCAGCCGCGAGCGGATGGCGGCGATCGCCGCCGACGCGGCGCGCGCGGAGGGCATCGAGGCGCCGCCGGGCGGCATGTTCTATTCCACCGCGCTCAATGTTTACGCGGTCGGCTTCTTCCGGCCGGGCAATGACCACGGCGATGTCGGCCTGGGTAATCCGTGGCTGTTCTGGGACGCCTCGACGGGCAAGCGCGTGGCGGGGCTCGTGCCCGGCCGCGGGTCGGCGGGCGACGTGTTCATGCAGGCGCAGTTCCCGCTGCATTCCGGCCGGATCGCCGGCCTGCCGGGCCGCGTGCTCGTCAGCGCGCTCGGCGTCGTGATCGCGATGCTCAGCGTGACGGGCCTGTGGATCTGGCTGAAGAAGCTCCGCGCCCGGCGCCGTCCGGCCGCCGCGTCGAATCCGGCCAAGGCCGCGCGCGCCGCGTCCTGAGCCGGCTGGCCAGGCGCGGTCGGCTAAGGCGCGGTTGGCCAGGTGCGGCCGGCTAGGTGCGGCCAGCTAGGCGCGCGCGCCGCGCTTGGCGGACGCCTTGCCGAGCGCCGCACAGCGCGCGTGGCATGGGCAGGTTCGCTCGTGATCGTTGACGAGGCCGGTGGCCTGCATCAGCGCATAGCAGATGGTCGAGCCGACGAACTTGCAGCCATAGCGCTTGAGCGCCTTGCTGAGCGCGTCGGAGGCGTCGGTCGAGGCCGGCGCGTCGCGATAGGAATCCCAGCTGTTCTGGCGCGGCGCGCCGTCGACGAAGGACCACAGGAAGGCCGCGAACGAACCGTGCTCGGCCTGGATCTGCTGGACCGCCCGCGCGTTGACGATCGCCGATTCGATCTTCGCGCGGTTGCGCACGATGCCGGCGTCGAGCATCAGCTTGTCGACGCGCGCCGGCGTGAAGCGCGCCACCTTGTCGACCTCGAAATTGGCGAAGGCCGCGCGGTAGCCTTCCCGCTTGTTGAGGATGGTCGACCACGACAGGCCTGCCTGCGCGCCTTCCAGGATCAGCATCTCGAACAGGTGGCGGTCGTCGCGCGACGGCACGCCCCACTCGGTGTCGTGATAGTGGGCGTCGGCGTCCGTGCGGACCCAGTTGCAACGTTCTCCCATCGCATCCTCTCGTGTCGTTCCGGCTTGAGCTGCGTCAGGATAGCGGAATGCCGCGCACGTGCAAGCCCGGCCATTCGGCCGATGCGCGGCGGCCGCGGTTGCGGTTAAGCTTGCGCGTCGATGAACAGGCGGAACCCAAGCAATGAGCCATGACCTTTATCTGATCGGCATCGACGGCGGCGGCACCGGCACCCGCGCGGTGCTGGCCGACGCCGCCGGGCGCGAGCTGGGCCGGGGCGCGGGCGGGCCGTCGGGGCTCGCGCTCGGCGTCGAGAACGCGTGGCGTTCGATCGAGGCCGCATGCCGCGCGGCGGCCGCGCAGGCCGGCGTCGGCTTCGACTGGCACGCCTGCGTGCTCGGCTGCGGGCTCGCGGGCGTGAACAATCCCGCGTGGCTGGCCGCGTTCCGCGCGCGCGCGCCGCTTGCTGCGCTGGCGGTGGAGAGCGACGCCTACACGACCGTGCTGGGCGCGCACGGCGGCGGCCCGGGCGTGATCGTCGCGCTGGGCACGGGCAGCATCGCGGCCGCGCTCGACGCGGCCGGCGCCTGCCGCCTCGCGGGCGGCTACGGCTTCCCATCGGGCGACGAGGCGAGCGGCGCGTGGCTCGGGCTGCGCGCGCTCGCCTACGCGCAGCAGGCGCTAGACGGCCGGGCGCCGCTCGATGCGTTCGCGCGTGCGCTGCTCGACGAAACCGGCGCGGCCGAGCGCGACAGTCTCGTGGTCTGGTCGTGCGACGCGAACCAGACCGCCTACGCGCGGCTTGCGCCGATCGTGCTCGCGCATCGCGCGCACCCGTATGCGGCCATGCTCGTCGCGCAGGCGGGCGACGAGATCGGCAAGCTGATCGACGCCCTCGATCCGGCCGCCGCGTGGCCCGTCGCGCTCTGCGGCGGGCTCGCGGCGCCGCTCGCCGACGCCGTGCCCGAACGCCACCGGCCCCGCTTGCGCGCGCCGCTCGCCGACTCCGCGCAGGGTGCGCTGCAGCTCGCGCGCCGCGAGGCGGCGGGCCGCGCGGCGGCGCCCTGAGCCGCGCCCGCCGCGACAAACGGCGGCAGGGCGCGCGCCGCGGCGCTAGAATGGCCGTTTGCGCTTCCGCCTCCCCCGCTCAATTCCGACCTGCCGCCATGTATAAAGTCATCGCCACCGATCTCGACGGAACCCTGCTGAACAGCGACCACCAGCTCGATCCCTATACGATCGAGACGGTGCGGCGGCTGGCCGACGACGGCGTGGACTTCGTGATCGCGACCGGGCGCCATCATGCGGACGTGAACGGCATTCGCGACGTGCTCGGGATCCGGCCGTACCTGATCACGTCGAACGGCGCGCGGGTGCATGCGCCCGACGGCAGCCTGATTTACGCACAGGACCTCCCCGCGCCGACCGTGCGGCAGCTGGTTCGGCCCGAGTCGGCGGGCGCCCACGGCCGGGTGATCGTCAACCTGTTCACGAACGACGCCTGGCTGATCGACCGCGACGCGCCGCATCTGCTCGACTTCCACCAGGACTCCGGTTTCAACTACAGCGTCGTCGACCTGCTGGCCCATGATGGCGCCGATGTCGCGAAGGTGCTGTATATCGGCGAGCCCGAGGATCTGGCCGAGGTGTCCGACAACCTCGCCGCGAATTTCGGCGATGCGCTGTACGTTACCTATTCGCTGCCCGATTGCCTCGAAGTCATGACGGCGAACGTGTCGAAAGGGCGCGCGCTGCGCGTCGTGCTGAGCCGGCTGGGCGTCGATCCCGCGCACTGCGTGGCGTTCGGCGACAACATGAACGATATCGACCTGCTGGAAACCGCCGGTCATCCGTTCATGATGAACAATGCGAATCCGGATCTCGTCTCGCGCCTGCCGCGCGTGCCGCGGATCGGCAACAACTCCGACGCGGGCGTCGCCCGCCAGCTGCGCGCGCTGTTCGCGCTCGAGGACGGCGTGGCGGGCTAGGTTGCCGCGACCGATCGGGCGTGCCGCGACGCGGCATCGCCCGAGCACGCTGCACCCGAGCACGCTGCACCCGAGCACGCTGCACCCGAGCACGCTGCACCCGAGCACGCTGCACCC
>NZ_JBXAPG010000004.1:239776-247474 GCF_058803765.1 Burkholderia sp. GW821-FHT14F03
CCCGAGCACGCTGCACCCGAGCACGCTGCACCCGAGCACGCTGCACCCGAGCACGCTGCACCCGAGCACGCTGCACCGGACGCGACGCCAGGGTTGCAGCCAGTACGTCCGCTACGCGGCATGGGGTTGCTCGCCCCGGCTTCGCCGCCTGCCCGCTTCCCTTCGCGGCCCTCGCGCCGGCCGGTCGACGTCCCGGCCGCCCCGCTCCTTCATACTGCGCGGCACCATGAAAAACGGGCGCCGTCGCGCCCGTTGAAACCTGCCTGCCTCCTGGATTTTCACCCGGCGGGAGGCTCGCCGTTTCCTCGCCGCGCCGTCGCGCGGCGCGCCGCATGCGTCATTGCGCGTCGCGGCCCGCGATCAGCGGATAGACCACGCCGGCGATCGCCGCGCCGATGATCGGTGCAACCCAGAACAACCACAGCTGGCCGAGCGCCTCGGCGCCGACGAACAGCGCCGGGCCGGTCGAGCGCGCCGGGTTCACCGACGTGTTCGTCACGGGGATCGAGATCAGGTGGATCAGCGTCAGGCACAGCCCGATCGCGATCGGCGCGAAGCCGGCCGGTGCGCGCTTGTCGGTTGCGCCGAGGATCACGAACAGGAAGAAGCCCGTCAGCACCACTTCGCAGATGAACGCCGCCGCGAGCGAGTAATGGCCGGGCGAACGCGCGTCATAGCCATTCGTCGCGAAGCCGCTGCCGACCACGTCGAAACCGGGCTTGCCGGTCGCGATCAGGTAAAGCACGAACGCGCCCAGCGTCGCGCCGATCACCTGCGCGACGATGTACGGCACGAGGTCGCGCGCCGGGAAGCGGCCCGCGACGGTGAGCCCGACGCTGACCGCCGGGTTCAGGTGGCACCCGGAGATATGGCCGATCGCGAATGCCATCGTCAACACCGTCAGGCCGAACGCGAGCGCCACGCCGACGAAACCGATCCCGAGACCGGGGAAGGCGGCGGCCAGTACGGCGCTGCCGCAGCCACCCAGTACGAGCCAGAAAGTACCGAACAATTCTGCGGTGAGACGTTGGGATAATTTCATTGGATTGGATTCCTGATAAAGGACAGACAACACATGGAGCGCGCACCGACCTCGGTCCGCGCCCCCGGAATTGGTCTGGATTATAGGAAATTACACGGATTCCGAAGGGTCAACGATTGTTAAATTAGGAGTGTTTGATGGTTATTTTTATTAGAATATCGACGCATTGTGAATATATGCGCGGGCGCGCTTAAAAATTTATCAGACAAATTATTAAGCTGGCACGGGTGCAATGCTGATTGCGCAATAGATCCTTTGTGTCTAGGCTGGAATCGCCGAGCGGATCACGAAACAGGGAGTCGAAATGTCTCAATACGCAAAAATCAAGGCGCAGATCGCCGATTTGCAATCCCAGGCCGAAGAAGTGCGCCGGCAGGAAGTCGAAACCGTGATCGCCGAGTTGCAGGCGAAGATTGCGGAGTATGGGTTGACTGCCCAGGACCTCGGCTTCGCCGAACGGGCCCGGCGCGGCCGCCCGCCGAAGAAGGGGCCGCTGCCCCCGAAATATCGGGATCCCAAATCCGGCAGTACCTGGAGTGGCCGAGGCAAGCCGCCCAATTGGATCGTCGGCAAAAACCGCGAGCGCTTTTTGATTGAATAAGCGTGCAGCGCTCAGCCAGATAAAAGCCGCATCCTGGATGCGGCTTTTATCATTTTTCGAACTGTAATTCTGTATTGTTGCCGGGAATGGCGACTAGCCGGCGGCACTCTGTCGCCACTGCGATTGTTTCGTCGTATCACAGAGTGTTTCGTATACGTCCAGATAGTGTTGAGCCATCGCCTTGGCGCTGAAACGCTGTTCGAAGCGCGCACGAATCTCGGTGCGCGACAGTGTATCGATCCGATGCAACGCTCCGATCGCACCGTGCATGTCCTCGACGATGAAACCCGTCACGCCGTCCTCGATCACTTCGGGCACGGAGCCGCGATTGAACGCGACCACCGGCGTGCCGCACGCCATCGCCTCGATCATCACGAGGCCGAACGGCTCCGGCCAGTCGATCGGGAACAGCAGCGCCTTGGCGCCCGACAGGAACGCGGGCTTCTGCGCCTCGTTGATCTCGCCGATGAATTCGACATCCGCGTCGGCGAGCAGCGGCTCGATCTCGGTGCGGAAGTATTCCTCGTCGACCTTGTCGATCTTCGCGGCGATCTTGAGCGGCATGCCGCTGCGGGCGGCAATCCGGATCGCCGTATCGACGCGCTTTTCCGGGCAGATACGGCCCAGGAACGCGAGATAGCCGGGGGCCTGCTCCGAGCAGGGCGTCAGGAGCCCGTCCGGTAGCCCGTGATAGACGGTGCCGGCCCATGCGGCCTGCGGCAGCGGCTTGCGCTGGTTGTCGGAGATCGACACGACGGGCGCGTGCGGGAACACGTTGAACATCGGCTGCAGTTCCGGCAGGTCGAGGCGGCCGTGCAGCGTCGTGACATAGGGCGTGTCGAGACGCGACATCAACGGGAACGGCAGATAGTCGAGATGGAAATGCAGGATGTCGAAGTCGTGCGCCGAACGCGCCACGCGTTCGAGCAGCCGCATATGGGGTGCGATCGGATCGCGGATCGAAGCGTCGAGGCGCAGCGCGCGCGGCCAGGCGGCCTCGAGGCGCGCTGAGGTGACGGAATCGCCGCTCGCGAACAGCGTCACGTCATGGCCGAGCTCGACGAGCGCCTCGGTCAGGTAGGACACGACCCGCTCGGTGCCGCCGTAGAGCTTCGGCGGAACGGCTTCGTAGAGCGGGGCGATTTGAGCGATGCGCATGGGCGGTCTCCGGTGCGGATAGGCGGCGCTTGCCAGGGGGTCGCGAGGCGCGGCGCCCTCGGGCGTCACGCGGTGACAAGCGAAAAAAATGGAAGCCGGCACGGGGCCGGATACCGAGGTTCGCCGTTCATTATCTGGATCGCTCGCGCGGCATCGAGTGATTTTTCAAAGACTTAAGCCTTGTTACAGGATGAAATACGCCGTAGGCCGTGAAAATGAGCGACTCCACCCAAAATGCGAGACATCCAAAGGGATTGTTGCGGGCGCATGAAAACGCTCTATAATTTCCCCGTAATGCTTTTTTAAAGCCCGCCTCCCGCCTTGTCTGGCGGGGCTTTCCGAGAAATCGCCGCACGTCTACCTGTCAACTCTGACTGTCAGAAAAATTCCTACATGGTTTACAGAGAAATCCTGCCCGGATGCGTTCTCTTTGCTGATACCCGCTTGAAAACCGATTGGCCAAAATGGCAGTAAGACTATAAACGTGCCGTTCGTCTCTCACTGAGAGGTGCCCAGGCAAACGTTTTCATAAGTACGTACGGCCAAGATTTCTACGGGGGAATCATGAGCGCTACCAGCGAAATGCTCACTGAGATCAAAGAAGTAAACCTGTCTTATCTGTTGCTCGCGCAGCGTCTGCTGCGTGAGGACAAAGCCATGGGCATGTTTCGGATGGGGGTCTCGGAAGAACTGGCGAATGTGCTTGCCAATCTCTCGCTGGCCCAGACCGTGAAGCTCGCCGCATCGAATCAGATGCTCTGCCGTTTTCGTTTCGACGATCACGCGCTCCTCTCGTCGCTGGCCGACAAAGGCCGCAGCGACACCGTCACGCAAGCCCACTCCGCCATCCTGATGGCCGGTCAACCGGTCGAAGGCATCCGCTGATCCCGCGTCGTCGGAGGTACCGGCGCGGGGGCGCCGGCGACGGCGCGCGGTTGCGCGGGGAACTCACAGAACAAGCAGGTGAACAACAATGGCGACCAAAAGCGTGGTTGTCGAGGTCCGGGAAATCACCCTGGCCATCGAATTGATCGAATTGGGTGCGCGACTGCAGTTGCTCGAAGCCGAGACCAGCCTGTCGCGTGACCGCCTGATCAAGCTGTACAAGGAACTGAAGGGCGTCTCGCCGCCGAAGGGCATGCTGCCGTTCTCGACCGACTGGTTCATGACCTGGCAGCCGAACATCCATTCGTCCCTGTTCTACAACATCTACCGGTTCATGCAGTCGCACGGCGGCTGCGATCCGATCCAGTCGATCGTGAAGAGCTACCGGCTGTACCTCGAGCACGTGAACCTGTCCGCGGACGAACCCGCGCTCAGCCTCACGCGCGCGTGGACGCTGGTGCGCTTCTTCGACTCGGGGATGCTGCAGATGACCCCGTGCACCCGTTGCGGCGGGCATTTTGTCGCGCATGCGCACGACCCGCAGCATGGCTTCGTCTGCGGCCTGTGCCAGCCGCCGTCGCGCGCGGGCAAGACCCGCAAGGCCGCGGCCAGGGCCGAACTGGCCGCGCTGGCGGTCTGACGGGCGCGCCCTCGCGGGGGCGCGCTCTGGCGCGGCGCGCCCCGCCCGACGGGTTGCCGCGAAGGGGTCCAATCCTCCGCGGATTGATGGTTTACACCGGCCCCGGCGCCTCGCGCAGGCGCCAAAGTTTTTGTCCCGACTGCCGTAAACCACTTAACGGCGGCCTCCCCGCCGCTTACTCGTGAGGGACAGGCAGTGCTGATTTTCGTGGGAACTCTCGTGACGCTGTTGTCCGTGTTCGGTGGCTATGCGCTGGCCGGCGGACATCTGGGCGCGTTGCTGCAGCCCGTCGAGATCTTGATGATCTGCGGCGCCGGTCTGGGCGCGTTCATCATCGGCAATGGTTTCAAGACCATCAAGGCGACCCTGCGCCTGCTGCCCACACTGTTCAAGGGCTCGAAGTACAACAAGGACGTCTACATGGAGCTGATGGCGCTCCTGTACGTGCTGCTCGCGAAGGCGCGCAAGGAAGGCACGCTGACGCTCGAAGCGGACATCGACGATCCCGAGAAGAGCCCGATCTTCACCCAATATCCGAAAATCCTCGCCGACAAGCACATCGTCGAATTCCTGACCGACTACCTGCGGCTGATGGTGGGCGGCAACATGAATGCGTTCGAGATCGAGAGCCTGATGGACGAGGAGATCGAAACCCATCACGCCGAGGGCGAAGGCCCCGCGCACGCGCTGATGCGCGTCGGCGACGCGATGCCGGCCTTCGGGATCGTCGCCGCGGTGATGGGCGTGGTCCACACCATGGCCTCGGCCGACAAGCCGCCCGCGGTGCTCGGCGCGATGATCGCGCAGGCGCTGGTCGGCACCTTCCTCGGCATCCTGCTCGCGTATGGCCTGTTCGGCCCGCTCGCGAGCCTGGCCGAGCAGCGCGTCGCCGAATCGACCAAGATGTTCCAGTGCATCAAGGTCACGATCCTCGCGAGCCTGAACGGCTACGCGCCCGCCATCGCGGTCGAATTCGGCCGCAAGGTGCTCTACTCGACCGAGCGTCCGTCGTTCGCGGAACTCGAAGAGCATGTGCGCCGCGTGAAGGCGAAGTGAGCGCGGAGCCCGGGGCATGAGCAAAGGAAAAGATCGCGCAATCATCGTCAAGCGGGTGGCGCCCCAGAAGAAGGGGCACCACGGCGGTGCATGGAAACTCGCCTACGCGGACTTCATGACCGCGATGATGGCCTTCTTCCTGCTGATGTGGCTGCTCAGTTCGGTCACGCCGGTGCAACTGAAGGGGATCGCCGAATACTTCAACACGCCGCTGAAGGCCGCGCTGCTGGGCAGCGGCGACCGCAGCGCCGACGAGTCGAGCATCATCAAGGGCGGCGGCCGCGACATCTCGAGCATCGACGCCGGCGTGACGCGCCGCACCGACGGCTCGACCAGCCTGGCCGACCGGGTCGCGAAGCAGAACGACGACGACGCGCTCGCGCAGGCGCAGGGCGCACTCGAGCGCCGCGAGCAGGTGCGCCTGCATGATCTGCAGGTGAAGCTGATGGCGGCGATCGAGGCGAACCCGACGCTGCGCCAGTTCAAGCAGCAGATCCGCATCGACTCGACGCTGATGGGCCTGCGCATCGAGATCGTCGACAGCCAGAAGCGGCCGATGTTCGCGATGTCGAGCGACAACGTCGAGCCGTACATGCGCGACATCCTGCGCGAGATCGGCAAGACGCTCAACGACGTGCCGAACCGCATTATCGTGCAGGGCCATACCGACGCCGTGCCCTACGCGGGCGGCGAGAAGGGCTACAGCAACTGGGAATTGTCGGCGGACCGCGCGAACGCGTCGCGCCGCGAGCTGGTGTCGGGCGGCATGGACGAGGCGAAGGTGTTGCGCGTGCTCGGCCTCGCCTCGACGCAGAACCTGAACAAGGACGATTCGCTCGATCCGGAAAACCGCCGGATCAGCATCATCGTGCTCAATCGCAAATCCGAACTGGCGCTGATGCGCGACGATGCGACCACGACGACGCTGTCGTCCGACGCCGCCGGCTCGAAGCAGCTCGCCGAGCAGCTCGCGCCGGCCCCGGTCGTGGCGCCGCCCGCGCCGGCCGTCGCGCCGATGCCGGTCGCGCCGATGCCGGCCGCGCCGAAACCCTGACGCCTACGAGACCACCATGATCCGAACCATCCTCGCCATCGACGATTCCGCCACCATGCGCGCGCTGCTGCAGGCGACGCTGACCGAAGCCGGCTACGACGTGACGGTCGCGTCGGACGGCGAAGTCGGCCTCGAAATCGCGTCGGTCGCGGCTTTCGACCTGGTGGTCACCGATCACCACATGCCAAGGAAGAACGGCCTGGAAGTGATCGCCGCGCTGCGCGAGAAGGAACACTACGCTTCGATCCCGATCCTGGTGCTGACGACCGAAGACGGCGATGCATTCAAGGCCGCCGCGCGCGAGTCGGGAGCGACCGGCTGGATCCAGAAGCCGCTCGACCCGGAGACGCTGCTCGACCTCGTCGCGGCGCTCGCGCCGAGCCATCCGTGACATGAACTTGTTGTTTTAAGGCGGTGAACCGGCATGACTCTCGATATTACTCAGTTCTACCAGACGTTCTTCGACGAAGCCGACGAGCTGCTGGCGCAGATGGAGCAGCTGCTGCTCAATCTGGACGTCGAGTCGCCCGATCCCGAGGATCTGGCTGCGATCTTCCGCGCGGCGCACTCGATCAAGGGCGGCGCGGCGACGTTCGGTTTTTCCGCGCTGACGGACACCACCCACATCCTCGAATCGCTGCTCGACCGCGCGCGCAACCACGAGTTGACGCTGACCAAGGACATGGTCGACGCGTTCCTTGAAACCAAGGACGTGCTGTCGGACCAGCTCGCCGACTACCGCGCGAGCGCCGAGCCCGACGCGGCCGCGGCCGCGACGATCTGCGCGAAGCTCGAAAAGCTGAAGGCCGCGAGCAGCGGCGCAGCGGCGCCCGCGCCCGCCGCGGCCGCGCCGCAGCCGGTGCCCACGCCGACGCCCGCCCCGCTGGCGGCGCCGGCGCCGGCCGCCGCCGACGGCACCCCGGAACACGTGGTCGAGCAGGCCTACGAGGCCGCGCAAGGCGCGTCCGACGCCGCGCCGGCAGGCGACGGCCCGCATCTGCAGATCACGTTGAGCGGCGTCGACGACAAGGATCAGGCGCTGCTGGCCGAGGAGCTGGGCAATCTCGGCCACGTGGTCGGCCGCGCGAAGAGCGGCCAGGACCTGACGCTGTGGCTCGACTCCGACGTGCCGTCGGACGACATCGTCGCCGTGTGCTGCTTCGTGATCGACGAAAGCCAGATCCGCATCGGCCGCGGCACCGCGCCGGCCGCGCCGGCCGCGCAGCCGGCGGCCTGTCTCTTCTGCACATCTCCGAGCCCCC
>NZ_JBXAPG010000005.1:0-151910 GCF_058803765.1 Burkholderia sp. GW821-FHT14F03
GTTGACGGTCTGAAAGGACTTCCCGAGGCAATCGGCACGGTTTATCCCCAGACTACCGTGCAGACCTGCATCGTGCATCTGATCCGTAATAGTTTGGAGTTTGCCAGCTACAAGGATCGCAGCGTACTCGCCAGAGCGTTGCGCCCGATCTATGCCGCGGCCAGTGCGCAAGCGGCCCAGCAAGCGCTACAGGATTTCGCCGAGGGTCCATGGGGAAACAAGTATCCGATGATCGTCCAGTGCTGGCAGCGCGCCTGGGAGCACGTCACACCGTTCTTCGTGTTTCCGCCGGACATTCGGCGAGTGGTTTACACCACAAACGCCATTGAGAGTTTGAACATGCAACTGCGCAAGATCATCAAGACCCGCGGTCACTTCCCACACGACGAGGCCGCCGTCAAACTGCTCTGGCTCGCGCTGCGCAACGTGCTGGTCAAGTCGGTACGAACGACCTTCGACTGGAAATCCGCGATGAACCAGTTTGCTATTCTGTTCGGGGAGCGATTTACGCAAGCCCGCTGATCACGGGTTGTTCAACCGCCTCGCCCACAAAAATGCGGACAGGTCCCAGCTGGCCGGCCTTAGTCGCGCCGTGTTCTACCCGACGTCGGTAGACAAGCGGCCGAATCAGTAGCTCAACAGTGGCCACGTCCTCAGGTTCGCCAGCAAAGCAGGCATCGACAATACTCTTGTCGACCCGTCCTAGTTCATTGTCGATCCATCGAAGCGGCTGGTATCTGTCAGAGTATTTCTCGGATAACGCGCCCTTGCCAAGCTCGGCATCGGACAGCGAATTTCTCCAGTAGCGCGCATAGGCTTTTGTTTTTGTTTGCATATCACCTCGCTTGAAAATCACGGGCCAGGCGTACCTCGGCCCCAGCTACCCGCCTTTTGGCTACGAACCAAGTCGGTCGGCGCGGACAATAGTCGGCCCGATGAAGGCCAGTTTTCGCAACGTGGAATGCGGGCCATACGGCTGCATCTTGAAGTAAGGCCGCCGCCAGTGGCTCCGGACTTCCCGCTGATGGTCTTCGGACGGTATCGAAGTCGCCACCTCCTCGTCGAGCAGGGCCGGGCCTATCACATACCTGTCGTACAGCTCTTCGATCTCCGCCAGGCGCTCCGCGCGCTTGCGCTTGCCCAGGCCCGTGAAGTCCCGCGGCGCATCGCTATAGGCCCTGTTGGGAATCACATGAGCATCGTGTACAGAGAGGTACAACAGCATTTTCAAGGCGTAGTCCAGCGTCGTGCGCCAATGCTGATACACACTCTCCGATCGAACAGCGGTCAGGTGCCCTTCGGCAACGCCACGATCTGCAGCCTGCGCCTCATCCAACAGCTGGATGATGGTCTTGTTCGGATCAGAGAGGGAAAGCTCCAGGGTGCTCAGCATGATCTGATTCTCAGCCGTGCCCAGTCCGCGGGTCCAGCATGCGCAACTGAGGACGCCTGCACGCTTTGCCAACACGATAGCTTCGTTGCCGCCAGGTCTTCTCCAACTCGATGCTTCTGGAATGATGCACAAGGTATCGCATGGCAGAATCAGAGAATCAATGGGAACATCATCTGCGATATACGCAGAGTGCAACAGACGATGGAGTGCCGTGCTGGGCTCATAAAAAACTCCATCACACAGCTCCATGATTTGCCAGGTCGCACTCTGCGCGGCATCGTCAGCCAATGCCTCCGCGGACTCGGCGGAGGTGCCATTCGGGAAAAACTGCTGGGCGAACGCCGCGGTAAGGCCAATTGCCTGGGTCAGAGACGCAGTACGCAGCACTTTGCCCAAGGTGCGCACGTTGCTTCCAATAATCACCTCTTCGTGGAGCTCGCGCCATGCGGCCAGTGCGCCGGTCATCCGAAAGCGCACCGGGGGTGGCAACCGGGCATAGGATGAGGATGTCGCCATGCGGCTCTTCTTGAGCGCGGTCCAGAGCCGGTCGCGCACGGCCAGTACCGCCAGAAGCGGGTCGCTCGCCGGGGTAGCTTCCGGCTCGTATAGCGGCCGCTGCAGACGCCGTTTCGGGTAGGCCGCGTTTTCTTCTGTTGTAAAGCGAACGGCAACACTCTGGATGGCAGGAGGGCCCATTGTCTTGGCATCCCAGGTGAATTCGAAACACACCCCCTGACCGAACTCGATTCGAAAGTGAGGTGCCGGCGACTTCAAGCTGAGCCAGGCAGTCAATTTCGGCCGAAGCAGGCTCCAGATTTCGTGACTGGCGTGAAAACGTTCGGCGCTATCGACCGGACGAAACCGACCCGACGTCAGCCACATCGTTACTCCAGGTACGACGTTCGTACAGCGCACGGGCCGCCCCTGCATTTTGATGGAGTAACCAAGGACAGAAATGACCACATCAGCTGTGCTTCTGCTTTTGAGAGTCAGGAGCGGGCCTTGCTCATTCTGCTGCACGCCTTCCCGTACAGAAATCACGTCGTGCCGAGAAGGGGAAATGTCCATGGCCGATCCACTTCGAAGAGGTTGTCCATTCGGAAATACTCGCCGCGCGCTAACGCTTGAGCCTCCAGGCAATGGGGAGGGCGGAGGTGCGTCGAGAGAGATGCCAAGGCGACGGCTCCACCCATGCTAGAAGTTCCAAACACCCTTCGAAATAGAAAGCATCTGATTTACCCATCAGATATTTGCCTTTTCGGGATAAGGCCGGCCAAGTTCATCGAACATGTCTTCTCTAGTCCGCGCGGGAGAGCTCATGGTGTAAAACCGAAAAATGTAGCCGCTGGTCTCTGTTGCGGCTCAGCCGGTTGGGCCATATTTGGCCCGACTAGGCCAAGTATGGCCCGAATTTTTACCTTTATTTTTCAATTGGTTATTTCAAATCGAGCCATTCATGGCTCAAAAAAACAGAGAAAAAAACACTTGCTGCGAATTCTGGCAATTGGAGGCTGTCTTGCTCATAGAGGAGTGCCATTTAAGCATTTGATAAATAAGGATAATTCTTGATTTATTAAAAGTTGGCACAGCGTTTGCGATATGGCCTATGTCACCATCCGCACCGGCAAGGACCGCACCGAAGAGGTGGGCAACAACCGCCGCGACAAGACCGTGGCCAACCACTGGGTCAACATCGGTGGGCACCAGGAGCATACCGTGGAGGGGCACTCCGAGCTGCAAGCCGGCCAGGCCATTCGTCAACGTTCGAAAGTCATCGAGCTGCAGGCGGGCGAAGTTTTCCGGCTACGCGGCCCGGGCGGAACCATCACCCTGCACGACGGCGGCATCACGCTGGATGGCGTCGCTATTACCCTGAAAGGCCCGATGAAGCAGCAAGGCGGTGGCAAAGGCAACTCGCTGTCCTTACAGGGCAATCCGGAGTCTGGGGAAGAGCCGGATGCCACTTACCACCCCACTTTCTCTGGCGACGCCTAAGGACACAGAGCAGTCATGTCCACATTCAAGTTCCCGTTCAAAGACCTGACCGGCAAAGAAGTGCGCAACGCGGACGTCTATTACGATGCGCTGACGATGGCTTCGAGTGGCTACTATCCACTTGGCCCTTCGGGCGTGCATTGCGGCATTCACTATGAGCCAGCCATGGCCAACACCCTGGCACTTGGCGAAGGCGTTCGCGCGATCGCGAAAGGTGAGGTCGTAGCCTATCGAGCGAACCGTAGCTACCTTTCCGTCCGAGGCCGAGCCAAGCCGCCGATGTCGGACAACGTGCTCTACAGCTCGGGGTTCGTCCTCACCCGGCACTCCCTGGAGTATCCAGCAGGCAACAAGTTGACCTACTTTTGCCTGTCCATGCATTTGCGGTCCTTCGAAGAATACGAACACCTGGGAGCCAAGGCACCCCGGCCGCCGTATTGGACATCCAAGATCTACCGCGTCTCATCGAAGGCGAACGACAAGCAAGAGGTAACAAAAGGTTCTGCAGCGCCTGTCATCCAAGGGTTGCGAGTACGTGCGCAACCCGCAGGTGACACAACCCCTATCCAGGGCATTCTGCCTCCTGGCTCCCACATCATTGGTGGCGAAATTCAGAAGGGATGGGTGCGCGTTCAATCGATAGTGGAAGGCAACGTAGCGCCTCCGAAGACAGGTGATGCCGCGATTGAGGCCCGCGCCATAAGCGGCTGGGCTCATCTTGCCGCGCTGGAGGCGCACTCACAGGTGCCGGAGACCTTTGATGAGGTGGTGGTTCCCAAGACCCCGATCAAGGTTAAAGCAGGAGCATTGCTCGGGCACTTGGGCGAGTATCGCCGGGTAGTCGACCCCAGCTCGTCCCGCCAGATGTTGCACCACGAGATCATCGCGGGCGCCGACCTTCCGGCCTATTTGAAGAAGAGCAGAGCTGCAGCACTAGCAGCTAAACCGGAAGAAAGGACGGTGTTGCGAGTAGCGCCCGGCTCGCAACTGCGCAATGCGGTTCTGGCACCCATCCAGACAGGGGTTCTCCGCCTAGGGACGGTACTGGAGCTTGATGGCATCCCGCCGGATGAGGCGACCTATGTGAAAGTCAAACCTGTAGCTGAGCTGCAATGGATCGAGCGCCGAGCAAAGCTGCCCGCTGGAGCCCAAGAAACAAAGCTGTATCGACACACTAACACCAATCCCTATACCGCTACGGATCTCGTTGCCGAAAACAATCGAGGCACCGACGGACAGCCCAAGGCTACGGTATATAGGGGTATTCGTGTTGCAACGCCGAATGCTCCGTCGGTCTGGATTGCCGCGACTACCTTTCGTGGTTTGTACGACCTCAAGAACCCAAAGAAAGAGAAGGTGGTGCTATCGGATCTCAGCGGATGGAATAGCTATCCGCTCACCTTCAGCGCCAACGGCTACAAGAACGGCAACGTCCCCCATCACTTTGCGATCTCATCCTTGGAACTGGCACGCCCCGCTACGCCGGATCCTACCTCCGAGCCTATCGGCTTTGCACTGGATGAAGCAGGAAAACGTTGGTGGCAAGTGCAAGTTAGAGATAGCACCACCTGTGCAACGGGCTGGGCAGGCGAAGCAGGCCATACAGGCATCAGCTTGCACTCCCCGCATGAATGGGTGGACTTTTCCATCATCGAGTCCGAATCCCAAACGGCCGCCTACGGCAGCTACTTCCTGGCTCTGGCAGATATGGCGGCATTTCAGCGCGGCGAAATGCCGCTTAAGAAAAGTCAGCTGGATGCGCCTCTGCAGCAGGTTTTCAGCATTCTGGACACGCTCCCAGACGGTAATTTGACCTTGGGTGAGCTTCAGGCGGCCCAGCGCAACCGCAGTACCGTACAGCAACTCTCGCGAATTATCCTGCGCTATCCCAGCGAATGGAAGGCCAATCCGGAGGCGTGGAAGCAGTATGACGCTCAAGTATCTCCTTCGGCCATGGCATCTTGGGAAAGTGAAAAACTACGTATGAAAGAGCTGACTTGGTGGGACAGCGTTACGCAAAAAAAAGTTGACGGATTTACGAGTACCGCTAACTGCTTTCATATCCACGTCGCCGGCTTTCTTTCAAATATGATTGACGGAAGCATTTCAATTCAAGAAGCACGGATTCGTGCATTTCTTAGGATGATTCGAGTTGGAGAAGGGACGGAGGGTCTGTTGGGGTATGAGCGATTGTTTGGTGGAAGTTCATTCATAAAAGATTATGGTAGAGACTTCTCTGATCATCCAAGAATACTGATTAAGACGGCCAAATATAATTCCACTGCTGCTGGAGCCTACCAGGTAATGGGCTACACCTGGGATGACCCTGCATCTGTCGGTTGGCGGAAAGACTACGAGATAAATAACTTCTCTCCAGCATCCCAAGATAAATACTGCGTTGTCCTTCTAAAGCACAAGCGACGAGCATTGACTTCCATAATTAATGGAAATATAAGAAAAGCAGTGTTCGATGACGGGTGCAACAAGGAGTGGGCAAGCCTACCTGGATCGCCCTACGATCAGGGTGGAGTTAACTGGGGAACAGTCGAAGGGAAGTTCAAAGAATTTCTCGCGCTGGAATTGTCAAGAAAATCAGACCTCGCACTTGAACGAGGAGAGATAGATGATCTTATTGATTAAACAGGAAAATATAGTGCGTGCCCGGTTGTATATGACGATGTGCGTCCTGGCGTATCTGTTGCCAATCCAGTCATATGCAGCCAGCTATGCAGACCCGCAATTCTCTGACTACCCAACGCAGGTATACAAGGGAGATTTGGTGGTTCCTGCATTTCTCAAAGAGGACGGTGAGGTCTGGCGGGATGATATGGGGAAAACTGTCTTCCCACTTGCAGTAAATACGGCAGGAAAATTCTACATGACTCCGCACAGCTGCGGGACGTCATGTCGATATTACACTCTCAATGATCTTTCCAATGGGAAAGAGTCTCGAGCCCTTGATCGCTTTTCAAATGATGGTTCCGCCCCAAGAAAGTCAAAAGATGGGCGAGATATCGTAATAGATCTAACGACTCGGCCAGATAGTGCGCTAATACTAGCTCGCTACTATTTAGGTGGCTTAGACGGCTCATCGGACTGCAGTGCAAGCTACTTTTTACTTGTTCCGAGTGGAAAATCTATAAAGCCAATCGCAGATTCACTTAAATGTCCAAAGGATTGACAGAGGCTGGGGAGTGAGGTTCGCTTGGGTAGGCTGATCGCAGCTATCAGCAGTTTCCACTACCGCTTCAAGTTGGAATGCCACGCTTTGTAGTGGTCTAATGAATCCGGACACTGATTTAGGCGAGAATGGTCGCCATGAAGAGGTGTCTGATGAGCAAGCAACGACGTACGTTTTCCCCGGAGTTCAAACAGCAAGCCGCGTGTCTGGTGCTCGACCAGGGCTATAGCCATATAGAAGCAAGCCGCTCGGTCGGCGTCGGCGAGACGGTGCTGCGCCGCTGGGTGCAGCAACTTCAGATGGAACGCCAGGGCGTCACGCCGCAGGGCAAGGCAATCACGCCGGATCAACAGCGTATTCAGGAACTCGAGGCGCGTATCGAACGCCTTGAGCGTGAGAAGGCCATTTTAAAAAAGGCTGCCGCGCTCTTGATGTCGGAAGGCATCGAACGTACGAAGTAATTGATCAGATTGGCGCAAGCGAATCGGTCGAGCTGATCTGCGCGGTATTCGACGTGTCGCGGTCCTGCCTGTATGCCCATCGAGGGCGAACCCGACGCGTTGATGCCGAGCGAATGGCACTGCGTAGCCGGGTACACGAACTATTCATCGAGAGTCGAAGCTCTGCTGGCAGTCGCAGCATCATGGGCATGATGCGCGAGGAAGGTACGGCGATTGGCCGCTTCAAGGTCAGCCGCTTGATGGAAGAACTCGGGTTGATCTGCAAGCAGCCGGGCCGCCATGCCTACAAGCAGGCCACGGTCGAGCGGATCGATATCCCGAACCATCTCAATCGCGAATTCGAGGTTGGTACGCCGAATCAGGTGTGGTGTGGTGACATCACGTATGTCTGGGCGCAGGGCCGTTGGCATTATCTGGCCGTAGTACTCGACCTGTTCACGCGTCGGGCTGTTGGCTGGGCGTTCTCGACACGCCCTGATGCCGATCTGGTCGTGCAGGCGTTGGAGATGGCCTACGAGCAACGTGGTCGACCGCAAGGCTTGCTGTTTCACTCGGATCAAGGCGGTCAATATGCAAGCCGGAGATTCCGTCAGCGCCTCTGGCGCTATCGGATACAGCAGAGCATGAGCCGTCGAGGAAATTGTTGGGACAACTCCCCGATGGAGAGGTTGTTCCGCAGCTTCAAGACCGAATGGCTACCGTCAGTGGGCTACATGTCGGCGCAGGAGGCACAGCGGGACATCAGCCACTACCTGATGCACCGGTACAACTGGATACGGCCGCATCAGTTCAATGACGGACTGGCGCCGGCGGTTGCGGAAGAAAAACTTAATGCAGTGTCCGGGATTAGTTGACCACTACACAGGCGATCCTGATCCTGACGGGCGCCTACATTGGCTTTCTGCCCAAGCACTACGCGAAGCAATGGGTCGATGCGGGCCAGATGCGCCAGATCGGGTCACAACTGACGTCAACATGGCCGTTTTCGTCGATCACTCGTCGCGTCGCGGCGCAGCCGACCGTGCTGCGTGCGTTCGTCGTTGATCTGATGGCGCATGCGGACCACCGTTCCCTAACTGCGGACAGATAGATTGCGCCGCAGTATCCGGCTCGACGCGATAGCGTCACAGCCTTGCCGCGCAATGCATTGCTACCGACGTGCAATCGTCACTCGGAGATAGTGCTGCTATCAGGCACCCGGACCGGCGCGACTTGCCGGCTTTATATACAGAACTCGCGCCATCCGTATTTCTTCGCGACGGCAAACTGGTGTGTGGGTATCACGGGCTAACGATGGGGCGTGACGGTCGCTGCACGGGGATGGCGGGACAACGGGTCACCGGTTTTCCGACGATCCACAGCTATCCCGCTGTCGAGCGGTACGGCTTTAAGCTGATTTACGTTGCTGCCAACGCACGGATGATCATGAACCCAGAAGACTCGACGCTCTATGTGCAATCTTTCGCCACCGGCATCGCGGTGCTGGGCGCATTCGATGTGCAGCATGCATCGATGATGCTTGGCGGAGATTGCCGCTGCCGCGGGTATCAGTCGTAGCGCGGCCCAGCGATTTGCCTTTACGCTCGAAGCGATCGGCTTGTTGATGAAGGACCCGATCAGTAAGCGTTATTCGCTGTCGTCGCGTACCCTGGATGCGGGTTGTCGCTATCTGCAGTCGCATCCGCTGCTGAATCGCGCCAATCCTTATCTGCTCGAACTCAATCGTAACGCGGGTGAAACGGTCAATCTGGCGGAGCCGGCCGGGACGGACATGATCTATATCGGCCGATTCCCGAGCCCGATGCGGCTGATGGTGCACATGCCGATTGGCCGCCGGATTCCGATGTACTGTTCGTCGGCCGGCCGGGCGTTTCTGTCGTGTCTGCCCGAAGAGCAGGCGCGTCGGGGCCTGCAAAGCACACAACCGGTGCGTTTCACGCCCAGTACGGTGGTGGATGTGGACGAGTTGCTCAAGCGTTTGCAGAGGGCGCGCCAGGATGGATATGCGTACTGCAACGGGGAGTATTACCGCGGCGACCTCGCGCTCGCAGTACCGGTATTCGATCTCGCTCAACGTGTGGTCGCGAGCTTGCAGGTTTCCGTGTCCGCCTCCAAGTGGTCGCTCAATCGAGCGGTGTCGCATTTCGTGCCGATGATGCAGGAAACTGCACGGCTGATCTCCACGACACCGCCGACGCAGCGCGCTCTGGCATCGCTCCTTGGGCCCCATGTCGATCAACCAGCCACATTGGGTGATCGGGCGGGTTCCCAGTAGGCAAATACCGTCCAGAACTGCTTCGACATCGTGACGGAGGCGGGCCTCGGCAAGGAAGACACTGTTCACATGAAAGCGTTTTTGACCGATGCCCTCTACTTCCAGTCGTTCAACAAAGTATTCAAAGCATTCTTTGCCGCACACCCGCCGGCCCGCGTTTGCTACGTTGCCGAAATGGAAGACGTTACTGCTCGGCTGCTGGAATCCTTCAATACTGCTTTTTAAGCCCAATGACGGCCACCTACGGGGGATATTCACTCCCCCGTACTTTCATTAGAGCGGCATGTCGAGCGTCACGTGATCGACGACGGTCGGCGAGTATAGTCACGCGCCGAAGACCTTGCCGCCACCGGAGTTTCGTGCGCTACGCTTCCAGCGCAAGCAATGCGAACGTCGCGAGCCAGTGCTCGCCCATGTAGTCACCGGCCACGTGCGCGAGCGCGCTCGCGAGATGACGGTCGGCTGCGTCGAGCAGCTTCGCGCGCCGCGCGTCGCCTTCCGGTAGTGCGCCGGCCAGCGCACGCTGGCACCATGCGCGGCTGAGGTTCAGCCCGTCCAGGTGTGCGATCTTGCCGTCGCTGCGGTCGCTGACAGTCGCCGGCTCGAACAGTGTCGCGGGTTCGCCGCGCGCGAGATCAGGCAGGAAGCGCGCAAACCAGCCGTCGAATTCGCCCGCCGGCAGCACCCGCCGCATCAACTCAGCCTCCATCAGCGCAGGCGACAGGAACTCGTCGCCCGACGGCTCCCACGCCTGGCACGCGACATCGTTCAGGTGCCAGCGCTTCGCGGTATCGACGATCAGCGCCGCGAGCCCGTCGCGCTGCGTGTCGCGTGCGAAAGCGAGCGTGAGCGCAAGCGCGAACGCGGTGTTGAAGTGCGTGCCGACGCGCAGCGGATAGGTCGCTTTCGGCAAGAAAGCCTCGAAGCGCGACACGAACAGATCGGTCAGCGGCGCCATCGTCTTCGCCCAGCCCACGGCCTGCGGCAGCGGGCCCCTCAGCGCAAGCCGCTCGAGCTGCGCGGCAAGCGCGAGCAGCCACGCCCAGCCGTACGGCCGCTCGAAGCCACTGTTGTGCGGCAGAGCAAGATACGCGCGTTCGCCGACAACGTTCGCCTCGGTGAAGTGCGCATCGACAATCGCGACGATGCGTTCGGCCTCCGGCAATGCCGGGTAGTGTTCGAGCACGCGCAGCACGAGCCAGTAGCCGTGCACACACGAATGCCAGTCGTAGCTGCCGTAGAAGATCGGGTGCAGCGCGCGCGGACCCTGCACGTCCTGCGGGCTGGCGAGCGAATGTGTGAGCTTGTTCGGATATTCGCGGGTTAGGTGCGCGAGCGCAAGCGACGCGAATTTCGACGCGAGTTCGAGGGGCAGTCGGTCGGTCATGAGGGGCTCGTCCATCTCGTCAGAAGCGGAAAACGAACGCATACATCAGCAACGTGTTCACGGCGAGCAGCAACACGGCTGTCGGCCACTGCGCCTTGATCACGCCGTTCTTGTCCTTCAGCTCAAGCAGCGCCGCCGGCACGATATTGAAGTTCGCCGCCATCGGCGTCATCAGCGTACCGCAGAAGCCGCTCAGCATTCCGATCGCACCGAGGATCGCCGGGTTGCCGTGGAACTGGTGGACGATCAGCGGCAGCCCGATACCGGCCGTCATCACGGGGAACGCCGCGAAGCTGTTACCCATGATCATCGTGAACAGCGCCATGCCGACCGTATAGGCCGCGACCACCGCGAACGGCGAATCGATCGGCACCCACTCCTTCACGAGCCCCGACACCACGCCGCCGACGCCGGCGACAGCGAACAGCGCGCCTAGCGCCGCGAGCATCTGCGGCAAGATCGCGGCCCAGCCGACCGCATCCATCGTGTGGCGCGCCTCCTTCACGGCATGCACGGGCGAATCGCGCAGCATCGCGAGCGCGACGCTGAACGCAACGAGCGTGCCGAGCACGAGCGAGATCAGCGTCACGCTCTTCTGGTCGACGAACGGCACTCCTTTCAGCGCGAATGTACCGATCAGCGTGACGACCGGAATCAGCAGCGCGGGCAGGAACAGCCGGTTGCCGAAACGCTGCGCGAGCGTCTCGCGGCGCACGGCCGCGGCTTCCCCCGCTTCATCGGACTTGCCGCGCCCGAGCTTGCCCGAGCCGGCGATCGCCGCGAGCGCGATCGCGAGGCAGCCCGTCACGAAATGCGGCAGCAGCGCGCCGAACAGGAACGTGGCCGCGTAGATCGCCCAAAACGCGAAATTGACGATGCGGCGCGGGTTCGTGCGGTCCATCAGGTTGAAGTACGCGAACGCGGCGAATATCAGCCCCGCAAGCGTGTACAGCGATTCAAGGCCGATCATCGTGCGCCCTCCCGCCCGAGCAGGCCAAAGCCACGCGCCAGCCGGCGGTCGAGCAGCGCGAGGCGCGTGCAGTGGATCAGGAGCGCTGCGATCGCGGTCGGGATCGCCCACACCGACAGATGCAGCGGCTCGATGGAGATCCCGTTCTGTTCAAGAAAGCCCTTGATTAGCAAGATCGACTGGATCGCGATGAAAATGTCTTCGCCGAAGAACACGGCGATGTTGTCGACGCCCGATGCATGCGCGCGGATCTGCTGGCGCACCGATTCGGGCAGTTCACCGTGCAGGTTGACCGCCGCGGCCTCGGCCATCGGCGCGATCAGCGGCCGCACCATCTGCGCGTGGCCGCCGAGCGACGTGAGGCCGAGCGCGGCCGTCGCCTGGCGCAGCACGAAGTACAGCATCAGCACGCGACCCGTGGTGGCCGCTTGCACGCGCGAGATCATCCGCTTCGCCTGCTCCTTGAGCCCGTTGCGCTCAAGCAGAGCGATCACCGGCAGCGTCAGCCAGATGAGCCCCATGTAGCGGTTTTCGGTGAACGCCTTGCCGAACGCGCTGACGATGTCGACGAGATTCAGCCCGCCCGCCAGCCCTGTCGCGAGCCCCGCGATCGTGACCACCAGCAGGGCATTGAAGCGCAGCGCAAAACCGATCACAACGATCGGCACTCCAATCAGCACCAGCATTGCTCCTCCTTGTATCGGACGCGCGGCGCCATGCACGCGGCACCGCCTGCCCGGTTTCGGCCGGGCTCGATGCGCGCAATCTAGCACGAGAATTTATCGATAAAAAGTCGATGATTTGCTGCCTAGGGTAAACGTTGAAGCGCGCGGGTACAGGTTCCGATTTCGCGGTCCGTCACGCCAAAGCGACTGGCAAAAGTACACCCTCCGGGACTCGCTCAGCCTCTTCCTCCACGTTACGGCCACAGGCGGTCACGCCTAGCACTCCCGCTACTACTGGGCTGGCAAGCAAAGGCCCATCTCATTCGGCACCTATCGGCGGAAGGACTGACGTGAACAATCGCAATATCGTCTGAGTTCTCTTTCGTGCGATAGGCCTGATAGTTTTCCGGGTCCTCCATGTCGGCATATTCGAGAGCCTGATCTGTGAGATGCTCCCGAGCCTCCAAAGTGTTGCGATGTTCTTCGTACTGACATGGCAAATTATTCTTGAAGTTGAGGATCGCTTCGCGGGCTCTGTCGCGAAGCAGTTCGTTGGTGAAGATAAACCTTGGCACCATCCAACTAAGCTGTGCTTTACGGACCGGCCGGGCATTTGCTATGCCAGTTCAGCGTAGGCCAGACGAGACAACGGGTACTTAATCACTGCGTCTGGGTCCGACAGAAATAGGCAGTTACGTCATCAACATCATCGCTCCAGTACCGCAACATCAGACTACTCAACTTGATCTCGCGTCCGTTCCGATGACCAACCTGGTCACTGCTAGCTGCTGCGGGATACTCGGAGTCAAAAGTTGCAGGTACTCTGCCGGGGGGTATCTACGGGGGTAGTTATTTCGACACTCATGCTCAACATCACTAAGAATCAGAAGGTTACGCGTGCAAATCAAGGCTGACCCTGGGCACCATCCACTTCTTTGTCGCCGTGTTCTCGGCGAGACTTCCCGGCTTTTCCAGCTTATCCCGCCTCGTGACGGCGTTTCCACTCGGCTGCTGGCACGCCGCTGGCTGTCACGCTGGCTTGCGCCCAGGCGGAATCGCCCAAAGAAGCCCCTCGCGCCCGGTGGCCGAGGCGTCGCCTACTGATGCCTCAAGCACGAACCAGCCGGCGACGAAGGGCTCGATTTATATCGAAGCGGGTCGAGCCCTGATCACGAAGCGATATCACGTCGCGGGCGACAATTTCGGCGTCTTGTGCAGTTCGACCCAATAGCTGTTTATCTCGTCGTCGGGCACGTTGAAGCGCTGCAACCATGCCTCTGTTGCCACGCGGGTATTGAGCAATGGCGCGGTGCTGTCCACGGTTCCGCCTTGCAGAATGTCGGACGACTCCGCCACGATCGGGCGCAGCGCGTGATTGAGCAGCACATACGCGGCGGGGGCTCCCGGGGGAATCCCTTTACCCATCGGCACGCCGGCGGCCGGCTCCGGGCCGGCCTGGATGACGAGGCCGCCATTGCCGAACGGCGTCTTGCGGAACCAGTCCGGCGGGAGCATCAGTGTGCCCTCACCGCCTAGCTGACGAACGAGATCGGCGTCGAGCGCCGTCAGCCAGTCGACGGTCTTGATCTTGTCCCGCGTAACGATGGTCGCATGCGTCATAGGCTCCCCGACGTCGATGCCGGGTCCGTACAACCGCGACCAGAAATTCTCGCTCGCTTCGTTGGGCTCCTGCTCGGTGGGCGGGAGATTCACGCCAAAACCAGCATGCCCCCAAACGGTCGGCAACGTCGCGACGAACGCCACAAACAGCTTCTCGAAAATGCCGGGACACAGCTGCAGAAATCGGCGCGGCACGCTGAATTTGAGCGTATCGAGCGCATAATCAGCCTGCCAATCCTCGAAGCAAAATACACCGAACGAAAAGAAACCCGCCGCAAGCTTGTGGTCGGCGCTCGTTGTTTCCGAAACGACTGGCGCGCCGCTCGACTGGGCACGCGCCAAGCTCGGGAATTTACGCGCCTTATCGAAAGCCACCGGGCTCTTGCCTTCCTCGTAGAACCAGCGCATCGGGCTCACGCGCGGCGGCTCGGTGCCGGCTGCTTGCGCGTAGACCTTCGCATACTCATCGAGAGCAGCCATGTAGCGCTCGTAGCACTTCACGAGGGCTTCACGTACCGGCTTGGTATTCCCTTGCTTGAAATACACCACACCCCGAACAACAAGAGCCGCGCCGACAATAGCCTTTTGGTAAGGAGGCTCATAAAGCCCAAAGGGCAAGGTGTCCTGTCGTCGCGGGTCATGCGCCCATGCGACCAATTCGTCGTTTGTCATGATCTTTAAGGAAAGACCGCACCAGGAGCGGGTGACCCGGGGCTGACAGGCGTCATGGGCGGCAACCCGAAAGGCCCGGCAGTGTTTCCGCTCGTGTTCGCGCCGAACAGTTCATCCGTATTGGATTGTGTCTGTACCGATCGGGCGGACTTGCCCTGTGGCTCTCCGTCATCGCATGGACAATCCGCCCGCCTTAGCGAGACATATTTACTATCGTCACCCGCAATCCGCTTGTACGATATTTCCTGTCCGTGGCTAAACCCATCATCGAACTTCATTTCGACGACGGCCTTGATATTCGACTGTACGGGAGGCTGACCTGGGTCATTCACGATGACCACATCGGGACGGCGAATCTGATCCAGGCCGGTCTTTTTGCCCTTGATATACCCGCCGAGTTTGCCCGGCCATTTCTCCTGAATCCAGATCAGCAAACGACCGACCGGCGTTAGCGCATCGTCGTCTTCCATGATCGGCACCGGTGGCGCCGGGGGCTTGGGTCGCATGTCGTACGATACTTCCGGCAAGTACTGCGTTGGTTTCCCGGACATGATTCTTGAAGTCGTGTTCGTAAAATTCAACCGCTCCGCAACGCACTTCTGCCGGAGAAACCGGCCTCCCTTTTTTGTCGCGATGGCAACGCCGATGCGGCCACATCGACACATGAGATCGCAAAGCTTCTGCCTTTCGTGCGGCAACAACCCGTTGCGAACGCCTATGGCTGTCGTTCTCCCCTCGCCGCCTCCCGAACCTCCGACCACCGAACCGCCGCTCATGCTTCACCCATGCTCGCCGCCCCGAACGTTCCCGGATGGCTGAACAAAAGCGATACCGCCTGACGGCTGTTGAGCCAAGCCGTGTAACCGTTCGCGTCCGTCGTGCCGTGAATCGTCTGACCGTCGGCCGACGTCACCGTGTAGGGATGGTTCGCGATGGGCTCGCGCGTAAGGTCGTCGACAAGCTGGAAACGCCCACGAGATGGGCCATCGTCGTGCGCGGCATGCTGCGCAACCGCGCTTGTGCCCGCACCGACCGCCCCGCCTACCCCCGACGTCTGCTCCGCCGTCGCTTCGCCTTGCGATGCGATCAACGTCGCGCCGCACGCCGTCTTGTCGCCTTCGGTCGCGACGGCACGGCCGTCGAACGTCATGCTGCGAATCCGGACGCCGACGATCGGATAAACGCCGCGGCACCTCGGGCACGACACCATGTCGCCCTCCAGCGCAATCGCCTTCCCGAGGACCGTGTTGGTCGATGTACACGCCAGCACGCGGCCGCCGTGGGAGGTCGTATCCCCCTCCCGAATGAACGCTGAACCCATGCCCGATCCTCTGTCGAAAACTCGCGAGGACTCGAGCATGCGTCGAACCGAGGTGATTGCCCTATCAGCATTGCCGGACAAAGCGCGGCGCGAAGGTTGAGACACGAACGATCTTTCGCGCCCCCGTATCAGTCAGGGGGCGCGCCATACCATCGCGGAGCCAAGTCCAGCGTGGATTTCCGGGGCAACGCGACCGGCGAGCCCTTGTCGCGCCGTCGCCAGGCGACAGCCTCATCCGCCCGTCGACAGAAATGTGTATTTTGGTGACGCGCTCGATGCTCACGAACCCCGCATCGGAAAATGCGCGCCGGATTCTTCAAGTGCGCGACACCATCGCTTTTTTGTTTTCGACGGCACGCACTGCCCGCCGGGCGCAAGCTGCGACGCAGGCCGACGCCCAGACAGAATTTTCCCGCGGCGTCACGCAGCCCTCACCCCGCCAAAACCGCCTCCGGAGGCCGCACCTCGAACCCCACCACCTCCGCCTGCCGCAATCGCGCCGCGTGCCCCGCGCCGGGCTCGCGAATGAACAGGCGCGTCAGCCAGCGATCCTTGCCGTCGAACCGCGGCTCATACCGGGTGCGCGAATGGGAGGTCCGGTGGTTGTCGAACACCAGCACGTCGCCGGGCTTCAGGTAGAGGATTTCCTGCGTCTCCTCGATCGCCGCCATGAATGCCTCCAGCGCCTCGTGCGCCGCGCTGCCCGCCTCGCATTCGATCAGCCGGCCGTCGTAGCGGATCCGGTCGTCGTTGTCGAACAGCAGGCGCAGCCGGGTCTGCGGGTCGGGCTGCTCCGCCGTCTTGAACAGGTCGTCCACGCGCCACGTCAGCGGCACCGACCGCAACACGTCCTGATGCGCGGCGCTCAAGCGCTTCACGATGCGCCGGACCGAGATGACCGGCGTACCGGCCCGACCTTCATGGTCCGCGCGCGAACAGCCCAGCGCCACGTAATTGGGCTGCGCCGTCAGATACGCGAGCTCCGTGTGATAGCGAAGCGCGTCCCGATAACCGTGCGAGGTCATGGAATGCTCGCTGGCGATCATGGTCTTCGCGTCCCGCGACGGAAACACATCCTGCAGCGGCGCGCCGCTCCGATTCCGGTCGTAGCCGGTCGCCACGCCCATGCGCATGCCGATCAACGCGACCCACGCCTCGGTCTGCAGCAGCGTGCGTTCCGGCGGCGGCGGCCAATGCTCAGGCGTGTCGGGCAAGGCGTCCGGGTCGAGCGGCAGCCCGCGCAGCAGCAGGTAGCCGCCCTCGTTGCCGCGCGCCCGGAACGCCGCCAGGGTGTCGCGGATCGGCGCCGGCAGCGCGTCGGACAGCGCGGCGGCCCGCGTGAAGAATGCGCCGAGATCCGCGCGGGGCAGCGCGGGAAGCTCGGCGCGCAGAGCCTCGAGCGCATCCGCATGGGGGCTGCAATCGAGTATCGCCGGTACGTGCATGGGATCCTCCATCAGGTCAGGGATCGGTACATGTGATGGACGTCGACCAGGCCCTGCGTCGGGTGGCGGAACGCCCGGGGAACGATGGCGAGGGTCTCGAAGCCCAGCCCGTGCCAGAGCCTGACGGCCCGTTCGTTGGCCGCGACCACCGCATAGGCTTCCATCGCCGCATAGCCGGCGGCGCGGCAGGCGTCGATGACGTATTCCGCCAGCGCGCGCCCGACTCCGTGCCCCCAGCATTCCGGCGTCACCATCAAATCAAAGTTCGCGATGTGATCGCCGTGGCCGTAACGCAGCGGCTTCGTCTGCATCGCGGCGACCACGACGCCGTCGCGCTCGGCCACGTAGAGCGCCGCGCGCGGCGGCCGCAGCCAAAGCGCGATGGCGTCCTCCTCGGTTGCGTCCAGCGGATACGGGTGCGTCTCGCCCGCCGACACGATGCGGCGCCACAGCGGCCAGATGCGCGGCCAGTCGGCGGCGTCCGCACGCCGGACCTCGACCGCTTCCGCAAGCGGCGGTGCAAGCCACTCGCTCATGCGTCACCCGCGCGCGCCGGCTGACAGGGGCGGCGCGGCGCGCCCGCGCCGGAATCGCCCGCAATGAAATGAATCAGCGTTTTTTCCCCGTGCTTTTCGGCATTTCGCCTGGTCATCCACGGCTGTAATAATGAAAACATTCTCTCGGCCCATCATTCTTTTACTTTTCATTGCTTCGACGCCATTCCCGCGGCGGTTGCGCCACGCGGCGCGCTCCTCGGGAATACATCGGACGTGCGGTGCCGGGTATCGGCCCCGACTCCCCGAACCCGCCAGGCAAAACAGGCAAACACCGGGCGGATCTCGGCCGATCGACGATCGGCGGCGCACCCATCATTGTTTTGCTTATTTGAATCATCAAGCCGGCGTTTAGAATAAGCCAACTATTAAATTCAGTCCACTATGAATGAATCAGTAACCACGGGATTTTCTGATGGAAATGAAATCAGGCGTGGAATATCCCCGGCCCGCCGGAACCGCGCGGCAATCGGCGCCCGGAACAGCACGCGCGCCTAGCCGTCGCGCTCGATCGCATCCCGCGCCAGTTCCTCGAACCAGTCGACGAACACATTGAGCCGCCGCGACCGGTGCCGGCGGTGCGGATACAGCGCCGAGACCTCCATCGACGCCGCGCGATGCTCGGGCAGCACCTCGACGAGCGCGCCCCGGTCGAGCAGATGCTGGACGTCGAAACGCGGGATCTGGATCATCCCGAGCCCGGCGAGCGCGGCCGCGATATAGGTCTCCGCATTGTTGACGATCACCCGGCTCGGCATCGCGAGTTCGATCGCGCGGCCGGCCGCGACATACTCCCAGGGCGTCTCGCGCCCCGTCGTCGGCAAGGCATAGCCGACCGACCAGTGATGCGCTTCGAGCTCCTCGGGCCGCAGGGGCACGCCCTGCTCGCGCAGATAGCCTGGGCTCGCGCAGTTGATCATCGCGATCCGCCCGAGCGGGCGCACCACGAGGCTGCTGTCGGTGAGCCGCCCGACCCGGATCGCGCAATCGACGCCCTCCTGCACCAGATCGATCGAGCGATCGGTGGAACCCAGCGACAGCTGCAGGTTCGGATAGCGGCGCATGAAACCGGGCAGGGCGGGCGCGATCAACCGGCGCGCGATCCGGCTCGGCACGTCGACATTGAGCCGCCCCGCGACATCGCGATCGCTGCCGCGGAACAGCCGGTCCAGTTCGTCGGCCTCGGCGAGCAGCCGGCGGCCGCGCTCGACCAGCAGCGCACCGTCCGCGGTCAGTTGCACCTGACGCGTGGTCCGATGCAGCAGCCGCGCGCCGACGCCCGCCTCGAGCTGCTGCACGGCGGCCGACACGGTCGCGCGCGGCAGGCTCAGCGTATGGGCGGCCTTGATGAAGCTGCCCATTTCCGCCACCTGCAAAAACACCCTGATCTGTTCCAGCTTGTCCATGACGCCGACCTCCCGACGCGGCGCGCGTTGGCGCAAAAAGGCCGCGCGCCCCCGAGCCGGGAGCGCGCGGCCGCCATCTCGACGCCCGGCGGACGCACCCGCCCCGACCGGGCGAGGCGGCCCACCGCGCCGCCTCGCCCGGTCGGGGGCGCGCCGGCCCGACGCCCTACTTCGTCGTGTAGCCGCCGTTGATCAGAAGCGTCTGCCCGGTGATCCACCAACCGTCCGTCACCAGGTGGCGGATGAACGGCACGACGTCCTCGATGTCGGTCAGCCCGGTCTTGCTGAACGGCGACAGCGCCGCGGCGGTCTTGTGGTACGCGACCGCGTCCGCGCCTTCGGCCGGATAGAAGAACGGCGTATCCATCGGGCCGGGCCCCACCGCGGTCACGGAAATGCCGCGTGCGCCGTATTCCTTCGCCGCGGCGCGCGTGAAGTGCTCGACGGGCGCCTTGGCGCCCGCGTACGCCGCGTAGAACGGCGTGAACGCGCCGAGCAGCGAGGTGACGAGCGTCAGCAGCTTGCCGTTGTCCTCCAGGTGGCGGCCCGCCTCCTTGATGAAGAAGAACGCGGTCTTGCTGTTGACCGCGAACATCTCGTCGTACTCGGCCTCGGTGATCTCGGTGAACGGCTTCTTGAGCACCTTGCCGACGGTGTTGATCGCGATGTCGATCTTGCCGAAGCGGTTCTTCGCGTCGTTGAACAGCCGCTCGACGGCCTCCGCCGACGTCAGGTCGCCCCGGAACGCCGCCGCGTTGGCGCCCGCCGCCTCGAGCGCAGCCACCGTCTCGTCGGCCTGCGCCTTGCTCGATGCACTGTTGTAGTGAACCGCGATCGATTTCGCGCCGTGGCTCGCGAGGTCGCGCGCGATCAGTCCGCCGAGGTTCTTCGCGCCGCCGGCGATCAGGACGACCTTGTCCTTGAGGGTATGTGCTGTCATCAGTGACTCCATCGCGTTGAGAGGAGTCCGTAGTGTAGGCAGGCTTCGGCGCGCGGTCAGCATGCGCGGGCTGGATAGATTATCCAGAAATCAGATACAAACGGAAACGTCATACAAATTGCCGCCCGACCCGGGATTCGCTCGCGGGCGTCGGCAATGGCGCGCGGAGTAGCGGCCGCCGGCCGACTCCGGCAGCGCCGCGCCGCCGCCCATCATGCGCATCGCGCATGACACGGCCGAGCGAATGGAAAGCCTGGCTGGGCAATCCCGCGCCGCCCGGCATGGCGGCGGGCGCGCGTCACTTCACGCTGAAGCGATAGCTGCCCTGCGTGCGATGGCCGTCGGTCGCGACCGCGACCCAGCGCACCGTATAGTCCCCCGCCGCGATCGGCTTGAGCGCGACCGACATGCGCTTGCGGTTCGCGGCGTCGATCGTCGCGCGGCCGTCGGCGGCCGGCTGGCCCGCCGCGTCGGTCACGACGATCGAGCTGAAGGCCGGTTCGAGCGGCTCCGTGAAATCGATCGCGACAGCATGCGGCGCGTCGGTGACGACCGCGTTGGCGGCCGGCTCGCTGTGTTCGGGTTTCGCGTGCGCGAAGGCCGCGGCCGACAGCGTGAGCGCCAGGACGGCGAGCGCGCCGCGTCGGGCGAGCGGCATCAGGATGGAAGTCATGGCTTGCCTGTATCGTTGGTTCATGCACGCGCCGCGACGGCGCGTCCGGACCCGGCAGCTTACCAGCCCCGCGCGACGCGCTTGGTACAATGCGCGCGCCATGAATCTCGAAAGCATTCTCTTCAAGCAGGGCTTCGGCTCGCGCCGCCAATGCCGGGCGCTGATCGACGCGGGCCGCGTCGCGGTCGACGGTGCGATCGCGGCCGACGCCGACGCCCATTTCGACACGACGGGCCTCGTGTTCGAGGTCGACGGCGTCGCCTGGCCCTACCACGAGCGCGCGTACCTCGCGCTGAACAAGCCCGCCGGCTACGAATGCTCGCGCGATCCGCAACATCACCTGAGCGTGTTCAACCTGCTGCCGCCGCCTTTCGCGGCGCGCGGCGTGCAGTGCGTGGGCCGGCTCGACCAGGACACCACCGGCCTGCTGCTGCTCTCCGACGACGGCCAGTTCGTGCACGCCTACACGTCGCCGAAGCGCAAGGTGCCGAAAACCTACCTCGCGACCGTGCGCCACGCGCTCGACGACGCCCAGCTCGACGCGCTGCGCGCCGGCGTGCTGTTGCACGGCGAGCCGAAGCCGCTCGCGGCGCTCGCCGCGCGCGCCCGAGAAGAACGACTCCTCGAGATCGCGGTGCTCGAAGGCAAGTATCACCAGGTCAAGCGCATGGTCGCCGCCGCACACAACCGCGTCGATGCGCTGCACCGCGAAAGCATCGGCGGCTACCGCCTGCCGGACGCGCTCGCGCCCGGCGCGTGGTGCTGGCTCGCCGAAGCCGATCTCGCTGCATTGCGCAACACGGCGAATACCCTCTGAGGGAAAGCCCGGAGCGTCCTTCGAAGGCCCCGCGGCGCACCTTGCGGCGCAGCATGGCAGAGTTGAAATCCCCCGCTATACTCGAATCAAAACCAAAAAAACTGGTTGAGGGGAGACATCATGATCATCAACAGTCCGATTGAACTTTCTTCGGTGATGCTCGCGTTCGCCGCGCTTGGCGCGATCGTGATCGGCGCGCTTTTGACGGCAATGCACCTGAAGCGCAAGTACCATCCGAGCCTGATCGGCGCCATGATCGGCGCCCTGCTGTGTTTCCTGCTGATCGAGGCGCTGCCTGCGATCACCTGATCACGGCCGGGCGACGCCGCGCAGGAAGTCGTCGACGTTCGGATAGCGCAGCGCGATCCGCAGTTCGCTCTTCATGCGCGCATTCACGAGCCGGCGCGATTCGCGCATGAACGACAGCAGCGACGGATCGAGCTGCCGTTCGGCCTCGGCGCGCGTGATGCGCGGCGGCGGCGCGAGCCCGAACGCGCGCGCCACGCGCGCGAAGTAATCCCCCATTTTCAGCTCGGTGTCGTCCGACGCATGGTAGGCGCGCGACGCGCGGCCGCGCGTCGCCGCGCGCAGCAGGATCGTCGCGAGATCGTCCGCCTGGATGTGATTGGTGTAGACGTCGTCCGCCTCGCACAGCGCGGGCGTGCCCCGTTCGAGCCGCGCGAGCGGCAGGCGGTTCGCCGCGTAGATGCCGGGAATCCGCACGATCCGCGCCGACAACGCGCCGCGCGCGGTTGCATCGCGCAGCTGCCGCTCCGCCGAGACGCGCCGCCGCGCACGCGGATTCGCCGGCCGCGGCGTGCGCGTCTCGTCGACGCGTACGCCGCCGCAGTCGCCGTAAACCCCGCTCGTGCTCGCGTAGACGAGCGTGGGCGGGCGGAATCGCTCGGGTACAATACGCGCTGCCCGACGCGGCGGCCCGGGCGGCCGCGCGGCTGCGCGCCGCCCCGGCGCCGACAGCGCGGCGATCAAGGCGCGGGTTCTGCGGTCGTCGATGCCGGACGGCTGCGGTGGCGCGAGGTGCAGCACGACGGGCGCAAGTCCCGCGAGACGCCCGAGCGACGCCCGCTGGTCCAGGTTGCCGACGAGGGGCACCGCCCCCGCCGCCCGCAGTTCGGCCCGCCGCGCCGCCTGGCTCGTCAGGGCAATGATGCGAAGCGGCGCGCGGCGCGCGCGCAGCTGCTCGACGCAGCGCGCGCCGACATCGCCGCAGCCGACGATCAGTACGCGCCGGCGGCGCAGAATTCGTGTCGCGATCATGGTGTATGCGTGTTTTGTAGCGGATGCATTGTAGCCGCCGTGCGCATGCCGCACGGTCCCCACATTTTGTTCTCAACGACTCTATGGCATTCAACGTAACCCTCAAGCAAAGCGGCCGGCAATTCCAGGTCGAGGCCGACGAAACCGTGCTCGCGGCCGCGCTGCGACAGAACGTGCATCTGCCGTACGGCTGCAAGAACGGCGCCTGCGGCTCGTGCAAGGGCACGATCGTGCAGGGCCAGATCGAACAGGGGCCGCATGCGGCGTCCGCGCTGTCGAACGACGAACGCACCCGAGGCCTCGCGCTGCTGTGCTGCTCGAAGCCGCAATGCGATCTCGAGATCGACGTGCGCGAGATCGCCGGGGTCGACGGCGTCCAGGTGAAGAAGCTGCCGTGCCGCGTCAACGCGCTCGAACGCCGGGCGGACGACGTGGTCGTGCTGAAGCTGCAGCTGCCCGCCAACGAGCGCCTGCAATATCTGGCCGGCCAGTACATCGAATTCATCCTGAAGGACGGCGCGCGCCGCAGCTACTCGATGGCGAGCGCGCCGCACGACGACGGCCCGGTCGAACTGCACATCCGCCACATGCCGGGCGGCAAGTTCACGGACCACGTGTTCGGCGCGATGAAGGAGCGCGACATCCTGCGCTTCGAAGGGCCGCTCGGCACCTTCTTCCTGCGCGAGGACTCCGACAAGCCGATCGTGCTGCTCGCCTCGGGCACGGGCTTCGCGCCGATCAAGGCGATCATCGAGCACGCGCGGCACCTGGGCCTCGAGCGCCCGATGACGCTCTACTGGGGCGCCCGTCGCAAGAAGGACCTGTACCTGCTCGAACTCGCCGAGCAATGGGCGCGCGAGACACCGAACTTCCGCTTCGTGCCGGTGCTGTCGGAGCCGGACGAAGGCGACGCGTGGACGGGCCGCACAGGCTTCGTGCACCGCGCGGTGATCGAGGATCTGCCGGACCTGTCGGGCCACCAGGTGTACGCATGCGGCGCGCCCGTGATGGTCGAGTCCGCCCAGCGCGATTTCACCGCGCACCACGGGCTGCCGGCCGACGAGTTCTACGCGGATTCGTTCACGAGCGCCGCGGACCTCGCGCACCCGGTCTGAACGCAGGCGGGCACGCGCGACCGCCGCGACCTCGAATTGTTGCATCGCGGCGGTTTACTTGAAGACGCGTGATGCCGTATGCTTGCGTGCATGAACCGCTACCTGTCCACACTTCGACGTCGCCGCTCGCCGCTCCGCCCGGATGCCGCCGGTTCGTCACGGACTCGCGCGTAACACCTGCCTCACCGGTTACGCACAAGCTGTTCGACTCACCCAGCCACGGCATTCCGTGGCTTTTTTATTGTCTGTTTCCGACCACCCGCTGGAGTTCGCCGTCATGTCCCTGAACGATTACCCGATCGACTCGCTGATGTACATCACGAACCGCCCCGACCTCGTGTTCACGCACGGCAAGGGCTCCTGGCTCTACGATCACACCGGCAAGCGCTATCTGGACTTCATCCAGGGCTGGGCGGTCAACAGTCTCGGTCACTGCGACGACGGCGTCGTCGAAGCGCTCAAGAACCAGGCGGAACAGCTGCTGAACCCGTCGCCCGCGTTCTACAACGCGCCGATGGCGAAGCTCGCCGCGCTGCTCACGCAACACAGCGTGTTCGACAAGGTGTTCTTCACGAACAGCGGCGCCGAAGCCAACGAAGGCGCGATCAAGCTCGCGCGCAAATGGGGCCGCAAGTTCCGCAACGGCGCGTACGAGATCATCACGTTCGACCACAGCTTCCACGGCCGCACGCTCGCGACCATGTCCGCGAGCGGCAAGCCGGGCTGGGACACGATCTACGCGCCGCAGGTGCCGGGCTTCCCGAAGGCCGAGCTGAACAACATCAATTCGGTCGAGAAGCTCATCACCGAGAAGACGGTCGCCGTGATGCTGGAGCCGATCCAGGGCGAAGGCGGCGTGATCCCCGCGACCCGCGAGTTCATGCAGCAGCTGCGCGCGCTGACGAAGCAGCACAACCTGCTGCTGATCGTCGACGAAGTGCAGAGCGGCTGCGGCCGCGCGGGCACGCTGTTCGCGTACGAGCTGGCCGACATCGCCCCGGACATCATGACGCTCGGCAAGGGTATCGGCAGCGGCGTGCCGCTCGCCGCGCTGCTGTCGACGGCGGACGTCGCGGTGTTCGAAGCCGGCGACCAGGGCGGCACCTACAACGGCAATCCGCTGATGACCGCGGCAGGCTACGCGGTGATCTCGCAGCTCGTCGCCCCCGGCTTCCTCGAAGGCGTGCGCGCGCGCGGCGAATACCTGAAGCGCAAGCTGCTCGAATTGTCGGAGGAGCGTGGCTTCGAAGGCGAACGCGGCGAAGGCCTGCTGCGCGCGCTGCTGCTCGGCAAGGACATCGGGCCGCAGATCGTCGAGAAAGCGCGCGACATGCAGCCGGACGGCCTGCTGCTGAACGCCGCGCGGCCGAACCTGCTGCGCTTCATGCCCGCGCTCAACGTGACGAACGACGAGATCGACCAGATGATGGCGATGCTGCGCTCGGTGCTCGACACGCTCTGAGCGAGGCCCGCCATGTCCCCCGAGACGAGCGGCGGCGCCGCGCTCGCGATCCGCGCGTTCGAACCGGCCGACACCGAGGCGGTACTCGCGGTCTGGCGCGACGCGTTCCCACACTACTCGGACGCCGATGCGCCGCCGCATCGCGATCCGCTGCGCGCGATCGAGATGAAGCGCGCCACCCAGCCCGAGCTGTTCTTCGTCGCGCTGTGCGACGGCCGCCTCGTCGGCACACTGATGGCGGGCTATGACGGCCATCGCGGCTGGCTCTACTCGCTCGGCGTGGCGGCCGGCACGCGGCGCGTCGGCATCGGCCGCGCGCTGATCGCGCACGCGGAAGCCGTGCTCGCCGCGCGCGGCTGCGTGAAGGTGAACCTGCAGGTGCTGGCCGGCAACGACGACGCGTGCCGCTTCTACGAAGCGCTCGGCTATCGGGCCGAACCGCGCCTCTCGTTCGGCAAACCGCTGCCGGGCGTCTGACGCGCGGCGGGCCGCGTCGCGCTCAGCGCGTGATCGGCCCGCCGCCTGGCGCCGGGTTGCCGAGCGTATCGGTCGGCACCGTCTGCTGGTCGAACGCGGCGAAATAGGCCGCCCAGTGCGCGGCGCCGAGATTCACCAGCAGCGCGCCGTCCTGCCAGACGTCGTTGTGGTCGTTGCTGTCGTCGCCCGCCTGATGCGCGTAGTGCGGCCCCGCCGATCCCTGGTTCAGGTGGGTGTCGTGGATACCGTTCCCTTCCTGATACACGCGGCCGTACACATACAGGTCGAGCCCCTCCTGCTGCGCCGTCCGGATCAGCCTCAGCACCGACGGAATCGGCTCCGCCTGCTCGCTGCCGTCCATCACGTCGCTTTGCCGCCACGGCCCGGTCTCGTCGAGGACCGTGCTGCGCAGATAGTCGAGCGCCGGCAGCACGGCGGCGCCCGTCAGGTCGTTGTAGCCTTCCGGCGCCGCGGCGAGCGTCTGCGTGAGCGGATGCTGGTAGTCGTAGACGAGCTTGTAGCGCAGCAGGTCGTCCGCGTCGTTGGTGCCGACGTTGATCGCGACATCCCAGTCGCCGCCCGCCATCGCCAGCGTCACGTGCACGTGGTACTGGATCTCGTTGCCGTGCCCGGCCGACCGGAGGCCCGCGATCCGCCTGATCGTCGCCTTCACGAAACCGTACTTGAGACTCATACCCGACCTCCCTTGTATCGATGGATCGCGCGGCCCCGCGCGTCGCTCAGCGCAACAGCATCGGCGCGCGCGATGTCCGCACGATGACGCGCGGAGCGGCCGGCTAGGCGCGGCCGGCCAGGCGCGGCCGGCTCAGACACGGCCGCCGCGGCGCGGCCGCCGCTAGAAAGGCTCGACGATCCGGCTGACGGCAGGCGCTCCGCCCGCCGTGCCGTCGAGCCGCACGATCAGGTCGAACACCTGCGGATTCCACGGGTCGGGATAGCTGCCCGCCGGGGCGCCGAGCGCCGCGAGCAAACCCGGGATATGCCCGTGGTGCCAGCAGACCACGACGCGCCGGCCCGCATACTTGTCCTTCTCCAGCAAGTCGCGCGCAAGCTTCGCGTAATCCTTGTCGGCGATCTTGTCGTCGATCGGCACGCCGACCTGCTGCGACAGCGGCGTCACGGTCTCGACCGGCCGGGCGCTGTCCGCGCCGGTCGCCGCCGCGAGGATGAAATCGGGGACGCCGAAGGTTGCGGGCACGTAGGTCGCGAGCGCCGCCGCGCGCGCCTCGCCGGCCGGCGACAGGTTCGGATCGCTGGCGTCCCGAGGCTTCTCCGCATGCCGCATGACGAGGATGAACAGAGGGAAGGACATGAGACGGATCTCCTGACACGACATCGACATGGAACGCGGCGGGTGCACCGCGACGTCGCCGGCGCCGCGCGCCGACCGCCTCGATTATAGGAAGCGCTACACGCGACGGGCGCGGCGAGCCGAGCCGGGCTGCACCATGACAAAGGGCCGCCCCGGTTCCCCGGGGCGGCCCTTGCGCAAGCGGCGCGGCGCGGCCGCGCCGCGCGTCACTCGCCGAGGTAGGCGGCGCGCACCTTCGGATCGTCGAGCATCTGCTTCGCGTCGCCCGACATCGTCACCGTGCCGGAGTCCATCACGTAGCCGCGATCGGCCGCCTGCAGCGCGAGCCGTGCGTTCTGCTCGACGAGCAGCACGGTCAGGCCTTCCTTCGAGATCTCGCGCACCACTTCGAAGATCTTCTCGACCATGATCGGCGAGAGGCCCATCGACGGCTCGTCGAGCAGCAGCAGCTTCGGCTTGGACAGGATCGCGCGCGCCATCGCGAGCATCTGCTGCTCGCCGCCCGACAGCGTGCCCGCCAGCTGCGTCGCCCGCTCCTTCAGGCGCGGGAAGAAGCCGAACATGCGCTCGACGTCATGCTTGATGCCGTCGTTGTCGTTGCGCAGGTAGGCGCCCATCTGCATGTTCTCGAGGATCGACATGCGCGCGAAGATCCCGCGGCCTTCCGGCACCATCGCGAGGCCGCGCTTGAGCAGTTCGTGCGTCGGCACGCCCTTGATCGACTGGCCCAGGTATTCGATGTCGCCGGCCGAATACGGCTTGAGGCCCGTGATCGCCTTCATCGTCGTGGTCTTGCCCGCGCCGTTCGCGCCGATCAGCGTGACCAGCTCGCCCTGCTTCACCTCGAGGTCGACGCCCTTGACGGCCTGGATCCCGCCGTAGTTGACCTGCAGGCCCTTGATTTTCAACATTGCCGCTGCCATCAGTGCACCCCTGCGCCGAGATATGCCTCAATCACCTTCGGATTCTTCTGCACGTCCTGCGGCAGACCTTCGGCGATCACCTTGCCGTAATCGAGCACCGTCATCCGGTTGCACAGCCCCATCACGAGCTTCACGTCGTGTTCGATCAGCAGGATCGTGCGGCCGTCCGCGCGGATCTTGTCGAGCAGGCGCGTCAGTTCAACCTTTTCGGTGGCGTTCATGCCCGCCGCCGGCTCGTCGAGCGCGAGCAGCTTCGGGTCCGTCGCCAGCGCGCGCGCGATCTCGAGCCGGCGCTGGTGGCCGTACGAGAGGTTGCGCGCCGTGTAGTCGGCGTACTGCAGCACGCCGACGTAGTCGAGCAGCTCGATCGCGCGCTCCTTGATCTCGCGCTCCTCGCGGCGTTCGGCCGGCGTCTGGAACACCGCGCCGAGCAGCCCGTGCTTGGTGCGCACGTGGCGCCCCACCATCACGTTCTCGAGCGCGGTCATGCCGCCGAACAGCCGGATGTTCTGGAACGTGCGCGCGATCCCCGCCTTCGCGACCTGATGCACCGCGGTCGGGGTGTAGTGCTCGCCGTCGAGCTTGAAGTCCCCGGAGTCCGGCGTGTAGAGCCCGGTGATCACGTTGAAGAACGTGGTCTTGCCCGCGCCGTTCGGGCCGATCAGGCCGTAGATCTGCCCTTCCTTGATCTCGAGGCCGACGTCGGACAGCGCCTGCAGGCCGCCGAAGCGCTTGTTCACGCCCTTCACGGACAGTCGAATGTTGTCGCTCATTGCATTGCTCTCCCGCATGCCGTTCGTTATGCGCGCACCGGCTTCTTGCCGCCGCGCTTCGCGAGTTTCGCGATCCTGTCCTCATGCTTCGGCGCGGGCCACAGGCCTTCCGAGCGATACAGCATGATGACCACCATCGCGAGGCCGTAGAGGCCCTGGCGGATCACTTCCGTCGCGATCACTTCATGGCCGAACAGCGCGTGCTGCAGCGGGCTCATCGTCGAACGCAGGAATTCCGGGAACACCGCGAGCAGCACCGCGCCGAGGATCACGCCCGGGATGTGGCCCATGCCGCCCAGCACCACGCAGGCGAGCACCACGATCGACTCCCAGAAGGTGAACGATTCCGGCGACACGAAGCCCTGGAACGCACCGAACATCGCGCCCGACAGGCCGCCGAACGACGCGCCCATCGCGAACGCGAGCAGTTTCACGTTGCGGGTGTTGATGCCCATCGCCTTGGCGGCGATCTCGTCCTCGCGGATCGCGGCCCAGGCGCGGCCGATGCGCGAATGCTGCAGGCGCGTACAGACCCAGATCACGAACAGCGCGCAGATCACGAACAGGTAGTAATACATGTACACCGACGGCAGCGACACGCCGAAGATCGTGTGCGTCTGCGAGAGGTTGAAGCCCGCGACCGTCACCGGATCGATGCCCGTCACCCCTTGCGGCCCGTTCGTGATGTTGAGCGGACGGTCGAGGTTGTTCATGAAGATCCGCACGATCTCGCCGAAGCCGAGCGTGACGATCGCCAGGTAGTCGCCGCGCAGGCGCAGCGTCGGCGCCCCGAGCAGGATCCCGAACAGCGCGGCGAGCGCCATCGCGACCGGCACGATCAGGAAGAACGGCAGGTGCAGGCCGCCCGGGAACAGCTGCGCGATCCACTCGAAGTTGTTGGTCAGGTGCGGCGAGCTGAGCAGCGCGGCGGTATAGGCGCCCACCGCGTAGAACGCGATGTAGCCGAGGTCGAGCAGACCCGCGAAGCCCACCACCACGTTGAGCCCGAGCGCGAGCATCACGTACAGCATCGCGAAGTCGAGCACCCGCACCCAGTAGTTGCCGCCCGCGGCGCCGATCACCATCGGCGCCGCGATCACGAACGCGGCGATGAGCACGCCGATGGCATAGGTTTTCGCGCCCTTGCGCTCTTCGACGAGCGACGTCGACGATTCGATCGGTTGAATGGATGTCATGTTGTTCTCTCCTTACGCACGATCCGCGACGCGTTCGCCCAGCAAGCCGGACGGACGGAACACCAGCACGATGATCAGCACGATGAACGCGAACACATCCTGGTAGTTGCTGCCGAACACCCCGCCCGTCAGGTTGCCGATGTAGCCGGCGCCCAGCTGCTCGATCAGGCCGAGCAGCACGCCGCCCACCATCGCGCCGCCGAGGTTGCCGATCCCGCCCAGCACCGCCGCCGTGAACGCCTTCATGCCCGGGATGAAGCCCATGTAGAAGTGCACGTTGCCGTACTCCGACGCGATCATCACGCCCGCCAGCGCGGCCAGCGCCGAACCGATCATGAAGGTCGCCGAGATCACGAAGTTCGGGTTCACGCCCATCAGGCTCGCGGTGCTCGGGTTTTCGGCGATCGCGCGCATCGCGCGGCCGAGCTTGGTCTTGTGCACGAGCAGCAGCAGGCCGCCCATCACGAGGAACGCGACCGCGATGATCACGATCTCGGTCGCCGAGATCACGGCGCCCGGCGTCGTGTCGGTCGCCTGGATCACGTTGATCGGATTGGTCGAGAGCAGTTGCGGGAACGGCAGCGGATTGCGCGACCAGATCATCATCGCGGCGGTCTGCAGCAGGATCGACACGCCGATCGCGGTGATCAGCGGCGCGAGACGCGGCGCGCGGCGCAGCGGCCGGTAGGCGACCCGCTCGATCGTGAAGCCGACGGCGGCGCACACCACGGCCGCGATGCCGAGCCCGATGGTCAGCGTCGCGACGTTGCCGAGCCCGGGGAAGTGGTTCTGCAACACGGTGATCGCGGACAGCGCCACCATCGCGCCAATCATCAGAACATCGCCGTGCGCGAAATTGATGATGCCGAGAATGCCGTACACCATCGTGTAGCCCAACGCGATGATGGCGTAGACACTGCCGAGCACCAGCCCGTTGAGGACCTGCTGGACGAAAATATCCATTTAAAGCTCCTTGGCCCGTGCTGCCGGATGAACGCGCCGCCATGCAAACAAGCATAGGCTTCGTGCCATCTCAACGACACTGCGGGTACGAATAAATACCGGTAAGGGTGATATTTCATCCCGGCGCGCCGCGCGATCCTGTCGGGATCGCGCACGCCGCCGGGACTGATACGAAAACGGCACCTGCACGAGGTTCGGTGCCGTCGCGAGTCCCGTCGCGGGTTCATCACGACGTCAAGGACGTTTGCCTGGCCTCCTTGAAGTCGTAGTGTTTCGTCGGGCGCGGCGCGCGTGCCCGGCTGCCCCCGTCGCCGCGCCGCGTGCGAGCCGCCGTGGCTCGCGTGCGCGACCGCGCCGGGGTCTTGCCATGAATGATCGGTAGGGAAAGGATGTGCACGATGCCCGCGTCGCTCCCAGCGTCCGGCGTCGGCCGCACGCTCGTTTCCGCACGCATGTCCGCCGCCTCACCCCGGTGATCCCACAGCCGAGCAACTTGCGTGCCGGCCGGGCCAGAACGCCCCGCCCGCAGCGGCCAGCCCCCTTGGGCGCGGCCGCCGACGATCGAGACCCCGCTCGCTCCGCGTGTCGAGCACGCCCCGTTGTCGCGCTGTGCACCATTCCGGTACATCGGCGCGGACCGCCCGCGCCCGTCGCCTTCGCGACGGCCGGCAGGCGTTGCAACCGCAGCGGCAACGGGCCCGGCAACTGCCAACTTCACATGCATCAAATAGGTCTCCCGCGCCTTGCCCAAACCATGTTTCAAGCCCTTTGGACTTGAAAACGGGCGCATTGTAACTCTATTTATAGGACGACCAATATTCCTGATTCGACAGGGTTTTCCTGCATTGCAACCATTTTTGAGACTGATGTTTACGACATGATTGCAACTGAGTTGCACCAATTAAAGCGCAATCGGTTGCTCTCGTAAAAAATCGTCACACAAAACAAAAGCGCGCTCTTGGCGCGCTTTTGTAGGAAGAAAGCAGAATGAAAGGCGAACTTATGCGGCAGGCGGCAGGTTGAGGCCGCGCGGCAGCGGGAACGACACGCTTTCCTCGATGCCCTCGAGCGCCCGCACATTGCGCACGCCCAGTTCGCGCAAGCGCGCGATGACGGCCTGCGCGAGCACCTCGGGCGCCGATGCGCCGGCCGTCACGCCGATCCGGCGCTTGCCCGCGACCCAGGCCGGGTCGATCTGCTCGGGTGCGTCGACCATGTAGGCCGCCACGCCGCGCTTCTCCGCGACCTCGCGCAAGCGGCTCGAATTCGAGCTGTTGGGGCTGCCCACGACGATGACGACGTCGCATTGCGGCGCCATGAACTTGACGGCGTCCTGGCGGTTCTGCGTCGCATAGCAGATGTCCTGCTTCTTCGGCTCGCGGATCGCGGGAAACTTCGCCTTCAGCGCGCCGATGATCTCGGCGGCGTCGTCGACCGACAGCGTGGTCTGCGTGACGAGCGCGACCCGCTCCGGGTCTGGCAGTTCGAGCGCGCGTACGTCCTCGACGCTTTCGACGAGATGCATGCCGCGCTCGACCTGCCCCATCGTGCCCTCGACCTCCGGGTGGCCCTTGTGGCCGATCATCACGATGTCGACGCCGTCCTGGCGCATCTTCGCGACCTCGACGTGCACCTTCGTGACGAGCGGGCAAGTGGCGTCGTAAATGCGCAGGCCGCGCACGCCGGCCTCGTCGCGCACCGATTTCGACACGCCGTGCGCACTGAAGATCACCGTGTTGCCGGACGGCACTTCCTCGAGTTCCTCGACGAAAATCGCGCCCTTCTTCTTGAGGTCTTCCACGACGTACTTGTTGTGGACGATTTCATGGCGCACGTAGATCGGCGCACCGTGCATCGCGATCGCGCGCTCGACGATCTCGATCGCGCGATCGACGCCTGCGCAGAAGCCGCGCGGCTGCGCGAGCAGGATCTCGGCATCGGCCGCGACGGTCGGACTGGTCAGCGTATCGGTGGAGCTCATGATTACAGGATCCCGATGATTTTCACCTCGAACGTGAGCGCCTGGCCCGCGAGCGGATGATTGAAGTCAAAGAGTGCGGAGGTCTCGCTGATTTCCTTCAGCACGCCGGCATAGCGACCGCCGTCGGGTGCGTTGAACTCGATCAGGTCGCCCGGCGCGAACTCCTCGCCGACCATGCCGTTCTCGCGCAGCGTCGCCATCGACACACGCTGAATCATATCCGGATTGCGCGGCCCGAACGCCTGCTCGGGCGTTAGCCGGAAGGTCGAATGGTGCCCCGCCTTGAGGCCGACGAGAATCTCCTCCAGCGACGGCGCAAGCTGTCCCGCCCCGAGCAGCAGGGTGGCGGGCTTGTCGGCGAAGGTGTTGACGATGTCGGCGCCATCCGCGAGCGCGAGCCGGTAGTGCAACGTGATGTGTGAACCGGGCTTCACTTCGGAAATATCGATGAGGCTCATGAGTAACTCGTTCAATCAGCGCCCCAGAAACAGCCCTGCGGCCTGGCGCAAAACCCATATTGTAAGTCACCTGAGCGATCGGGGCGGAGTACGGCGCGATTCTCGGGGCCGGCGCCCCAACACGGAGATTGATCGATGCCAAGCTGTTCGCTGCCGGACGCCGCTCCGGATCCCATCCTCGCGCTCGCGGCGGGCCACGACCTGCCGCGCGAGCGGCTGCTCGCGCGCGGGCCCTCGGCGCTGTCCGACATGGAGCTGATCGCGCTGCTGCTCGGCTCGGGGCTGCCCGGCCACAACGTGTTCCGCGTCGCGCAGGGGCTGCTCGACCACTTCGGCTCACTGCGCGGCCTGCTCGACGCGACGCCCGGCGATTTCGGCGGCATGCGCGGCATCGGGCCCGCGCGCACCGCGCTGCTGGTCGCGGTCATGGAGCTGGCGCGGCGCGCGCTCGCGGAAAAGGCCCGCGAACGGCCCCTGATCGAATCGTCCGGCGCGGTGGAGGACTACCTGCGGCTGTTGATCGGCACCCGCCCGTACGAGGTCTTCGTCTGCCTGTTCCTCGACGCGCGGCACCGGCTCGTGCAGACGGAGGAAAGCTCGCGCGGCTCGCTGACCCGGATGGCCGTCTATCCGCGCGAGATCGTCCGGCGCGCGCTCGCGCTGAACGCGGCCGCCCTGGTGGTCGCGCACAACCACCCGTCCGGCGCCGTGCGGCCGAGCGCCGCGGACCGGCGCCTGACCCGGGTGCTGCGCGACGCGCTCGCGCTCGTCGACGTCCGGCTGCTCGACCATCTGGTGATCGGCGCGCACGACACCTTTTCGTTCGCACACGCCGGCTGGATGTAGCCCGACAGGCCCCGCCGGCGGGGCGCGCGGCCCGCCGCAACCGGCTCGCGAAATTGGGTTTGATTTTCCTGAACTTTTTCTGTTAGAATCGCCGTCTGTCTTTTTTCCAACCAGTTCCGAAGCCACCGAAGGCCTTGCGCCAGCAAGAATTCGAGCGCGACCATGGATCACACGGTCGTACTAGGAAACCTTCACCGGCGGTCGAACCCCGAATTCAGCGTATTAGGAGTGCTCTCATGGCACGCGTATGCCAAGTAACTGGGAAAGCGCCGATGAGCGGCAACAACGTTTCCCACGCCAACAACAAGACGAAGCGCCGCTTCCTGCCGAATCTGCAAAACCGCCGGTTCTGGGTGGAAAGCGAAAACCGCTGGGTGCGTCTGCGCGTTTCGAACGCCGGCCTGCGCCTGATCGATAAGAACGGCATCGATTCCGTGCTCGCAGACCTGCGCGCACGCGGCGAAGCCTAAGCCCAAGGAGCAGAATCATGGCAAAAGGCGCACGCGACAAGATCAAGCTTGAGTCGACCGCAGGCACGGGTCACTTCTACACGACCACGAAGAACAAGCGCAACATGCCGGAAAAGATGGAGATCATGAAGTTCGATCCCGTCGTCCGCAAGCATGTGGCGTACAAGGAAACGAAGATCAAGTAATCTCCGGTTCCTGCCAGCCTGACGATGACAAAAAGCCCCGCACCCGCGGGGCTTTTTTCATTTCCGGGCCGCACGCCGCTTCACGCGACGCGGTATGCTCTGGCCTTTGCCCCGCCGCGCAACCCGCGGCATACATAAGACCAGACGTACAACGACGGAGATAAGGCATGGACTTCGATGTAGCGATCGTAGGCAGTGGCTTGGCGGGACTGTCGGTCGCATTGAACCTGGCTGAAACACGACGCGTCGCGCTGATCGCGAAGCGCTCGATCATGGAGGGCGCCAGCGATCACGCGCAAGGCGGCATCGCCGCGGTGCTCGATTCGGCGGACAGCATCGAAAACCACGTGCGGGATACGCTCGTCGCGGGCGGCGGCCTGTGCGACGAAGCCGCCACGCGCTTCATCGTCGAGCACGGGCGCGCCGCGATCGAGTGGCTGATCTCGCAGGACGTGCCGTTCACGCGCGACGACGCGGCCGAACTCGGCTTCCACCTGACCCGCGAGGGCGGCCACAGCCATCGGCGCATCATTCACGCGGCCGACGCCACCGGGCACGCGGTGCTCGCGACGCTGAGCGAGCGCGCGCGCCGCCATCCGAACATCACCTTCCTCGAGGATCACCACGCGATCGACCTGATCACGTCGGATCGGCTCGGCCTGCCCGGCCACCGCTGCCTCGGCCTGTATGCGCTCGACGTGAACAGCGGCCGCACGGTGACCATCGAGGCGCCGCACACGGTGCTCGCGACGGGCGGCGCGGGCAAGGTGTACCTGTACACGACGAATCCCGACACCGCGACCGGCGACGGCATCGCGATGGCATGGCGCGCGGGCTGCCGGGTCGCGAACATGGAATTCATCCAGTTCCATCCGACCTGCCTGTTCCACCCGTACGCGAAGTCGTTTCTGATCACCGAGGCGGTGCGCGGCGAAGGCGGGCTCCTGAAGCTGCCGGACGGCACCCGCTTCATGCCCGAGCACGACGAGCGCGCGGAACTGGCGCCGCGCGACATCGTCGCGCGCGCAATCGACTTCGAGATCAAGAAGCGCGGCATCGACTGCGTGTACCTCGACATCAGCCATCAGCCGGAGGCGTTCCTGCGCGAACACTTCCCGATGATTCACGGCCGCTGCCTCGAATTCGGCATCGACATCGCGAAGGAGCCGATCCCGGTCGTGCCCGCCGCGCACTACACATGCGGCGGCGTCGTGACCGACCTCGCGGGCCGCACCGATCTCGCGGGCCTGTACGCGGTCGGCGAAACCGCCTGCACCGGGCTGCACGGCGCGAACCGCCTCGCGAGCAATTCGCTGCTCGAATGCCTCGTGATCGGCCGCGCGGCCGCCGAAGCGATCGAGCAGGCCGGCTATGCGTCCGCGACGCACGGCCCGCTTCCCGCGTGGGACGAGAGCCGCGTGTCCGACCCGGACGAGGAAGTGGTGGTCGCCCACAACTGGGACGAACTGCGCCGGCTGATGTGGAACTACGTGGGCATCGTGCGCACCGACAAGCGCCTCGAACGCGCGCGGCATCGCCTCACGCTGCTGCGCGACGAGATCCACGAGTACTACGCGCACTTCCGCGTGAGCCGCGACCTGCTGGAACTGCGCAATCTCGTCGACGTGGCGTCGCTGATCGTCGACGGCGCGCAAGCCCGCCACGAAAGCCGCGGCCTGCATTTCAGCCGCGACTGGCCGCAGCCTTTGCCGAAGGCGCTGCCGACCGTGCTCTCGCCACGCAGCGCCGCGCGGCGCTGACGCCGAGCGCGCCCACGAACGACAAAGCCGCCGGGACGCGACGCGCCCGGCGGCTTTTTCTTCGCTTCGCGCGCATCGTCCGGCCCTTGCGCCGGCGCGCGCGAAGCGTCTCAGTCGACGATCCGCATCGAGAAATCGGTCGCGCGCAGATCCTTCGTCAACACGCCGATCGAGATCCGGTCGACGCCCGTCTCCGCGATCGCGCGCACCGAATCGAAGTTGACGCCGCCCGACACTTCGAGCACCGCGCGCCCGCCGGCGATGCGCACCGCATCGCGCATCATGTCGAGCGTGAAATTATCGAGCAGCACCGCCTCCGCGCGATGCGCGAGCGCCGTCTCGAGTTGTTCGAGCGTCTCCACCTCGACCTGCACCGGCACGCCCGCATGCAGCGCGAACGCCGCGTCGAGCGCTTCACCGACCCCGCCCGCCGCCGCGATGTGGTTTTCCTTGATCAGAATGCCGTCGTAGAGCGCGAGGCGCTGGTTCGCGCCGCCGCCCACACGGACCGCGTACTTCTGCGCGAGCCGCAGGCCCGGCAGGGTCTTGCGGGTATCGAGGATGCGCGCGCGGGTGCCGGCGATCCGGTCGACATAGCGGCGCGTCGCGCTCGATACACCCGACAGCAGCTGCAGGAAATTGAGGCCGTTGCGTTCGGCGGTGAGCAGCGAGCGCGCCGGGCCATGCAGCTCGCACACGGCGGAGCCGGAAGCCATCCAGTCCCCTTCGCGGTAATGCCAGGTCACCTCGATGCGCGGATCGACCGAGCGCATCACCGCCGCGAACCATGGCACGCCGCACAGCACCGCGTCCTCGCGGACGATGATGCGTGCATGGCGGACCTCATCCGCGGGCACGAGCAAGCCGGTCCGATCGCCGTCGCCGACGTCTTCCGCGAGCGCATCGGCCACGTTGCGCGCGAGCGCCGCCTCGAATGCCGCGCCGTACTGGCGCGTGATGTCCGCGTACAGCGGAGAAATCGCGTCCTTCATGCCGCCCCCACGTTGGAAAACAATTGCGTATCGCGCTGCAGGTCGCCGCTCGCCTGCACCCGCCGCTTGTGACGCGCCGCGAAGTCGAGCATGCGGTCGATCGGCACGCGTGCGCGCAAGCCCAAAGCGGGGTCGACGAGGATTTCGTTGTGTCCGCGCTCCAGTACGTCGGCGAGATTCAGGAGGCCGTTCATCGCCATCCACGGACAATGCGCGCAGCTCTTGCACGTCGCGCTGTTGCCGGCCGTCGGCGCTTCGATGAAGGTCTTGCCCGGCGCCGCGAGGCGCATCTTGTGCAGGATCCCGAGATCCGTCGCGACGATGAAATGCGACGCGTCGAGCTTCACGGCCGCGTCGATCAGCTGCGTCGTCGAGCCGACCACGTCGGCCAGCGCGACCACGTTCTCGGGCGACTCCGGATGGACCAGCACCTTCGCGTGCGGGTGCTCGGCGCGCAGCAGATCCAGCTCGATGCCCTTGAATTCGTCGTGCACGAGGCACGAGCCCTGCCACAGCAACATGTCGGCGCCCGTCTTCTTCTGGATGTAGCCGCCCAGGTGACGGTCCGGCGCCCAGATGATCTTCTCGCCGCGCGCATGCAGGTCGGCGACGATCTCGAGACCGATCGACGACGTGACCATCCAGTCCGCGCGCGCCTTCACGGCCGCGCTGGTGTTCGCATAGACCACCACCGTGCGGTCCGGATGCGCGTCGCAGAACGCCGAGAACTCGTCGACCGGGCAGCCGAGGTCGAGCGAGCAGGTCGCGTCGAGATCGGGCATCAGGATGCGCTTGCCGGGGCTCAGGATCTTCGCGGTCTCGCCCATGAAGCGCACGCCCGCGACGATCAGCGTCTGGGCGTCATGGTCGCGGCCGAAACGCGCCATTTCAAGCGAATCGGCCACGCAGCCGCCGGTTTCGTCAGCCAATTCCTGCAAATCGGGATCGACATAGTAGTGGGCCACGAGCACGGCGCGCTCGCGCTTGAGCAAGGCCTTGATGCGCGCCTTCAACGCCTCTCGTTCGGGCGCGGACGGCGCGTCGGGCACCTTCGCCCACGCTTGTCCGACCCCGCATACGGTACCTGTCGAGAGCGGCCGGTCATACTCGACGGGTTTGATCGTCGCTTCCATATTGATGATCTCCTCGGTCCTGCTGATCAGCCGCCGCGTTCTGCCTGCCGGACGGCGGGCCAAAAATAAAAAACCCCGCCAGCGCGGGGTTTGTTGACGTGCCGAAATTCTAATCGATTTCGGTTTATGCGTAGCGGCGCAAACGTGTCGCGAATTCCTGCAAAGCCTTGATGCCGCTTTGCTCTGCGCGGTGACACCAATCTTGCAATTGAGCCAGCAATTGTTCACGCGACGCGTTCGAGCGATCCCACATCGAAGCGAGATCCTGGCGAAGCTGGAAATACGTATGAAGCTTCTGGCTGTTCGCGAAGATCTCCGGCAGCATGCGCTTCTGCGGTTCGTTGAGGCCGTTTTCTTCCTTGTGGAACCACGAGCGCGCGCCGCGCATCAGCTGGTACTTCTCGCGCGAGCCCAGTTCCTTCAGATGCGCCAGCTCCTGGCGATACGCACGCTTCACGGCCTTGCCGTAACGCGCCATCACTTCGTAGCGGTTCGACAGCACGGCCTGCAGGGTTTCCTGGTCGAGCACGGCCTTGCGCGCGGCGAGACGCGGCGTCGGCGCGATCTTCTTCACCTTCGCGAGACGGAACGCCGACAGGATGCGGATGTACATCCAGCCGATGTCGAACTCATACCACTTGTTCGACAGCTTCGCCGAGGTCGCGAACGTATGGTGGTTGTTGTGCAGTTCCTCTCCGCCGATCACGATGCCCCACGGGAAGATGTTGGTGCTCGCATCCGCCGCGTTGAAGTTGCGATAGCCCCAGTAGTGCGCGAGGCCATTGACGACACCCGCGGCCCAGAACGGGATCCACACCATCTGCACCGCCCACACGGTCAGGCCGACGAGGCCGAACAGCGCGACGTCGATCACCATCATCAGGCTCACGCCGAGGATCGGATACTTCGAGTAGACGTTCCGCTCAAGCCAGTCGTTCGGCGTGCCGTGGCTGAACTTGCGCATCGTCTCTTCGTTCTTCGCTTCCGCGCGGTACAGCTCGGCGCCTTCGAGCAGCACCTTCCAGATGCCGCGCGTCTGCGGGCTGTGCGGATCCTCTTCGGTCTCGCACTTCGCGTGGTGCTTGCGATGGATCGCCGCCCATTGGCCGGTCAGCATGCCCGTGGTCGTCCACAGCCACAGCCGGAAGAAGTGGCTGACGACCGGATGCAGGTCGAGCGCGCGGTGCGCCTGGCAACGGTGCAGGTAGACGGTGACGCCGATGATCGTGACGTGCGTGACGGCCAGCGTGAACAACACGATCTGCCACCACGTGAAGCGCAACAACCCGTTGGCGAGGAAATCGAGCAGGGAATTCAACAAGGCTAGGTACCTGTGCAAGTAACGACGACGGGCGAAACCGCCTGCGTCAAGAAAATGAAAGCATGCAGCGAGTTAAGACGAAATTTTACTGCATCCGTTCCAAGTCTTTGTAAAAAATGAATATTTCTTGCCGCAACGCAATGCGATCCGCGGTCCAATCCGGGACGGCGATCGCATTTCAGTCCAGTTTCGCGACATCCGCGGCGCGTGCGCCGCCGCCCTCCCGCCCCGGCCCGGCGGCCTGCGGCGCGAAACCCTCGGGCAGCCCGATCACGCGCACCTCGCGCTGCGGGAACGGAATCGACACGCCATGTGCGGCAAACAGTCGCCAGAGATTGCGGTTGACGGACGAGCGCACACCCGAGGTGCCCTTCGCCGAGTCGGCAATCCAAAACCCCAGCTCGAGATCGATGCCGTCCGCGCCGAAACCGACCAGATAAGACGTGGGCGCGGGTTCCTCGAGCACCCGGTCGACGCCCTTCGCCGCCTCGGCGAGGAGCGTCATCGCGAACTCGACGTCGGTCGTGTAGGCCACCTGCACGGCGACCTTCGCGTAGCCGCGCGTCAGGTACGACGACTGATTCTGCACCACGTCGGTGATGAGCTTCTCGTTCGGGATCAGCGTCTCGTTGCCGTCGAGGCCCCGCACCACCGTGTAGCGGGTGCGGATCTGCGTCACGACGCCCTGCAGGCCGCCGACGTTGATCGCGTCGCCGAGCCGCAGCGAACGGTCGAGCAGGATGATGAAGCCGGACACGTAGTTGCTCGCGATCTTCTGCAAGCCGAAGCCGAGCCCCACGCCGAGCGCGCCACCGAACACGCCGAGCACCGTCACGTCGATGCCGACGAGCGACAGGCCGACCAGCACCGCCGCGACGATCAGCAGCGCGCGTCCGATCCGTGACAGCACGACCTTGAGATTCGCATCGAGCGTACGCGCGCGCATCAGCCGCTCGTCCAGCACCGAGCCGAGCCACATCGCGACGATCAGCGTCAGGCACACCCACAGCACGCCGGACACGAGCGACAGCAGCGTGAGGTGCGCGTTGGCGACGCGGAACTGCACGCTGTCGAGCCACGCGACCACGTCGCGCTGAATGCCGAGCACGGTCAGCACCATGCCGATCCAGACGATCGTCGAGACGATCCGCTCGACGATCGACAGCCACGCGCTCGTGTGGCCGTCGCGCGCGAACACGCGCCGCGCGACGAAGAACAGGATGTAGATCAGGCCGATGCCGAACAACGGCACCAGCGCGAGCTGCAGGAGCGAGGTCGAGATGAAGTCGTCGAGCGCGGCCTGCACGAGCCACGCGAGCAGCCCGCCGAACAGCGGGAACAGCGCGCGGTTCAGGCTCTGCGCGCCCGCGCCCGCCGGCCGGCCGGCCGCGGCGCGGCGCGCGTCGAGCCGCCCGCGCAGATAGCGCGCGAGCAGCCAGGCGACGGCCAGCGCGCCGAGCAGCGCCGCGGCCTGCCATAGCATCACCGGCTGGCCGAAGTCATGGATGACGTTCTCGAGCCGCCGCGACAGCAAGCGGTTCGGCATCATGCGCCGCTTTCCGCGCCTGCCGCGCGTCGTTCGAGGACCGCCGCGAAGAAGCCGTCGGTCGCATGGCGGTGCGGCCACAGCGACAGGTAGTCGCCCATCTCGAGTTCGATGCGTTGCTCGGCGAGCACGTCGCGCGCCGGCACCAGCGTGAAGTCGGGATGGTCGGCGAGGAAGGCCGTGACGATCGCCTCGTTCTCCGCGTCGAGCAGGCTGCAGGTCGCGTAGACGAGCCGGCCGCCCTTCTTCACGAGGCGCGCGGCGCTCGCGAGGATCGACGCCTGCTTCGGCGCCAGTTCGGCGACCGAGGCGCTGGTCTGGCGCCACTTCAGGTCCGGATTGCGGCGCAGCGTGCCGAGGCCGCTGCACGGCGCATCGACCAGCACGCGGTCGATCTTGCCCGCAAGCCGCTTGATCTTCGCGTCGTGCTCGCTGTCGATCAGCACCGGGTTCACGTTCGACAGCCCGCTGCGCGCGAGGCGCGGCTTCAGTTTCGCGAGCCGCTTCTCGGACACGTCGAACGCGTACAGCCGGCCCGTCGAGCGCATCATCGCGCCGAGCGCGAGCGTCTTGCCGCCCGCGCCCGCGCAGAAGTCGACCACCATCTCGCCGCGACGCGGCGCGACGAGCGAGCACAGCAGTTGGCTGCCCTCATCCTGCACCTCGATCAGCCCATCCTGGAACAATTCGAGCTTGGTCAGCGCGGGCTTGCCCGCCACCCGCACCCCGGCCGGCGCGAACGGCGTCTCGCCCGCGTCGATGCCGACCGCCTGCAGCCCCTCGAGCACCTGCTCGCGGCTGGCCTTGAGCGTGTTCGCGCGCAGGTCGAGCGGCGCCGGATAGTTGACGGCGGCGGCCAGCTGCGCCAGTTCCTCCGCGTCGAGGCGCTGCGCGAGCGCCTGGTGGATCCAGTCGGGCAGGTTGGTGCGCACGCGCAGCGGCAGGCTCGCCGGATCGATCTTCGACACGTGGTCGAGCCACGCCCACTCGGCGTCCGACACGTGCGGACGCAGCGCCGAACGGCCGGCCGTCTGCATCAGGCCGAGCAGCGCGAGGCGCCGCGCCGGGTTGCCGGAGCCGCTCTCGGCGAGGTGGCCGTACTCCATCTTCCGGCGCAGCACCGCGAACACCGCCTCGGCGATCACGCCGCGCTCGGCGTGGCCGAGCTTCGGATGCGCGCGGAAAAAGCGGCTCGTGGTCGCGTCGGCAGGGCCGGTGAATTTCAGGACTTCGGCGAGCAGCGTCTCAGTCTGACCAATCAGAAAACCATGCAACTTCTTCATACACCCTCACCCGTCGGATTCGTTGTCGTGTTTGCGTCGTCCGTGAAATACCAGCGCGCCTCGTGCGGCGCGACGACCGCCCGGCCGCCCTCCAGGCGCAGCCGCCCGTCGACGAACCAGCGCACCGCGCGCGGATACAGCACGTGCTCGGCCGCCAGCACGCGAGCGGCCAGCGCCTGCGCGTCGTCGCCCGCGCGCACCGGCAGCGCCGCCTGCGCGACGATCGCGCCGCTGTCCAGCTCCGGAATCACGAAATGCACGGTCGCGCCATGCAGCGCGACGCCGGCGTCGAGCGCCTGCTGATGCGTGTGGATGCCCTTGAAGCTCGGCAGCAGCGACGGGTGGATATTCAGCATCCGGCCCTCATATCGCTTGACGAAGGCCGGCGTCAGGATGCGCATGAAGCCCGCGAGCACGACCAGATCGGGGGCGAAGCGGTCGATCTCGGCCGCGAGGGCCGCATCGAAGCTGTCGCGGCCGTCGAAGCCGCGGTGGTCGACCACCGCCGTCGCGATGCCGTGCGACGCGGCGAACGCCAGGCCGGCCGCGTCGGGCCGGTTGGCGATCACGGCGGCGATCTGGGCGGGCCAGCGTTCGCGCGCGCATGCGTCGACGAGGGCCTCCATGTTGCTGCCGCGGCCGGAAATCAGGATGACAAGTTTTTTCATCCGCGGATTTTACCATTCGCCCTCCCCGATCCCGCCGTCCTGAGCCGCCCTGGCTCGCGTGCGTTTATAATCTTCTGCTTTGCGGCATTTGCCCGCGTCATCCCCACGCTGCCACCCGCTTATCGTGAAAGTCTTCCGCGGCCTGCCCAACGCCGAAAGCCGCGCCCCGTGCGCGCTGACGATCGGCAACTTCGACGGTGTCCATCGCGGCCACCAGGCGCTGCTCGCGCGCGTGCGCGCGGCGGCGGACGCGCGCGGGCTGCCGGTATGCGTGATGACCTTCGAGCCGCATCCGCGTGAATTCTTCAACCCGGCCGGCGCGCCGCCGCGCATCGCGATGCTGCGCGACAAGCTCGAGGCGCTGCGCGAGCACGGCGTCGACCGGGTCGTCGTCGAACACTTCAATCACACGTTCGCGAGCCAGTCGCCCGACGCGTTCGTCGAGCGCACGCTCGTCAACGGCCTGCACACGCGCTGGATGATGGTCGGCGACGATTTCTGCTACGGCGCGAAGCGCGCGGGCGATTTCGCGTCGCTCAAGGCCGCGGGCCTGCGCCACGGCTTCGAGGTCGAGCAGATGGCGACGCTCGCCGATCCGGGCGGCACGCGCATCTCCAGCTCCGGCGTGCGCGCGGCGCTGGCCGCGGGCGACCTCGATGCGGCCGCGCGCGCGCTCGGCCACGGCTACGCGATCAGCGGGCACGTCGCGCACGGGCTCAAGCTCGGCCGCGATCTCGGCTTTCCGACGCTCAACCTGCCGATCGCGCACAAGCGCCCGGCGCTGTCGGGCATCTTCGTGGTGCGGGTGCACGGCCTCGGGCCCGCGCCGCTGCCGGGCGTCGCGAGCCTCGGCGTGCGGCCGACCGTCGACGATTCCGGCCGCGTGCTGCTCGAGGTCCACCTGCTCGACTGGCACGGGGACGCGTATGGCAAACTCGTGCGCGTCGAATTCCTGAAGAAGCTGCGCGACGAGGCGAAATTCGACGATCTCGAAACGCTGTCGCGCGCGATCGCGCAAGACGTCGCCGACACCCGCGCGTACTTCGCGGCGCACGGCCACGCGCCGGGCGGCCGCGCGACCGGCTTCGCGACCTCGGCCACGGATCGAATTAGCTGATCTTGCGGCACGCCCCGCGCGTGCCCTCTTCCGCGCGCCCGGTGCCGGCGCCGCGACCCGATTCACGACGCGCGAGCGTCCCCCCGATTTCACAGCGATCTCATCATGAGCAACAAGAAAGCCGATTCGAAACCGCAGGCCAAGTATCCGGTCAACCTGCTCGACACGCCGTTCCCGATGCGCGGCGACCTGCCGAAGCGCGAGCCGCAATGGGTGAAGGACTGGGAAGCGCGCGGGATCTACGACAAGATCCGCGCCGCCAGCCAGGGCCGCCCGAAGTTCATCCTGCATGACGGCCCGCCGTATGCGAACGGTGATATCCACCTCGGCCACGCGGTCAACAAGATCCTCAAGGACATGGTGGTCAAGTCGCGCAACATGGCGGGCTTCGACGCGCCCTACGTGCCGGGCTGGGACTGCCACGGCATGCCGATCGAGATCCAGATCGAGAAGCAGTTCGGCAAGGCGCTGCCGGCCGCCGAGGTGATGAGCAAGGCGCGCACCTACGCGACCGAGCAGATCGAGAAGCAGAAGGTCGGCTTCAAGCGGCTCGGCGTGCTCGGCGACTGGGGCAATCCGTACAAGACGATGAACTTCGTCAACGAGGCGGGCGAGATCCGCGCGCTCGGCAAGATCATCGAGAAAGGCTATGTGTATCGCGGGCTCAAGCCCGTCAACTGGTGCTTCGATTGCGGCTCGGCGCTCGCCGAGGCGGAAGTCGAGTACAAGGACCGCACCGATCCGACGATCGACGTGCTGTTCCCGTTCGCCGAGCCGGAAAAGACCGCGCAGTCGTTCGGCCTCGCCGCGCTGCCGCGCGCCGAGGGCGGCATCGTGATCTGGACCACCACGCCGTGGACCATCCCCGCGAACCAGGCGCTCAACCTCCATCCGGAAATCGTCTACGCGCTCGTCGACACCCCGCGCGGCCTGCTGATCCTGGCCGAGGAGCGCGTCGCCGCGTGCCTGACGGAGTTCGGCCTGACGGGCGAAGTGATCGCGACGACCCCGGGCGCGGCGCTCGCGAACCTGCGCTTCCACCACCCGCTCGCGGGCGCCCACCCGGGCTACCGCCGCACCGCGCCCGCCTACCTCGGCGACTACGTGACGACCGACACCGGCACGGGCGTGGTCCACTCGTCGCCCGCGTACGGCGTCGAGGACTTCGTGTCCTGCAAGGCGCACGGCATGACCGACTCCGACATCATCAACCCGGTGATGGGCGACGGCCGCTATGGCGAATCGCTGCCGCTGTTCGGCGGGCTGTCGATCTGGGATGCGAACCCGAAGGTGATCGAGGCGCTCGACGCGGCCGGCACGCTGCTGCGCAGCGAGAAGTACACGCACAGCTACATGCACTGCTGGCGCCACAAGTCCCCGATCATCTACCGCGCGACCTCGCAATGGTTCGCCGGCATGGACGTCAAGCCGAACGACGGCAAGGGCACGCTGCGCGAGACCGCGCTCGAGGGCGTCGAGGCGACCGCATTCTACCCGTCGTGGGGCAAGCAGCGCCTTTTCAGCATGATCGCGAACCGGCCGGACTGGACGCTGTCGCGCCAGCGCCAATGGGGCGTGCCGATGGCGTTCTTCGTGCACAAGGAAACCGGCGAGCTGCATCCGCGCACGCTCGAACTGCTCGAAGCGGTCGCGCAGCGCGTCGAGCAAAACGGGATCGAGGCCTGGCAGACGCTCGATCCGCGCGAGCTGATCGGCGACGACGCCAACCTGTATGAAAAGAACCGCGACACGCTCGACGTGTGGTTCGACTCGGGCACGACCCACTGGCACGTGCTGCGCGGCTCGCACAAGGACCAGCTGCAGTTCCCGGCCGACCTGTACCTCGAAGGCTCGGACCAGCACCGCGGCTGGTTCCACTCGTCGCTGCTGACGGCCTCGATGCTCGACGGCCGCGCGCCGTACAAGGGCCTGCTCACGCACGGCTTCACGGTCGACGGCGAAGGCCGCAAGATGAGCAAGTCGCTCGGCAACGGGATCGACCCGCACGAGGTCGCGAACCGCCTCGGCGCGGAAATCATCCGGCTGTGGATCGCGTCGACCGACTACTCGGGCGAGCTGGCGATCTCCGAGGAAATCCTCAAGCGCGTGACGGAAGGCTATCGCCGGATCCGCAACACGCTGCGCTTCCTGCTCGCGAACCTGTCGGACTTCGACTACGCGCAGCACGCCGTGCCGCCCGAGCAATGGCTCGAGATCGACCGCTACGCGATCGCGTTCTCCGCGCAGCTGCAAACCGAGCTGCTCGCTCACTACGAGAAGTACGAGTTCCATCCGGTGGTCGCGAAGCTGCAGACCTACTGCTCGGAAGATCTCGGCGGCTTCTACCTCGACGTGCTGAAGGACCGCCTGTACACGAGCGCCGCGGGCTCCGTCGCGCGCCGCTCCGCGCAGACCGCGCTCTATCACGTGACGCAGGGCCTGCTGCGCGTGCTCGCGCCGTTCCTGTCGTTCACGGCCGAGGAAGCGTGGCAGGTGTTCCAGCCGGGCGCCGAGACGATCTTCACCGAGACCTACTACGCGTATCCGGAGATCGCCGGCGCGCAGGCGCTGATCGACAAGTGGACGCTGCTGCGCGAGGTGCGCGGCAACGTGACGAAGGCGCTCGAGGAAGCCCGCACCGAGAACCGCATCGGCTCGTCGCTGCAGGCGGAGCTGACGCTGCACGCGAGCGGCGCGCGCCACGACGCGCTCGCGAGCCTCGGCGACGATCTCAAGTTCGTGCTGATCACCTCGGCCGCGACCGTGGTCCGCGTCGACGACGAGGCGCACGAAGGCGTCGACGTCGCGGCGTCGAAGTACCAGAAGTGCGAGCGCTGCTGGCACTACCGCGCGGACGTCGGCGCCCACGCCGACCATCCGACGCTGTGCGGCCGCTGCTTCTCCAACCTGTTCGAAAACGGCGAAACCCGGAGCATCGCTTAATGGCCAAGACCCTGTCGAAATCGTCGAGCGGGACGCTCGCGCCGTGGCTCGGCATTTCGCTGATCGTGATCCTGTTCGACCAGCTGACCAAGATCGCGGTGCTGAAGACCTTCGCGTACGGCGTGCTGCATCCGCTCGCGCCGTTCTTCAACCTAACGCTGATCTACAACCGCGGCGCCGCGTTCGGCTTTCTCGCGACCGCCGGCGGCTGGCAGCGCTGGGCGTTCACCGCGCTCGGCATCGTCGCGACGCTCGTGATCTGCTACCTGCTCAAGCGCCACGGCCAGCAGCGCCTGTTCAGCACGTCGCTGGCGCTGATCCTCGGCGGCGCGCTCGGCAACGTGATCGACCGGCTCGTGTACGGCCACGTGATCGACTTCCTCGACTTCCACGTCGGCAACTGGCACTGGCCCGCGTTCAACCTCGCCGATTCGGCGATCACGATCGGCGCGATCCTGCTGGTCTACGACGAGCTGCGCCGCGTGCGCGGCACGCGCTGAACGCTTACACTGCGCGCAGGGCCGGCGCCGCGCGCCGGCCGCCACGTGCTTCCGGAGGCCTCAGTTGGCACACGCAGAACTCGCAGGAAAACACCTCGTCCTCGGCCTGACGGGCGGCATCGCCTGCTACAAGATCGCCGAGCTTACGCGCCTGCTCACCAAGGCCGGCGCGACCGTCCAGGTCGCGATGACCGACGCGGCCACGCAGTTCATCACGCCCGTCACGATGCAGGCGCTGTCCGGCCGGCCCGTCTACACGAGCCAGTGGGATCCGCGCATCGCCAACAACATGGCGCACATCGACCTGTCGCGCGAAGCGGACGCGATCGTGATCGCCCCCGCCTCGACCGACTTCCTCGCGAAACTCGCGCACGGCTTCGCGGATGACCTGCTGTCGACGCTGTGCGTCGCGCGCGACTGTCCGCTGCTGGTCGTGCCCGCGATGAACCGGCAGATGTGGCAGAACCCCGCCACCCAGCGCAACGTCGCGCAGCTGCGCGCGGACGGCGTCTCGGTGCTCGGCCCCGATTCGGGCGCGCAGGCGTGCGGCGAGGTCGGCGACGGCCGCATGCTCGAACCGGACGCGATCTACGAAGCGATCGTCACGCATTTCCAGCCGAAGGTGCTCGCGCACCGGCGCGTGCTGATCACGGCCGGCCCGACCTTCGAACCGCTCGATCCGGTGCGGGGCCTGACCAACCGCTCGAGCGGCAAGATGGGCTTCGCGCTTGCGCGCGCGGCGCAGCAGGCGGGCGCCGACGTGCACCTGGTGGCCGGTCCGGTCGCGCTGGCGACGCCGTGGGGCGTCACCCGCGAGGACGTGCAGACCGCGCAGCAGATGCACGACGCCGTCCTGAACGCGGTAACCGACGCGGACGTCTTCATCGCGGTGGCCGCGGTCGCCGACTGGCGCGCCGCCCATCCCGCCGAGCACAAGATCAAGAAGGCCGCCGATCGCAAGACGCCGGCGCTCGCCTTCGTCGAGAACCCCGACATCCTCGCCACCGTCGCGGCCATGCCGCACCCACCGTTCTGCGTCGGCTTCGCCGCGGAGAGCGGCGACCTCGACGTGCATGGCGAGGAAAAGCGCGTGCGCAAGAACGTGCCGCTGCTGATCGGCAACCTCGGGCCGCTCACGTTCGGGCGCGACGACAATGAAGTCGTGCTGTTCGAGGCGAGCGGCTCGACGCGCCTGCCGCGCGCGGACAAGACGACGCTCGCGCACACGCTGATCGGCGAAATCGCGAAGCGCCTGCCGGACGCGCGCCTGATCTGATTCCCGCCACCGCGCCGCCGCGTCTCGCGGCCGCGCGGTTTCACTCGTCACTCCGTCACTGATTCACGCCGTATGAAACTCGACCTCAAGATCCTCGATGCGCGGATGCGCGACTACCTGCCCGCCTACGGGACGCCCGGCAGCGCCGGCCTCGACCTGCGCGCGTGCCTCGACGCGCCGCTCGTGCTGCACCCGGGCGACACCGCGCTCGTGCGCACCGGCCTCGCGATCCACGTCGCCGACCCGGGCTACGCCGCGCTGATCCTGCCGCGCTCGGGCCTCGGCCACAAGCACGGGATCGTGCTCGGCAACCTGGTCGGGCTGATCGACTCCGACTACCAGGGCGAGTTGATGATCTCGACCTGGAATCGCGGCCAGACCGAATTCACGCTGAACCCGTTCGACCGTCTCGCGCAGCTCGTGATCGTGCCGGTCGTGCAGGCGAGCTTCAATCTCGTCGATGCGTTCGCCGACAGCGAGCGCGGCGCGGGCGGCTTCGGCAGCACCGGCCGCCAGTAAGCCCGCAGGCGTCGCGCGGCGCGGGCAAGGCCCGCCGTCGCGTCAGCGGATGTGCCGCGCGCGGTAGTGGAATCGGTAGGCGAGCGTCAGCAGCACGATGAACGCCACCCCGACCCTCATGGTCATGCCGAATTCGCGCGTGAACGCCGTGGTGGCCAGGATGGCCGCCACGAGCGCGCCGCCGAGCAGGCTGCCCACGGGATGCAGCCACATCCGGAACGCGGGCGCCGGGCCGCGATAGCGGGCCCGGAAGAACAGGTGCGTGACGAAGATCATCAGCCAGGTGAACAACGCGCCGAACATCGCGATCGCCATCATCAGCGTGAACGCGGTCTCCGGATAGCGCGCGACCAGCACGGTCGCCACCGCGACGCCGCTCGTCGACACGAGCAGTGCGGCAAGCGGCACGCCGTTCGCCCTGACCCGGCCGAACACGGCCGGCGCGAGGCCCGCGCGCGACAAGCTGAACATCATGCGGCTCGTCACGTACAGCTGGCTGTTCATCGCCGACAGCGCGGCCACCAGCACCACGAAATTGATCACGCCGGCCGCATAGGGCACGTGGGTCGCGGCCATCACCTTGACGAACGGGCTCTCGTCGGTGCCGGCCTGCGTCCAGGGCACGATCGCGAGCATCAGCGACAGCGTCAGCAGATAGAACAGCACGAGGCGCAGCACCGTCGAACGGAACGCGCGCGTGACCGCGCGCTGCGGATCGCGCGCCTCCCCCGCCGCGATCGCGACGGTTTCGATGCTCATGTAGCTGAAGATCGCGACGATCACGGCCACCCAGACGCCCCAGCCGCCCTTCGGGAAGAAGCCGCCGTGCGCGGTGTAGTTCGCGAAGCCGAGCGTGGACCCGGCGGGCGCGGACCAGACCAGATAGGCGCCCAGCACGATGAACACGACGATGGCGGCGATCTTGAGCAGCGAGAACGCGTACTCGACCACGCCGTACAGCGTGACGCTCGCCATGTTCACCGCGATCAGCACCGCCGAGAATGCGACCACCCAGTACCAGCCGGGCACGTCGGGGAACCAGTACTTCATGAACACCGCGATCGCGCTGATCTCGGTGCCGATCGCGAACACCACCGCGAACCAGTACGCATAGCGGACCAGGAAGCCCGCGAGCGGCCCGACATAATGCTCGGCATAGGCGCCGAACGAGCCGGCGGTCGGATGGACGACCGTCATCTCGGCGAGCGCGCCCATCAGCAGCAGCGCGATCAGCGCGCCGATCGCATACGACACGAGCACGCCCGGGCCGGCGAGCCCGACCGCGAACCCGCTGCCGAGAAACAATCCCGTACCGATCGCGCCGCCGATCGCGATCATCGCCATCTGCCCCGAACCGAGGCCGCGCCGCAGGCCTTTTTCGCGCTCGACGATCGAGTCGAACGTCCGTTGTTGTTGTGTCACGACCTGCTCCCTGCGTCCTTGCTGAACATCCTGTCAATAAAACAAACGGCGCGGGAAGCTCCCGCGCCGTTGGATCCTGCGTTACCGCTGCCCGCTATTCAAGCTCGACCGCTTCCTCGGACTTGCTCGGCGGCGTCGCGGCCTTGTCGAACGACAGCGATACCTTGTCGCTCTCGTCGACATCGACCGTCACGTGCCCGCCGTTCAGCAGCTTGCCGAACAGCAGCTCGTCGGCCAGCGCGCGCCGGATCGTGTCCTGGATCAGGCGCTGCATCGGCCGCGCGCCCATCAGCGGATCGAAGCCGTGCTTGGCGAGATGCTTGCGCAGCGCATCGGTGAACAACGCATCGACCTTCTTCTCGTGCAGCTGCTCCTCGAGCTGGATCAGGAACTTGTCGACCACGCGCATGATGATTTCCTCATCGAGCGAGCGGAAGCTGATGATCGAGTCGAGGCGGTTGCGGAACTCCGGCGTGAACAGACGCTTGATGTCGGCCATCTCGTCGCCCGTCTCGCGGCGCGTCGTGAAGCCGATCGTCGCCTTCTGCATCGATTCGGCGCCCGCGTTCGTCGTCATGATGATGATGACGTTGCGGAAATCCGCCTTGCGGCCGTTGTTGTCGGTCAGCGTGCCGTGATCCATCACCTGCAGCAGCACGTTGTAGATATCCGGATGCGCCTTCTCGATCTCGTCGAGCAGCAGCACGCAATGCGGCTTCTTCGTGACCGCCTCGGTCAGCAACCCGCCCTGGTCGAAACCGACGTAGCCGGGCGGCGCGCCGATCAGGCGACTCACCGCGTGACGCTCCATGTACTCCGACATGTCGAAGCGGATCAGCTCGATGCCGAGCGTGAACGCGAGCTGCCGCGCCACCTCGGTCTTGCCGACGCCCGTCGGGCCGGAGAACAGGAACGCGCCGATCGGCTTGTCCATCTTGCCGAGCCCCGCGCGCGCCATCTTGATCGACGCGGCGAGCGCATCGATCGCCGGATCCTGGCCGAACACGACGCTCTTCAGGTCGCGGTCGAGCGTCTGCAGCTTGCTGCGGTCGTCCTGCGACACGCTTTGCGGCGGAACGCGCGCGATCTTCGAGATGATTTCCTCGATCTCGCTCTTGCCGATCGTCTTCTTCTGCTTCGACTTCGGCAGGATCCGCTGCGCCGCGCCCGCCTCGTCGATCACGTCGATCGCCTTGTCCGGCAGATGACGGTCGGTGATGAAGCGCGCCGACAGTTCGGCGGCGGCGGACAGCGCGCCCGACGAATACTTGACGCCGTGGTGTTCCTCGAAGCGCGACTTCAGGCCGCGCAGGATCGCCACCGTCTGCTCGACGGACGGCTCGGTCACGTCGACCTTCTGGAAGCGCCGCGACAGCGCCGCATCCTTCTCGAAGATGCCGCGGTATTCGGTGAAGGTGGTCGCGCCGATGCACTTGAGCGTACCCGACGACAGCGCCGGCTTGAGCAGGTTGGATGCATCGAGCGTGCCGCCCGACGCGGCGCCCGCGCCGATCAGCGTGTGGATTTCGTCGATGAACAGGATCGCGTGCGGACGCTCCTTCAGTTCCTTCAGCACCGTCTTCAGACGCTGCTCGAAGTCGCCGCGATACTTGGTGCCCGCGAGCAGCGCGCCCATGTCGAGCGAATAGACCTGCGCATTCGCGAGGATGTCCGGCACCTCGCCGCGCGTGATGCGGTACGCGAGCCCTTCGGCGATCGCGGTCTTGCCGACCCCGGCCTCGCCGACCAGCAGCGGATTATTCTTGCGGCGGCGGCACAGCACCTGCACGACGCGCTCGACCTCGGACTCGCGCCCGATCAGCGGATCGATGCGGCCGTCCTTCGCCATCTGGTTGAGGTTCTGCGTGAACTGCGCAAGCGGCGTTTCCTTCTGCGCGTTCGCGTCCTCGCCCTCGGCGTTCGCGTCGCTCGACTTCGCGGCCTCGCCGCCGCTCGTCTTCGCGATGCCGTGCGAGATGAAGTTGACGACGTCGAGACGCGTCACGCCCTGCTGCTGCAGGTAGTAGACCGCGTGCGAGTCCTTCTCGCCGAAGATCGCGACGAGCACATTCGCGCCCGTCACTTCCTTCTTGCCGTTGGACGTCGACTGCACGTGCATGATCGCCCGCTGGATCACGCGCTGGAAACCGAGCGTCGGCTGCGTGTCGACGTCGTCGGTGCCCGGCACGGTGGGCGTATTGTCGTGGATGAAGTTGCGCAGGTTCTGACGCAGGTCCTCGATGTTCGCCGCGCACGCGCGCAACACCTCGGCTGCTGTCGGGTTGTCCAGCAGGGCCAGTAAAAGATGTTCGACCGTAATGAACTCATGCCGCGCCTGGCGCGCTTCCATGAACGCCATATGCAGGCTGACTTCCAATTCCTGGGCAATCATGCTTCCTCCATCACGCACTGCAGCGGATGCCCTGCCTGCCGCGCATGGGTAACGACTTGCTCGACCTTGGTCGACGCGATGTCTCGCGTATAGACCCCACAAACCCCCCGCCCTTCGCGATGCACTTTCAACATAATCTGCGTCGCTGTTTCGCGATCCTTCTTGAAATACTCCTGCACGACCATCACGACAAACTCCATCGGCGTGAAATCGTCGTTGAGGAGCACCACCTTAAACATCGAAGGCGGCTTGAGTTTCTGCTCCTTGCGTTCCAGGACGGTGCTGTCCTGCTTGTCCGGGATAATCGCCATACACCCATTCTAAACAACTCGGACAGGCCCGCAATCCTGTCGTTAACCGACTCGCGCCGGCGCCCTCCCCAGCTCCCCGACCAGCGGGAGCGCCCTGCTCGCATCACAGGGAAGCCGGCTGCGGTGCCGGCTTCCCTGTGATGCGCGGACGGGTGAACACTGCCTCGCCCGTCACGCCTGCATCGAGTATCCCACATCGGGCGGGATCGCGAACGCAGGCCACGTGAGCCTGGTATATGAGCCGATTATGCGACTTTTCAAGGGCCCTCGCTCGCCTCGATGCGCGCCGGCAAAGCGGGATAAACCCTGAAAATGCGTTGTTTGCAACGCCATCGAATATGTCTAAAAATTTTCTTGACACTTAAATAAAGAGCGCCAACAATCAAGCTGGCACTTTTTTCAATTTGTCTTTTCGACGAACGTGAAAGAGGCCGAGGTGAGCTTGTGAGGGGGGAACGGCTGCATTGCCGGTCGTTTAGCTTTTCGAGCGTGCTCGTGGTAAGTAGCGACTGTGTGACAGGGGAAGTAGGTATGGCAACTGGTATTGTCAAATGGTTCAATGACGCGAAGGGCTTTGGCTTCATCACACCCGACGAGGGCGGTGAAGATCTGTTTGCACATTTCTCGGCAATCAACATGCAGGGCTTCAAGACCCTGAAGGAAGGCCAGAAAGTGAGCTTCGAGGTCGTGCAAGGGCCGAAGGGCAAGCAAGCATCGAACATCCAGGCTGCCTGACGGCAACTTGGGTCGTGCTTCGGGAAACCCGGCCGCGAGCCGGGTTTCTTTTTGGTGACAGCGCGTTGCGACGTCGTGCTGCGACGACGCGTTGGCAACGATGCATCCGCGATAACGCGCGCCGCCCATTTCAAACGACTTTCAACGTTCCCATCATGCCGAGATCCTCATGCTCGAGGATATGGCAGTGGAACATCCGCTCGCCCCGTTCCAGCTGCACCGTGAGCACGCGCACCACCTCCCCTTTCGCCAGGTTCACCGTATCGCGCCATGCGCGGTAGGGCTCGGGCGTCTTCGTGCCCGCACGCTCGCGCTCGACCACCTGGAACTGCGTACCGTGCAGGTGGAACGGATGATCCATGTCGGTTTCGTTACGGATCGTCCATAACTCGATCTCGCCGCGCCGGCTCGTGAACGTCGCGCGATGCGGTTCGTAGGTGCGGCCGTTGATCATGAAACGCATGCCGGCCGGCCGCCCGTGCGTCGGGCCGTTCATCATCGCGTCCATGTCCATCGCCTCGCTGAGCACCACCTCCTTGCGCGCGCCGGGCGCGCCGAGCGCGGGCACCGCGCGCAGGCGCGCCGGCACCGCGCGCGCGGGCGCCGGGTCGAACGCGACGTCGGCGAGCGGCAGCGCCGGGTCGGCCGGCAGCGTGTCGTGGCCGTCGTCCGACATCCCCATCTTGCTGCGATCGTATTCACCCGCCGTCAGCACCGCCCGCGCGGGACGCTCGCCCGCGCGCACCAGCACCTCGGCGCGCTCGCCCGGCGCGAGCAGCAGCGACGTGACTTCGCGCGGCGCGTCGAACAGGCCGCCGTCGGTGCCGACCTGCGTGAACGGCCGACCGTCGTCGAAGGTGATGCGCAAGTAGCGCGCGCTGCACGCGTTCCACAGGCGCCAGCGCGCATCGCCGTCGACCGTCAGCCGCGGGCGGCGCGCGCCGTTGACCAGCACGAACTGCCCTTCGCGGCCGTTCATCCAGTCCATCATGTCGTTTGGCGGAATCGAGCCGTCGCGTGCAAGCTTCAGGTCCGAGAAGAACAGGCATTGCTCCGGCCAACCCGCGAGCGGATCGTCGGCGGCCCGCACGATGAACGGCCCGGCCAGGCCGCGGAACACCTGTTCCGCCGTCATCATGTGCGGATGCGGGTGATACCAGTAGGTGCCCGCGCTGCCCTTCGGCAACGTGAAGCGATAGACATGCGTCGCGCCGGGCGCGATCGGCTCGGACGGATTGCCGTCCTGATCGGGCGGCACCGGCAGCCCGTGCCAATGAATCGTGGTCGGCTGCTTCAGGTGATTGACGACGCGGATCTCGACGGTATCGCCCTCGCGCACGTCGATCAGCGGCCCCACCACCGGCCCGTCGCGCTCCGCGCCGTACTGCCAGAACGGGGTGGGCGCCGCGCCCGGGAGCAGCGGCCGCGCGACCGGCTGCACGGTCAGCGTCGCCCGGAACATGCCGGCTTCCCGGCTCTCGTTCGCGAGCACGCGCAACGGCGCGAGCGGCGCGCCGGCCGGCAACGCATCGGCCGCCGCGAGCGGCAGCGCATCGCCTGCATCCGCCATGTCCGACATCCCGGGCATCGGCGCCATGCCGGGCATCGCGCGCATGGCGTGCCCCTGCGCCAACGCCGCGCGCGTCACCAGCGTACCAACCGCGGCGCCGAGCGTGCGCGCCAGAAATTGCCTGCGTAGCATCGATGAAATCCTTCTAGCCGTGCGGGCCGACGCCCGCGAAACAAAACCCGACGATACCTCACGTGACGCGCGCGCGACGCGCTGCGCGCATTCGTCGCAATCCGTTCGCGGCCGGTCCATGCCTCGCTCGCGCCGACATCCCGGCTCCCCCCCTATATTTCACGATGCGGCATGAGTGCCTGCACTGTAAAAACAAATGGTGCGCGGCACAAATAACGGGTTTCGCAATGCCGCAAATCATCCCGCATCCCGGAATCATCGAAATAAACATTTGTTTATAAAAAGAATTTTATGTTTCGAGAAAAACTTCTACGTCGTCCCGACGATCCCGGCGCGCACGTAGACTTCATCTCAAGGTCCTCGTCGCGACACATCACGATCCGCGGCAGACAGGCAAAGGTTTCGAGTTCGATTCAGTTAGGGAGAGCGAAAATGAAGGGATTCCGCTTCGGTTCGGCACAAGGGTCGTTCTACATCCTGCCCGGCAGCAACGGCTGGGAAGCCACCTTCGGCAACACGTCGCTGGGCGCGTTCACGAGCCCCGAGCACGCCGCCGACCAGCTCGCGCGCGGTGCATACTGCGACAGCCTCATCGAGCTGGATACGGCGACCCTCGAAGTGCCCGAGCAGCTCGCCGATTGGGAAATCGTCCACGTCTGAGATGACAAAGGGCCGCCCGCGCTGACGCGCGGGCGGCCCTTTTCACGTCCTCGGCGCGGCGTTCAGGCCCGCGCCCGACCACTCCGTCAGGCGATCGCGTCGATGATGCCGTTCAGTGTCGCACTCGGGCGCATCGCCTGGCTCGTCAGCGCGACGTTCGGGCGGTAGTAGCCGCCGATGTCCACCGGCTTGCCCTGCGCGGCGGCCAGTTCTTCCAGGATGCGCGCCTCATGGTCGGCGAGCGCCTTCGCGACGCCCGCGAACTGCGCCTGCAACGCGGCGTCCTCGGTCTGCGCGGCGAGCGCCTGCGCCCAGTAGAAGCACAGATAGAAATGGCTGCCGCGATTGTCGATGCCGCCGACCTTGCGCGCCGGCGACTTGTTCTCGTCGAGGAACTTGCCGGTCGCCTGATCGAGCGTCTTCGCGAGCACCAGCGCACGCGGGTTCGCGTAGGCGTTGCCGAGGTGCTCGAGCGACGCGGCGAGCGCGAGGAATTCGCCGAGCGAATCCCAGCGCAGGAAGCCTTCCTCGACGAACTGCTGCACGTGCTTCGGCGCCGAACCGCCCGCGCCCGTCTCGAACATCCCGCCGCCCGCCATCAGCGGCACGATCGACAGCATCTTCGCGCTGGTGCCGAGTTCCATGATCGGGAACAGGTCGGTCAGGTAATCGCGCAGCACGTTGCCGGTGACCGAGATCGTGTCCTGGCCCGCGCGAATCCGATCGAGCGAGAAACGCGTCGCGTCCACGGGGGTCATGACGCGGATGTCGAGACCGCTGGTGTCGTGATCCTTCAGATACTGCTCGACCTTGCGGATCACCTGCGCATCGTGCGCGCGCGCCGGATCGAGCCAGAACACGGCCGGCGCGCCGGTCGCGCGAGCGCGGCTCACCGCGAGCTTGACCCAATCCTGCACCGGAGCGTCCTTGGTCTGGCACATGCGCCAGATGTCGCCGGCTTCGACCGCATGCTCGAGCAGCACCTGGCCCGCCTCGTCGATCACGCGCACGACGCCGTCGGCCGCGATCTGGAAGGTCTTGTCGTGCGAACCGTATTCTTCGGCCGCCTGCGCCATCAGGCCGACGTTCGGCACGCTGCCCATCGTCACCGGATCGAACGCGCCGTGCTGCTTGCAGTCCTCGATCACGGCCTGGTAGACGCCCGCGTAGCAGCGGTCCGGAATCACCGCCTTGGCGTCGTACAGCGCGCCGTCGGGGCCCCACATGCAGCCCGACTCGCGGATCATCGCCGGCATCGAGGCGTCGACGATCACGTCGCTCGGCACGTGCAGGCTGGTGATGCCCTTGTCCGAATTGACCATCGCGAGCTGCGGGCGACGCGCGTATTCGGCCTTCAGGTCGGCCTCGATCGCGGCGCGCGCGTCGTCGGGCAGATCCTTGAGGCGCGCGTACAGGTCGCCGATGCCGTTGTTCGGATTGAAGCCCGCCTGCGCGAGCACGCCCGCGTGCTTGTCGAGCACGTCCTGGTAGAACACCGAGACCGCGTGGCCGAAGATGATCGGATCCGAGACCTTCATCATCGTCGCCTTCAGGTGCACCGAGAACAGCACTTCCTTGCGCTTCGCGTCCTCGACCTGCTCGGCGAGGAAGGCGCGCAGCGCCTTCTTGCTCATCACCGACGCATCGATGATCTCACCCGCCTTCAGCGCGGTCTTTTCCTTCAGCACCGTCGTCGCGCCGCCGGCTGCCGTCAGCTCGATGCGCACGCTGCCCGCCGCGCCGATCAGCGCCGAACGCTCGCTGCCGTAGAAGTCGCCGGCGCTCATGTGCGCGACGTGCGCCTTCGAATCCGCGCGCCACGCGCCCATCTTGTGCGGGTGCTTGCGTGCGTAGTTCTTGACCGACAACGGTGCGCGGCGGTCCGAGTTGCCTTCGCGCAGCACCGGGTTCACCGCGCTGCCCTTGATCTTGTCGTAGCGCGCCTTGGCGTCCTTCTCGGCATCGTTCGCCGGATGCTCCGGATAGTCGGGCAGCGCGTAGCCCTGCGCCTGCAGCTCCGCGATCGCGGCCTTCAGCTGCGGCACCGATGCGCTGATGTTCGGCAGCTTGATGATGTTCGCTTCCGGCCGGGTGGTGAGCTGGCCCAGCTCGGCGAGCGCGTCGGCGCTCTTCTGCTCGGGCGACAGGCGCTCCGGGAAAGCGGCGACGATGCGGCCCGCGAGCGAGATGTCGCGGGTTTCGACCGCGACGCCCGACGGACGCGTGAATGCCTCGACGATCGGCAGCAGCGAATAGGTGGCGAGCGCGGGCGCTTCGTCAGTGAGGGTGTAGATGATCTTCGGCGAATTGGACATGAGCTTGATGCGTTGCGACTGAAATATTGAAGCCGGCGCGGAACCGGCGGTGATGCGATCGGAACGATCGCGAAACGGCAGGCGCGCCAGCGCCATCGGGCGCGGGCAAGGAGGGAAGCCGGAACCGCTCGCGGCCGCCCCTCGAATCGCCGCGCACCGGCCCGCTGCCGCGCGCGACAGGCCGCCGGCGCAGGCCGGCGGCCGGCAGACTTACATGTTCTCGATCAGCACCTGACCGAAGCCGGAACACGACACCTGGGTCGCGCCTTCCATCAGGCGCGCGAAGTCGTACGTGACGCGCTTCTGCTGGATCGACTTCGCCATCGCGGCGATGATCGCATCGGCCGCCTCGGTCCAGCCGAGGTGGCGCAGCATCATTTCCGCCGAGAGGATTTCCGAACCCGGATTCACGTAATCCTTGCCCGCGTACTTCGGCGCCGTGCCGTGCGTGGCCTCGAACATCGCGACCGAATCCGACAGGTTCGCGCCCGGCGCGATGCCGATCCCGCCGACCTGGGCGGCCAGCGCGTCGGAGATGTAGTCGCCGTTCAGGTTCAACGTCGCGATCACGTCGTATTCGGCCGGGCGCAGCAGGATCTGCTGGAGGAACGCGTCCGCGATCGAATCCTTGATCACGATCTCCGCACCCGTCTTCGGATTCTTGATGCGCATCCACGGGCCGCCGTCGATCAGCTCGGCGCCGAATTCCTTCTGCGCGAGCGCATAGCCGTAGTCACGGAACGCGCCTTCCGTGAACTTCATGATGTTGCCCTTGTGGACCAGCGTGACTGACTTGCGGTTGTTGTCGATCGCGTACTGGATCGCCTTGCGCACAAGACGCTCCGTGCCTTCGCGCGACACCGGCTTGATGCCGATGCCCGAGGTGTCCGGGAAGCGGATCTTCTTCACGCCCATCTCGTCGCGCAGGAAGCGGATCACCTTCTTGGCCTGCTCCGACTCGGCCGCCCACTCGATGCCGGCGTAGATGTCCTCCGAGTTCTCGCGGAAGATCACCATGTCGGTCTTTTCCGGCTCGCGCACGGGCGACGGCACGCCCTTGAAGTAGCGCACCGGGCGCAGGCACACGTAGAGGTCCAGCTCCTGGCGCAGCGCGACGTTCAGCGAACGGATCCCGCCGCCGACCGGGGTCGTGAGCGGCCCCTTGATCGACACCACGTATTCCTTCAGCACCTGCAGCGACTCTTCCGGCAGCCAGACGTCCGGGCCGTATACCCTGGTCGCCTTCTCGCCCGCGTAGATCTCCATCCAGTGGATCTTGCGCTTGCCGCCGTAGGACTTCTCGACCGCCGCGTCGACCACCTTGATCATCACCGGCGTGATATCGAAGCCCGTGCCGTCCCCTTCGATATAGGGAATGATCGGCTGATCGGACACATTGAGCGAGTAATCTTTGTTGACGGTGATCTTGTCACCGCCCTCCGGAACCTTGATGTGCTGATACGGCATGGTCGACTCCAGTGAGATGGCTGGGCTGATTAGGAATCTGCTGATGGCTGCCTGGCTCGCGACTGCGCGCCCGTTCCGCGCCTGCAACAGCGAATCGCTATTCTAGCGCCCGCTGACGGCGCGGCGGCGCGCAAGCCGGGAGCGGTGCATCAGGTTCCGCTCAAGTCTTATATAAGACAAAAGAGTTACCGTTCCGTATTATGCATTAAGATTCCGCCATTTGCCATATGACGCGGGCCGCCCAGGCTGCCCGCCGCCGCCCCGCCATGCCCCTCATCGCCCTCAACAAGCCGTACGGCACCATCTGCCAGTTTTCCGCGCACGAGACCCGCGCCTCGCTCGGCGACTGGGTCAGGACGCCCGGCGTCTACCCGGCCGGCCGGCTCGACGCCGACAGCGAGGGCCTGCTGCTGCTGACCGACGACGGCGCGCTGCAGGCGCGCATCGCGGAGCCGCGCCACAAGCTCGTGAAACGCTACTGGGCGCAGGTCGAGGGCGCCCCCGACGCGAGTACGCTGAAGGCGCTCGCGCGCGGCGTCGATCTCGGCGACTACGTGACACGCCCGTGTCAAGCGAGCTTCGTCGAACCATCCGACGCCCTGTGGCCGCGCACCCCGCCGATCCGTCATCGCGCGGCGATCCCGACGACCTGGATCGAACTCGCGATCACCGAAGGCAAGAACCGCCAGGTGCGACGGATGACCGCGGCGGTCGGGTTTCCGACCTTGCGGCTCGTGCGCGTCGGCATCGGCGCGCTCGACCTGTTCGCGCTCGACCTTGCGCCGGGCGCAACGCTCGAGCTGCCTGCGCGCGCACCGTGGGACGGGTTCGCGCCGGCGCGCTGAAAGTGTGTGTCGACGCGACGTCAACCGGCCGCGAACCTGCCGCGTTAAACCACGCAGATGCCGCTTTTAGCTATCCGGCATTGGCGTGACAGCCGCGGCTCCGTCGTTTGCGCGACATCAAGATCCGGCGAGACGCCCGCAGCACGACGAGATTTTTCTCGATGTGCCTGTCAACCGAAAGGTGGATGGCCCCGTTAGACGACATGACTCCTATGCCGGGTCATTTGGTTAATTAACTAAAGCTGAGGAAACACAAAATGAACAAACTGATCGCCGCTCTGGTCGCTGGCCTCTTCGCAACGGCAGCTTTCGCACAAGCTTCGGCACCGGCAGCTGCTCCGGCTGCTGACGCTGCTTCGGCACCGGCTGCAAAGAAGGCGCACAAGAAGCACGCGCACAAGAATACGCACGCAAAGAAGGAAGCCAGCGCAGCTGAAGCCCCGGCAGCTGCTTCGAACTAAGTAAGAAAGTTGTAATAACGCAGTCAAGAACACGCAGTTGCCGTTCTTACGGCGTTGGAAGGCAGATCACCGCGAGGCGATCTGCCTTTTTCTTTTTGCGCCCGCCGGCTGCGCGCGCCATCGCGCATCGCGTACCATGCGGGTCTCGTGTCCGATAGGAGCCCCGCTGTGCGATTTTCCCCGCGCTCTGCGCTCGCCCGTTTCGCCCGGGCCGCCGCCCTTCCCCTCGCGCTCGCGGTCGCCGCGGCCGGCCTGCCCGCCGCGCCGGCCCTGGCGCAGATGCCGCCCGGCGCCAAGCAGCCCGGCGAGTTCCCGCGCGTGAAACTGCGCGCCGGCATGTACGTGATCGACGCCGCGGTCGCCGCGAATGACGCCGATCGCGAGCAAGGCCTGATGTATCGCTCGCAACTCGCGCCGAACGAAGGCATGCTGTTCGTTTTTGATGAAAATGCAGTCCATTGTTTCTGGATGAAGAACACCTTGATTCCGCTGTCGATCGCCTTCATCCGCGCGGACGGCACCATCACCGACGTCGACGAGATGAAAGCGGAGACCGTCGACAACCACTGTCCGCGCAACAATGGCGTCTACGCGCTGGAAATGGGCAAGGACTGGTTCGCCGCCAAGGGCATCAAGCCGGGCATGAAGATCGACGGGCTGCCGCAGCCGCGCTGAAGCGCGCTGCCCGAGCCTGCGCCGACCGGCCGCTTTGCGCGCCGGTTTTTTTTCGCCCGCGCGTCGCGGCGGACACGCGCGGCAAAGACGGCCGCAAAAACGTTGACACCCGTCGCTTGATTCCAGGGCGGGAGCCCGCATCTGCAAAAGCCACGCGCACACGCTATGCTTTAAGTCTCGTTGCAAAACCCAACCGGTCCGCCGCGGCGGCGGGCCACATCCGTCCCGAACCCAAGGAGGTTCAACGTGCCTCGCAAAACCCCCATCGAGCGCTACAGGAACATCGGCATCAGCGCTCACATCGACGCCGGCAAGACCACGACCACCGAGCGCATCCTGTTTTACACCGGCGTGAGCCACAAGATCGGCGAGGTGCACGACGGCGCGGCCACGATGGACTGGATGGAGCAGGAACAGGAACGCGGGATCACGATCACCTCCGCGGCGACCACCGCGTTCTGGAAGGGCATGGCCGGCAACTATCCCGAGCACCGCATCAACATCATCGACACCCCCGGGCACGTCGACTTCACGATCGAGGTCGAGCGCTCGATGCGCGTGCTCGACGGCGCGTGCATGGTCTACGACTCGGTCGGCGGCGTGCAGCCGCAGTCGGAAACGGTGTGGCGCCAGGCGAACAAGTACAAGGTGCCGCGCATCGCGTTCGTCAACAAGATGGACCGCGTCGGCGCGGACTTCTTCCGTGTGCAGCGGCAGATCGGCGAGCGCCTGAAGGGCGTCGCCGTGCCGATCCAGATTCCGATCGGCGCGGAGGAGCACTTCCAGGGCGTGGTCGATCTCGTGAAGATGAAGGCGATCCTCTGGGACGACGAGAGCCAGGGCGTCAAGTTCAGCTACGAGGAGATTCCCGCGAATCTCGTCGAGCTGGCGCGCGAGTGGCACGACAAGATGGTCGAGGCCGCCGCCGAAGCGAGCGAGGAACTGCTCGAGAAATACCTGACCGACCACGACTCGCTGACCGAGGACGAGATCAAGGCCGCGCTGCGCAAGCGCACGGTCGCCAACGAGATCGTGCCGATGCTGTGCGGCAGCGCGTTCAAGAACAAGGGCGTGCAGGCGATGCTCGACGCCGTGATCGACTACCTGCCGTCGCCCGTCGACGTGCCCGCGATCCTCGGCCACGACCTCCACGACAAGGCAGCGGAACGCCATCCGAGCGATGACGAGCCGTTCTCCGCGCTCGCGTTCAAGATCATGACCGACCCGTTCGTCGGCCAGCTGATCTTTTTCCGCGTGTACTCGGGCGTCGTCGAATCGGGCGACACCGTGCTCAACGCCGTGAAGGACAAGAAGGAGCGGCTCGGCCGGATCCTGCAGATGCACGCGAACGAGCGCAAGGAAATCAAGGAGGTGCGCGCGGGCGACATCGCGGCGGCGGTCGGCCTCAAGGAAGCCACCACGGGCGACACGCTGTGCGATCCGTCCGCGCCGATCATCCTCGAGCGCATGGAATTCCCGGAGCCGGTGATCTCGCAGGCGGTCGAGCCGAAGACCAAGGCCGACCAGGAAAAGATGGGCCTCGCGCTGAACCGTCTCGCGCAGGAAGACCCGTCGTTCCGCGTGCAGACCGACGAAGAGTCCGGCCAGACGATCATCTCGGGGATGGGCGAGCTGCACCTCGAAATCCTGGTCGACCGGATGAAGCGCGAGTTCGGCGTCGAGGCGACGGTGGGCAAGCCGCAGGTCGCGTACCGCGAAACGGTGCGCACGGTCGCCGACGATGTCGAGGGCAAGTTCGTCAAGCAGTCGGGCGGGCGCGGCCAGTACGGGCACGCGGTCGTCAAGCTCGAGCCGAACCCGGGCAAGGGCTACGAGTTCCTCGACGAGATCAAGGGCGGCGTGATTCCGCGCGAATTCATCCCGGCCGTCGACAAGGGCATCCAGGACACGCTGAAATCGGGCGTGCTCGCGGGCTATCCGGTCGTCGACGTGAAGGTGCACCTGATCTTCGGTTCGTACCACGACGTCGACTCGAACGAGAACGCATTCCGCATGGCCGGCTCGATGGCCTTCAAGGAAGCGATGCGGCGCGCGAAGCCGGTGCTGCTCGAACCCATGATGGCCGTCGAGGTGGAAACGCCGGAAGACTTCATGGGCAACGTGATGGGCGACCTGTCGAGCCGGCGCGGCATCGTACAGGGCATGGACGACATCGCAGGCGGCGGCGGCAAGGTCGTGCGCGCCGAAGTGCCGCTCGCGGAAATGTTCGGCTACTCGACCTCGCTGCGCTCGGCGACGCAGGGCCGCGCAACCTACACGATGGAGTTCAAGCACTACGCGGAAACGCCGAACAACGTGTCGGAAGCGGTGATCAACGCCAAGCAGGGCAACCGCCGGTAATCCTCGGCGACGCGCGGCGGCCATGCCGCCCACGACGGCCTGCCCGGCAACGGGCAGGCCGTTTTTTCCGGGTCGACGACCGGCGTGGCGACGCGCGCCCTGCCCGGCTTGCACCGCCAGGCCCCCGTACGTCGTCGCGCAGCCCCCGTGTTTGCATCCAAGCCGATTGACACTCTTACCGGCTGCTTGAGCCCGTTTCACTTCTGATACACCTTTCGTCGTTTGACCGGCCGCGCGCGCCGGGCGGACGTGCGCGGCCCATACGGCGCGCGGCTGCGCGGCCGATGGCACGTTTATCGCTCGCATCACGGCATGCGCCGGGCGAGAGGCCCGTGCGGCGCTATCCCTGACAAGCCCGGCAGATCCGGCTCAAGGGTCGCTGCGATCAGCAGGACCTGGACCGACACGACGATACGGACTCCACACATAGCGCAACGGTGAAGCACCGCGGTGACGGGGGATCGCGCGCTTCGGGAGGCCGATGATCATGGACATCTACAGACGGAAACGCGACAACGCCGCCACGCGACGGCCACGCGCCCTGCTCGCACTCGGTGCGCTCGGCGCGCTGGCCTGCTGCGCGGCGGTGCCGGTATTCGCGCAGTCAGCGAACGACGTGATCCCGGCCTGGTTCATCGCACTTCAGCAGATCGCGCAGCCGGAACTGGCCGCGCCGATCCAGGTTGCTCAGAACTCCGATGCAAGTCCGTCGACGCCCGAGCAGGATGCGCAGACGCTGTTCACGCCGCACAACTGCTCCGGCGATCCCATCTCGTGCCGGGGCCAGGGCCGGGGCGCGGGCGGCGGCGGCGGCGGGGGTAACGGCGGCAGCAGCGGCAGCGGCGGCGGACACGGTTCGAGCGGCAGTTCCAGCGGCGGCGCCGTTGGCGCGCAAGGCGGCCTGGGCGGCAGCAGCGGCGGCGGGCGCGGCGGCAGTTCATCCGGAGGCGGATCGTCGAGCGCGGGGTCTTCCAGCGGCAGCTCCTCGGGTGGCAGCACGTCCGGCAGCGGTTCCTCCAGCGGCGGCTCCACGAGCGGCAGTTCCTCGAGCGGCACGTCCAGTTGCGGCTGCGGCAGCCACGGCGCCGGGCCGAGCGGCGCGGCCGGTCACGGACTCGGCGGTCCGGGCGCCGTGGGCGCGGTCGGCGGCATAGGCGGCCTGGGCGCCGGCGGACGCGGCGCGGGCGGCATGGGACCGGGCGGACGCGGCGGCGGCATGGGCCCCGGCGGACGCGGCGGCGGCGGGAACGGCAACGGCAATCACTGAAGCGCGGCCGCGCGCCCCAGGCGGTGACGCTACAGCATCTCCAGCGGCCGCTTGCGGCGCGGCGCGGCAAACTGCGCGTCGAGCCGCGCCAGCTCGTCGTCGCTGAACGCGAAGGCGAGCGCCGCGTGATTGTCGCGCACGTGCTCGAGGCGCGCCGCCTTCGGAATCGCGAATACGCCGGGCCGTCGCAGAACCCAGGCGAGCGCGACCCGCATCGCCGACACCCCACGCTCGCGCGCGATCTCGGCAAGCACCGAGTGCGCTGGCAGACGCGCGTGGTCGACCGGGCTGTAGGCCATCGCCGGCATGCGCCGCTGGGCGAGCCAGGGCAGCAGGTCGAACTCCGGGCCGCGGCGCGCCACGTTGTAGAGAATCTGGTTCGTCGCGCATGCGCCGCCGCCCGCCTCGGCGACCAGCTCGCGCATGTCGTCGGTATCGAAGTTGCTCACGCCCCAGTGGCGGATCTTGCCCGCCGCGCGCAGCGCCTCGAAGCCCGCGACCGTTTCCGCGAGCGGCACCGTCCCGCGCCAGTGCAGCAGATACAGATCGATGCGGTCGGTCCGCAGACGCGCGAGGCTCGCCTCGCACGCGGCGACCACGCTCCGACGGCCGGCATGATGCGGATAGACCTTGCTGACCAGGAACACGTCGTCGCGCAGGCCCGCGAGCGCGGTGCCGAGGAACGTTTCGGTCGCGCCGTCGCCGTACATCTCGGCGGTGTCGATCACGGACATGCCGAGCGCCACGCCTGCGCGCAGCGCGGCCGTTTCGTCCGCGCGCCGCGCCGGGCGCTCGCCCATTTCCCAGGTGCCCTGGCCCAGTCTCGGAATGTGTTCGCCGTCGGGCAACGCCACCGTGCCGATTTCATCCGTCATTCGCCGTCCCCTCGCCTGTCCTGCGCACCACGCGCCGCCCGCCAGTGTATCCGGCCGCACACAGATCGCACAACCACGGCCCGCGCGGCGCATCCCGCCACAAAATACCGGATACGTCCGGCTCGTACGATGACTTAAAATGACAATACTGTTTCAGACGCCCATTCCATGAAGCCATCGAAGGAAGACCGCTGGTCCGACCTGCGGCCCGACCCGGACAACGATACGCCGCTCTACCTGCAGCTCGCCCGCAAGCTCGGCGACGCGATCCACGACAACCGCTGGGCGGCCGGCGAGGCGCTGCCCTCGGAGCGGCTGTTGTCGGAAGCGCTGGGCGTCTCGCGCATCACCGCGCGCAAGGCCATCGCGCTGCTGGTCGAGCAAGGCCTGATCCGCCGCACCCAGGGCGCCGGCAACTTCATCCAGCCGCGCTACGAGGATCCGCTGTCGCGGCTGTCGAGCTTCAGCGAGATGCTCAAGCGGCGCGGCTTCACGCCGGGCTCGCAATGGCTCGCACGCGATATCCAGCCGGCCAACCGCGACGAGGTGATCCAGCTCGGCTTGTCGCCCGCCGCCTCGGTGACGCGGCTCAAGCGGCTGCGGCTCGCCGACGACATCGTGATGGCCGTCGAGAACTCGACCTTTCCCGCCACCATCATTCCCGACCCGCACGCGATCACCGATTCGCTGTACAGCTATCTGGAACAGCGCGGCACGCCGATCGTGCGCGCGCTCCAGCATTTTCGGGCGGTCAACGCGAGCGAGGAGATCGCACGCCAGATGGGTATCGAGACGCACGACGCGCTGCTGCTGATCACGCGGATTGGTTACACCGCCGATCAGCGCGCCATCGAGCTGACCGACACCTACTGCCGCAACGACTACTACGATTTCGTCGTCGAGTTGCGCAAGTAAGGCGCGCAAGGCGCAAAACCACCGCACCCCGCCTAGAATGCGAGCCAGCCGCCGCCGCTCCCGATCCGCGTCACGGAGCGACGGCGTTCCGGGTGCCGACCGGGCGCCCCACGCCTCGCCAGGAGCCGCCATGTCCCGCCTGTCCGCGACCGAAGCCGCGCAACTGCTCGGCGTCAGCCTGCCGACCCTGTACGCCTACGTGAGCCGCGGTCTGCTGCAGTCGCTGCCCGACGGCGCGAACCGGCGGCACAGCTACGACGGCGCGGAAGTCCGTCTGCTCGCGCGCCGCCGCGCCGACGCGAAACGCGCGGGCAAGGTCGCGGAACGCTCGCTCGCCTGGGGCGTCCCGGTGCTCGAATCGCGCATCACGCAGATCGCCGACGGCGCGCTGCGCTATCGCGGCCACGACGCGCTCGCGCTCGCGACGACCGCGACGCTCGAGGAGGTCGCCGCGCTGTTGTGGGACTGCGCGCCGGAGCGCATCGCGCGCGCCGCCGCGCCCGATGCGGCCGCGGATCCACCCTGGGCGGAATGGATGCACCGCTGGCGCGCGCTGGCGCCGCTCGAACGGGCGCTGGTGCTGCTGCCCGCCGCCGCCGCGACCCTGCCGCACGCGCCCGCGCAACACGCCGAGGGCCGGCTCGATACCGCGTGCGCGCTGATGCGCACGACCGCCGCCGCGCTCGCGGGCGCGACGCCGTCGCGCGCGCCGATCCATCTTCAGCTGGCCGAAGCCTGGGACGTGCGCGACCCGCACGGCGTCGATCTGCTGCGCATGGCGCTCGTGCTGTGCGCGGATCACGAACTCAATCCGTCGACCTTCGCCGTGCGCTGCATCGCCTCGACCGGCGCGCATCTGTACGGCGCGATCGCGGGCGGCCTGGCCGCGCTCGCGGGACCGCGACACGGCGGCGAGACGCGCCGGGTCACCGTCCTGCTCGACGAGGCGGCGCGCGCCGACGATCCCGATCGCTATCTGGCCGAGCGGCTCGCGCACGACGAACGCACGACGGGCGGCCGCACGCTGCTGGCCGGCTTCGACCATCCGCTGTATCCGCAAGGCGACCCGCGCGCGGCCCACCTCACCGACGCCCTGCGCGCGCACTTCGACGCGCATGCGCCGCTGCGCGACGCGCTGGCGCTCGCCGCCTCGGTCGAAACCGCCACGACGCTGCGGCCGACCATCGATTTCGCGCTCGCGCTGATCGAGCGCACGCTGGCGCTGCCGCCCGACGCGGCCTTCGTGTTGTTCGCGGCGGGCCGGGTGGTCGGCTGGATCGCGCACGCGATCGAGCAGCAGACCGATGGCGGGCTGATCCGCCCGCGGGCGCGCTATATCGGCGCCGACGCGGCGACCTGAACCGCGCGCCGCCCGCGCCGCGCCCATCCGTCGTACGGCGGCCGCGCGGACGCTGCCACGACGCTTTCGAACTGGACCCGCGCGCCGATCCTGCCGACGCCGATCCAGACCGGGGTGCGCGTCGGCAGGTCGAAAGACTGCCCGGCCGCGAGCCAGTGGTCGTCCAGGCGGCCCTCGATCGTCAGCCACACCTCGCCCGTCGCGACGACGAGCCGCGCCGGATGCCGCGCGCGCCATCGCGTGGCCGGCTCGCCGGGCTCGAACGCATAGGTACGAATCTCACGCATGGGGCCTCCTGGGCAAAAGCGGCGGGAATAGCGGTCAGCGTCCATTATCAAAACGATGGCACGACACTGCCCATGCACACTTCCTGACACTTTCCCCCAAACTGTACTGGCAACTGGCCAGACACAGCCGAGCCGCCTGCGTATCGCGGGCGCTTTCCCTACAATGTCGGCTGCTTCCGCGCCCCACCCGACACCCATGCCATCGCCCGCCTCCCCCGCCCCCAGCGAAAAATCGCTCACCGTGATGCTGTGGCTCGTCGCCACCGGCTTCTTCATGCAGACCCTCGACGCGACGATCGTCAACACCGCGTTGCCGTCGATGGCGGCCAGCCTCGGGGAATCGCCGCTGCGCATGCAGTCGGTGGTGGTCGCGTACTCGCTGACGATGGCGGTGATGATCCCGGTGTCGGGCTGGCTCGCAGACCGGCTCGGCACCCGCCGGGTGTTTTTCAGCGCGATCCTGGTTTTCGCGCTCGGCTCGCTGCTGTGCGCGAACGCCCACACGCTGCCGCAACTGGTCGCGTTCCGCGTGATCCAGGGCATCGGCGGCGCGATGCTGCTGCCCGTCGGCCGGCTCGCGGTGCTGCGCACGTTCCCGGCCGAGCGCTACCTGCCCGCGCTGTCGTTCGTCGCGATTCCCGGCATGATCGGCCCGCTGATCGGGCCGACGCTCGGCGGCTGGCTCGTCAAGGTCGCGTCGTGGCACTGGATCTTCCTGATCAACGTGCCGGTCGGCGTGGCCGGCTGCATCGCCACCTACTATTCGATGACCGACTCGCGCAATCCGGCCGCCGGCCGCTTCGATCTCAAGGGCTACCTGCTGCTGACGATCGGCATGGTCGCGCTCTCGCTGTCGCTCGACGGCCTCGCCGATCTCGGCATGCAGCACGCGGCCGTGCTCGTGCTGCTGATCCTGAGCCTCGCCTGCTTCGTCGCATACGGCCTCTACGCGGTGCGCGCGCCGCAGCCGATCTTCTCGCTCGACCTGTTCCGCATCCACACCTTCAGCGTCGGCCTGCTCGGCAACCTGTTCGCGCGGATCGGCAGCGGCGCGATGCCCTACCTGATCCCGCTGCTGCTGCAGGTGAGCCTCGGCTACAGCGCGTTCGACGCGGGGCTGATGATGCTGCCCGTCGCCGCGGCCGGGATGTTCTCGAAGCGCATCATCACGCGGCTCATCACCCGCCACGGCTACCGCAAGGTGCTGCTCGCGAACACCGTGATGGTCGGCCTGATGATGGCGAGCTTCGCGCTGATCGGCGACACGACGCCGCTGTGGCTCAAGGTCGCGCAGCTCGCGCTGTTCGGCGGCTTCAACTCGATGCAGTTCACGGCGATGAACACGCTGACGCTGAAGGACCTCGGCACGGGCGGCGCGAGCAGCGGCAACAGCCTGTTCTCGCTCGTGCAGATGCTGTCGATGAGCCTCGGTGTGACGGTCGCGGGCGCGCTGCTCGCGACCTTCACCGGGATGATCCGGCCGGCCGCGCCGAACCACGCGCTGCCCGCGTTCCACGCTACCTTCCTGTGCGTCGGCCTGATCACGGCCGCCTCGGCGTGGATCTTCGCCCAGCTCGCGCCCGATATCCGCGGCGCGGCGCGCAAGACCGACCCGTCCGAGCGCACCTAGCGGAATCGCGCGCCGCCGTGGCGCGCCGCGCACCGGCACGGTGCAGGCCACGCATGCAGGCGGGGCGGCGGGTTCCCGCCGCCCCCGGCTTTTTTGCGCATGAATCTTGCTGGTCTATATTCTGTGGGTAAACTGACAGCCTCTCACCGGCCGACATCATGAGCATGATCGACATCGATCCCCCTGGCTTTCAGCCCCCGCGCCCGGTCGCGGGCGACGACGGCAACCGGCGCACCGTGCTGTACGGCGACTACACCGTGTTCAGCGTGTTCCAGCCGGTCTTCTCGGTGTCGCACCGCCGTGCGATCGGCTATCACGCGTCGCTGCGCGCGCAGGACGCCGACGAACGCCAGGTGCCGTCTCACGAGGTATTCACGCAGGCCGCGCGGCGCGGCGACCTGCTCGAACTCGGCAGGCTCGCCGAATCGCTGCATCTCGGCAACTTCCACGCGTTCGACAGCCACGACGAATGGCTCTTCCTGAGCCTGCATCCGGCCGCGTTGATGGACACCGTGTACGGCGACGCCGTGCTGGCGAACCTCAAGGCGCTCGGCCTGCCGCCGCAGCGCGTCGTGCTGGAAGTGCCCGAACAGGCGGGCGGCGAGACGCCGCGCTTCGCGGCGATCGTCGACGGCCTGCGCAAGGCCGGCTTCCTGATCGCGCTCGGCGGCTTCGGCGCGAAGCATTCGAACATCGACCGCGTGTGGCACCTGCATCCCGACATCGTCACGCTCGACCGCGGCATCCTCGCGCAGGCAAGCGAACACTCCCACCTCGAACGCGTGCTGCCCGGGCTCGTGTCGCTGCTGCACGAATCCGGCCAGCTGGTGCTGATGGGGGGTCTGAGCACCGAGCGCGAGGCGCTGATCGCGCTCGAATGCGACGTCGATTTCGTGCAGGGCACGTATTTCGCCGGGCCGAGCGTCGATCCGGTCCAACCGCAGGCCGCGGCCGGCTCGATGGATACGCTGTCGGCCGCGCTGCGGCTGCGCGTCGCCGAGCGCGAGCGCACCCAGGCGGCGCGGCTCGCGCCCTACGTCACGGCGCTCGCTCAGGCGAGCGCGCTGCTGCGCGAGGGCCAGGACGTCGCGCACGCGGCCGTTGCGCTGCTCGCGCTGCCCGAAACGGCGCGCTGCTTCCTGCTCGACTCGTCGGGCCGCCAGATCGGCGACAACGTGCTGCCGCGCGGCCATGTCTCGCAGCGCGCGAAGCGCTTCCGGCCGTTGCTGCATTCCGAGGGCGCGAGTTGGGAGCGGCGGCCGTACTTCATCCAGGCGATGCGGGTGCCCGGCCGCGTACACCTGACGCCGCCCTACCTGTCGATCAACGAAGCCCACCTGTGCGTGACCGCCTCGATCGCGACGGCCACCGCCCAGGGCATGCTCGTGATGTGCGTCGACATCAACTGGGAAGCCACCGCGGATCGCGTCTGACGCGCGTCAGGCCGCGCGGCGCGCGATCAGCCGGTGCACGCGCCGGCCCGACGACGCGCTTTGCGCCGCCGCGTCGAACAGCACCGTCATCCCGTCGCCGAGCGCGGCGCGCACCTGCTGCGCGTCGAACGCCGCGTACAGCCGGCCGCGCGCATCGCGCAGCGATTCGCCCTCGGTCACGCGCCAGCTCAGGTACAGCACGCCGCCCGGCAGCAGCAGCTCGACGAGCCGCGCCACCGCCGCGTCGATCTCCTCCGCCGCGAGATGCATGATCACGGTCTCGCACAAAACGTTGCGAAACGCGCGCGACGGCACCCCGGACAAGGCCGGCAGCAAGGCCTGCTCGAAACGCAGGCGCGGATGCGCGCGACGCGCGGCCGCCACGAGCGCCGCGCTGCCGTCGTAGCCGATCGCCTCGAAGCCGCGCGCGGCGAGCCAGCCCGTGTCGCGCCCCGCGCCGCAACCGACGTCCGCCGTCGGGCCGGGCGTGAAATAGCGCTCGAGCAGCCTGTACATGTCGTCGGGCGGCGGCTGGTCGGCCCATTCGCGCGCGTAGTCGTCGGCGAACTGATCGTATGCGTGCAGCGTGGTGGAATCCATCCGGGCCCCTGGTCGGCGTGGTGATCGGAATAGGCACCCCGACATCGTATCCCGTCGCCGCGGTTCAGGCGGGCCGCCGCGCCTCGCCGGCCGCGCGCAGCGCGTCGAGCAGCTCGGCGCCGCGCCAGGCGGGCCGCGTCCGGGCGGCCTCCGCCGCGTGCACGAGCGCGCACAGGCGCTGATTGACCGGGGCCGCGCAGCCGGCCTCGCGCGCGAGCCGCACGATTTCTCCATTGATCCATTCGACCTCGGTCGGCCGGCCGGCGGCCAGATCGTCGGCCATCGACGAACGGGCCAGTGGATCGATCGCGAGCATCCGGCCGGCAAGCCGCGTAAACAGCGCATCGGGCGACGCCAGCAGCGCCGGCAGCCAGGCGGCCGGCAGCGGCGTGAGACGCGCGGGGCGCATGCGCAGCCGCGCGAACACGTCGAGCGCCTCGCGCTGCGCGAGCGCGAGACAGCGCCGGTAGCTGCGCTGCGCAAGCTCGTCCCGCAGCGGCAAATCGGCGAGCGCATTGATCGCGTTGTTGAGATTGAACAGCAGCTTCGCCCACTGCACCGGGCGCAGGTCCGCCCGCGTGCGAAGCGGCAGGCCGGCGCGCGCGAAGGCCGGCATGAAGCGCCGCAGCGCGGGCGCGGCGGCCACTTCGAGCGCGCCCGCCGATCCCTGGTGAAATGCGCCCGGCCCGCGCGCGACGACATTGAACGGCACCATGCCGGCCAGCACCGTGCGGCCGGACATCGCCGCCGCGAGCCGGTCGGCGTTGCCGAGCCCGTTCTGGAAGCTGATCACGACGGCGTCGCGCCGCAGCACCGGCGCGAGCGCGGCGGCCGCCTCGGGCGTGGCCGCCGACTTGACCGTCACGAGCACGAGCGCGGCGTCCGCGAGCGCGGCCGCCTCGGTCGCGAACCGGATCCGCTCGGGCGGCACGCGCGCCGAGCGGCCGCGATGATCGGACAGCGCGAGCCCCTGCTCACCCAGCGCGGCGCCGATCCGCGCACGGCCGACCAGCGTCACGTCGGCCCCGCCCGCGAGCAGCCGGCCGCCGAGATAGCAGCCGATCGCGCCGGCGCCGTAGACGCCGATGGGCGCCTCCGTCGCCACGCGTCAGGCGCGCGCGTCGTGCGCGCCGCCGTGCACCGGCCCTGCGCGCCGTTCGACTTCCGTCCGCACCTCGGGCCGCCAGCCGATGAAGAACACCACTTCCGCCACGACGAACAGCGGACCGACCATCAGGCCGACGAGATCGTCGACGAAGGCCGGCTTGCGCCCCTCGTAGTAATGCCCGACGAACTGGATGATCCAGCCGACGACGAACAGGCCCGCGCCCGCGCCGAGCCATACGCCGGTCGGCTGCGCGGCGAGCGCCTGGCCGGCCCACAGCGCGAGCGCGAGCAGCACGCTCATCGCCAGGCCGAAGCGCAGGTCGAGCCGCAGGTAGAAGCACGCGAACGCCGCCATCAGCAGCAAGGCGGGCGTGAGCGCGAACGGGCCCGCGAAGCCGAACAGCGGGCGCGACAACAGCACGCTGACCGCGACCACGATCATCGGAATGCCGGCCAGGTGGGTGACGATGTTGCGCGCGTCGCGATGATAGGCCGCGTACTGGGCCAGATGATCGACCAGGGTTTTCATGGCGTCTCTCTCCGTGGTTGCGTCCGTTGTTGAGCGCTATCATGCCTGTCCCGGCGCCCGCCCTCTGTCAACTACCCGACACCCGCCATGACGTCGCCGTTCGCCTCCCACCGGCCGCAGCTCGACGCCAGCCCCTGGTTCGTCGAGCTGCCCGCCGCACTGCGCGAACAGCTGCTCGCGCTGGCCGCGCCGCGCGCGCTCGAAGCGGGGCAGGCGCTGTTCCGCCGCGGCGATCCGCCCTGCGGCTTGTACGCGGTGCTGGCGGGCGGCCTGACGATCGGCGCGGTCGACGCGAGCGGCAAGGAAGCGCTGCTGACGATTGCCGAGCCGATCACCTGGCTCGGCGAGATCTCGCTGTTCGACGGGCTGCCGCGCACCCACGATGCGATCGCGACCGAACGCACCCTGCTGATGCACTTGCCGCAAGCCGAGCTGCGGGCGCTGCTGGAACGGGAGCCGCATTACTGGCGCCATTTTGCGCTCTTGATGGCGCAAAAGCTGCGCCTGTCGTTCATCACGGTGGAGGCGATGAGCCTGATGCCGGCCACGCGCCGGCTGGCGACCCGGTTGCTGCTGATCGCGGAGGGCTACGGCGGGATCAGCGTCGGCCATACGCGCATCGCGCTGTCGCAGGAACGGCTCGCGTCGCTGCTGTCGCTGACCCGGCAGACCACCAACCAGTTGCTGAAGGACCTCGCGGCGCGCGGCATCGTGCGGCTCCAGGTCGGCGCCGTCGAGATCCTCGATCTCGACGCGCTGCGCCGCGCGAGCCGCGACGACGGCGCGCGTTGACGGGTGCGCGGCCGGCGCGCAGCGTGGGCCCGCTACGCCGTCCGCGCTGGAGAAAACCTTCTAAACCACCCTGTCGCGGTGGCGAGAAAATCTTTCAAACATCCGTCAATCGATACGCCCCCCAGAGCGCCCGAAACAATCATTTTCACTGTTCATCGACCCACGTCCGTCTGCAAAGCCGGCCCGCGCCGAACCGACTAAGATGCCGCGCTTTGGCCGCCCCGCGCCGCTCGACGCGTCGCCCGCCCGCCGCCCGCTTTCCTTCATCGACAGACAGGACGCTCCCACCATGACCGAACCCCTTCCCGTTTCGATCGGCATCGCCACGCCCGACGACCTCGACGGCATTCTCGCGCTGCAGGCCGCCAACCAACCCGAACAGGGCGGCATGCTGTCGGTCAATTTCGCGCGCGACAAGCTCGTGCAGTTGATCGCCGACATGCCGTTCATCGTCGCGCGCCGAGGCGGCGACGTGACGGGTTTCCTGGTGACGGCTTCGCGCCGGACGTACGCGGACGTGCCGGTGATCCGCGCGATGTTCGGCGCCTATCCGGGCGCGGACGACGCCTATGTGTGCGGCCCGATCTGCGTTGCCGCCGACGAACGCGGCAGCGGCCTCGCGCGGCTGTTGCTGGACGAAGTGCAACAACGCCTTCCGGACCGGGAAGGCGTGTCGTTCATCCGTGATGACAATCAGGCCTCGATGCGGGCCAGCCTGCGGGCAGGATTTCGGGCGGTCGGGCATTTCACGCATCTCGACCGGCCGATGACGGTCGTGGTGACCGGCCCGCAACGAGCCGGCTGAACACGCGCGGGACTTCGATGCGCCGGCGCGCGAATCAATGCGATCAATGCGACTTCAGCGCGCCGACGCTTCGGTCGAGCGACTGCGTGTCGGTGGTCTGCTGCCACTCCTGCATCGCGCGTCGCCGCTGCAGCGGCGACATCACCATGAATTCGTTCATCTTCAACAAAAACTCGCGCTTGGATTTTTCCGGGAGCACGGCGAAGCACAGCAGCAGTGCCAGGATCCTCTTCGTATAGCGCATGCATTCTCCTGCTCTGGGTTGATTTTCACGTGGGACGAACGCAAACGCTCCGGACCCGCATCCAGACCGCGACGTCGGCCCACGGCCGATACAACGTTTGCGCGCACACGATCTGGCGTCTCGAACCGGTCGCGCGCCCGGCATCGCCAATGAAACGGTCTTGCATCGGGTCGGTCACGCGGCTCGGCCGACCCATCCGTTATCGGCATCATCATGCCAAACATAAATTAAAAATCCAACCAGGCGTTGATAGTACAAACCTCAAATTAAATAATTAATTTCTGGAACAAAAACTAAAAAATTACACACTCATTCGTTCACACCGGATCACCCCGGACGCCGCTCAACCCCGGCGGCAAAGGCCCACCCTGGGCTGCCGGCAATTTCATCTCCATGTCTTCCGTTCTATCGATTCATATTGGGAAACCTTGATTTGAATTAAGTTAGCCCTCGCCATTTCTTATTGATACGATCGAATCATGAAAAAATATACCCCTCAATTAATCTTGAAATAGACCTCGATATAATCGAGCCAGCCAGATCATCCCGGCACACGGATTGATCGCAAATGAACTTCCATCGGGCCACTCGTTCGTCATTGCGACGGCGACGCCTTCGGCCACCGGCACCGGACCGCGATCATGTCCCGCTGACGGCGCAAGCACCCCCTCCCGTGAAAACAGAATAGGCTGTCGATCCATCCCGGGCACAACCGCGTTCAGCAAGATCCACGCGGGTCCGGACCGGGCTCCGTGATTACAGCGCCGGCTGCGCAAGCGCTTGCGGTTGGCGCAACAATTGCCGGCCAAACAGAATCATCCACAACGACGGCAGGGCCACGACCAGCATCTCGATACCGTCTGCGAACAGGGTGAATTCCGGTAAAAATCCAGACAGAAAGAACCAGCCGACAAACAAGCCGATGGCCTGCAGCAGGATTGCCGCGCCCCACTCCGCCCGCTTCAACAGGTTTCCGACAGTCACGGCCCAAAAAACGAAAACCGTCCACCACAGTTCTCGTTGCGCCTCGTTCGCAACGGGGTTTCCCACGCTGTGGCGGCGGCTTTTTCCGCCGCGTCGCCCTGTATGTACGCCAGCGAGAGAGGTTGAATAGCGGCGAGCGGGATCACCGCGCCGCACATTCCGGCGGTCACGAAAAGCGCCACGGCCATTGCCGCCATATTGCCCAAAGCCCCTGCCTCGTCCTGTAAGGCGCGCCAGAGATAGCCGCCAATCACAAGGAACGGCAGATAGAACCCGAACACATCCGTGAGCATGGCCCATGCGAAACACACTGCGCGTCTCGTTCGACAAGGCCAGCATGGCGCCGCCGCGGAATACCATGCCGGTATCCCATCCCGTCACGATCCACAACAGCCCGAGCGTGACGTAAGCCAAGAGGCCGCCGCCGATGGCGCTCCAGGCCGTGAAGCGCAAGGTGTTGCGCGAGATCGCGTTCTTCATTTTCTGCTTCGAGACAAACAAGTCGTGATGCCGCCGGGATACCAGCGGATTGCATGTGTCATCCACCACGCCGGATCGGTTTTCCCGCTGCGGATCGAACGCGGTTCCGCCCGTTCCGCGACCGCGGCCGGACGGTTTCGCACCGCCGCACGGCCTCGCGACGCGCACCGATCCGGCCATCTCCCGCATGATGCACATCGTGCGATGCGTCTCGGTCGATGCCGTCGATTCGACCAAGGCGACCGCGCCGGCAACCGGCGCGCCCATGGAACGCCCGGCATCAACGCGGCTGCTTCAAGTAGCAGATCGTGGACGCACGTTCCGCGTCGTTCTTGATTCGGGTAAATGGCATCGTCGTTCCTGGCTTGTGGGCCGACAGCGCCTTGAGAAAGAGATCCCATTCTTTTTCACCCCATTTTTCCGGGGATTCCGCGAGCGCCTTGCTGGACGAAAAGGCGGGAAGCTTGCCGATCGGCCACCCGAACACGCCGAAGAGATTCGGACCGACGATCGTCCCCTTCGTCTTATCGATCGCGTGGCACAAAGCGCACTTTGTCTCGAAGACATGCTGCCCGGGATTCGGCGTACAGCCCTCCTCGACAAATGCATTGGCATGCATGACGCAAGCCGTTGCGAGCGAGACGGCAGCCATGGGGATGCGCCTCATTCATGCCCCGCTGGCCGGAATCAGGCGATCGATGCGCCTCGATAATCTGCTGCCCGGTGTTTGCCGAATGCCGTGCGATCGCACCGGGATCGGGACACGATCGCACCGGTAGGCGCCCGGTCGACATGCGGAGCGCCGAGTCGACAGCGCCGCCGCCGACAGGCATCGGCAGCGTCCGCGCCTCGCTTCGCCGACGCGCTGCCGCGACAGCCTGTCGCCCCGGTCGCCGGTTGATCGCGGCGCGCCGAAGCCGCGGTCCGGACGAAAAAAAGCCCATGACGTCGGTCAGGTCATCGATATACATGGCGAGGAAGTTGCACCGGTGTGTCGTTGCAGCATTCAGTGCCTTCGATAACGAGACGCGGCTTACCCCCGCGAGTCCCGCTTCGAGCATGCCGTTCGCCGCTGCGTCGATCCACCGTGTGATGTCTTCTCCTGCCGGGCCGCCGGTAGGCGGGTTGTATTTGATACCGCCGCTGTCCGGTGGATTGCGCGACGGCATCACCACAATTCCATTGGCGAATCCGGCACTGCGTCCGCGGTTGTACTTCAGGATCGCGCGCGAAACGGCCGGCGCCGGCGTGTATTCGCCCGGCGGCGCCAGCATGACCACGACACCATTGGCAGCCCGCACTTCAAGTACGCTTGCCTGCACCGGTTCGGCAAGTGCATGCGTGTCGATGCCGAGAAACAACGGACCGTCGATGCCGCGCAAACATCGATACCGGCAGATCGCCTGCGTGATCGCGAAGACATGTCACTCGTTGAAGCTGCGGGTCACGCAGAGCCCCGGTGGCCCGACGTGCCGAACGTCACACGCTGCGCCGGGACGGCCGGATCCGGCATATCGGTGTAGTACGCGGTCACGAGCCGGGGGGCGTCGACACAACGCATAGGGCGCGGGACGGCCCGCCAGTGGACTGACAGGCATCCTGCGGGGGGCGGGCGGCGTGTGCTTCATCATGCCTCCCGTGTGGATCACTGCCGGGTTCCCGATCGCGCGGCACAGCCGATGACTGCCCGCGTCTGCTCGACGGATTGCGAATATCGACATTCTCTACTCCCGAGCCCGCCGCGCGTCCAGGCGAAACGCGTTCCGGCATCGTTCGGCACGCCGGGCCCGCTCAATGTGCGGCCCGCTTGCTCATTCGACACTCGGGGTTGAGGATGATGGCGATGATGCGGACGAGATGCGCACGCGCCGAGGAAATCAGGCCGTCACATTCCTGAATCCATTCCAGTCGAATTCGCCAGAGCGCGGCATATGGCGTGATACGGGTAATGAGCCGCTCGAGAGCATCGTTCTCGCTCGATGTCCGAATGGGTCCTGGAAGCACTCCGTATGTCACGAGAGTCGCTAGGCAGCTTATGACGAAGCGCCGCACCGCTCTGCCCAGTACCGTACATTGAGCCGCATCTCCCCATCCGCCTCGGTCGCATGCGCGCGTAGCCGCGATGCATCGACCGGGCGCGGCCCTTGATCCGCCTTTGTCCGCCATCGGACAGACATCGGGCCTGCTCTCTGCAAACGTGATCCTGCGGGCACATCACCATCCGGCCACGCACGCGCGCGAACCAATGCCGCGTGTTGCATTTCGCAAAGAAAGCACGCGAAGCACGGCGAGTCCGCAGTCATCCAGCAGGGTACTCAACGTGGCCGAAACGATCGGATGCCTCATCTTTGGCGCTTTGCTCATTTTCATGGGGCTCATCGGCTCGTCGCTCAAGCGTCTGCCGTTGAGCGCGGCCATGGTTTATCTTGGGATCGGCTTTCTGATCGGGCCGTCCGGTATCGGCTTCCTGTCGATGACACTACCGGACGACGTCACGCATTTGCGCATCGCCGCCGAAATCGGCCTGCTGATCTCGCTGTTCGCCATTGGCCTGAGACTACGCGTCCCGCTCGTCGATCGGCGCTGGATGGTGCCGATTCGGTTGGGCTTTGTCGCGATGATCCTCACCGTCGCGTCGATCGCCGTTCTTGGCGTGGTCGCGCTCCATCTGAGTCCCGGCGTCGCGTTGCTGCTGGGCGCGATAATCGCGCCGACAGATCCCGTGCTGGCTCACGATGTCGGCGTGCGCGATGCCGGCGACGTCGAGGTCGTGCGCTTTTCGCTCTCCGCCGAAGGCGGAATCAACGACGGCACCGCTTATCCATGCGCGGCGCTCGGCCTGCTCCTGTGCCAAATCGGCGCGACATCGAACCTGCACTGGAGCATCGTCGTCGGCATCGCGTGGAGCATTGTCGCGGGCGTGACGACCGGCGGACTGATCGGCTCCGCGACTGCCCGGCTCGTCGCGTTCCTGCGCAGCCGTCACGGGCAGGCGCTCGGCCTCGAAGGCTTCTTCGCGCTCGGCGTGATCGCGCTGTCATACGGCGCGGCGCTCGCCATTCAAGGCTACGGGTTTCTGGCCGTGTTCGCCGCGGGCGTCGCGATGCGGCGCGTCGAGCATCGATCGAGCGGCCAGAAGACGTCGAAGGCGACGCTCGGCATCGTGGACAGCGAGGATGTCGAAGCCACTTCCACCGATCCCGACAAAGCCCACGCGTTCGTCGCGGAATCAGTGATGGGATTCACGATCGAACTGGAGCACATTGCAGAGGCCGTGCTGATCCTTCTGATCGGCGCCCTCGTCTCGCGGTATTGGGCCGACATGCTGACGTGGATCTGTACAGCCGTTGTCGCCACGCTGCTGTTCGTCATCCGGCCGGCCGCCAGCCGAGTAGCGTTGATCGGCTCGCGCGCATCGCACCGCCAGCGCCGCTTGATCGGTTGGTTCGGCATTCGGGGCGTGGGATCCCTGTATTACCTGATGCTGGCCCTCGAACAAGGGCCGCACGCGGAGCTGCTGCCGCTGGTTCCCTGGGTGCTGGCGATCATCGCGCTGTCGATCGTGCTGCACGGCATCTCGGCCACGCCGCTGATGCGGCGCTACGCGTGAGCGACGCGGCGGATGTCTCTTTCATGACCGGCAAGCCGTCCCGCGCCGCACTGTTCACCAGAGGATCGACTTGCAATCATCGCGTCGCTATCGTGCTTCGAAGGACGGGCGCGTGCCCGTGAGCCGATCCTTCTTCCCGGGGAACCGCCATGAAAAAGCACCCTATTGCACTGTCGAAAAACCAGTCTCTGTGGGAGAGTCTCGGGCCGGGCCTGATTACCGGCGCAGCCGACGATGATCCGAGCGGCATCGCAACCTATTCCCAGGTCGGCGCGGCGTTCGGATACGGAATGCTGTGGACGTCCATCGTCACATTCCCGCTGATGATCGGCATCCAGATGGTCAGCGCGCACATCGGTCGCGTCACCGGCGACGGGATAGCGGCCAACATCCGGAAACACTATCCACCCTGGCTGCTGTATGGGCTCGTCGCATTGCTGCTGGTCGCGAACACGATCAACATCGCCGCCGACATCGGCGCGATGGGCGCGGCGTTGAAGCTGCTGATCGGCGGTCCCGCGCACTGGTACGCGATCGCCTTCGGGTCGACCTCGCTGATACTGCAGGTATTCGTGCCGTTTCCCCGCTACGCCCCGATTCTGAAAGCGCTGACGCTCGCGCTCTTTGCCTATGTCGCAACGGCGTTCATCGTCAAGATCCCCTGGGAACACGTTCTGTATAAGACGCTCGTTCCGTCCGTCACGCTCGACGTTCATTACGCGATCGGCGTCGTCGCCGTATTCGGCACCACCATCAGCCCCTACCTGTTCTTCTGGCAAGCCTCGCAGGAAGTCGAAGAGCAGCGCGCGACGCCCGGGGAAGAGCCGCTTCGGCGCGCGCCGGAACAGGCGCGTCGCAGCTTGCGGCGCATCAGGATCGATACGTACGTCGGGATGGCGTTCTCCAATCTGATCGCCTTCTTCATCATCCTGACTGCGGCTACGACCCTGAACATGCACGGGATGACGCAAATCCAGACCTCATCCGACGCAGCGCAGGCGCTTCGCCCCCTGGCCGGAGAGTTCGCGTTCCTGCTGTTTTCCGCGGGCATCGTCGGGTGCGGGTTGCTCGCCGTTCCGGTTCTCGCGGGATCGGCCGCCTATGCCGTCGCCGAGGCGCTGCACTGGCGCATCGGACTCGGCCGTACGCTGCTGAAGGCGCGCGGCTTCTACATGATCCTCGCGATCGCGATCGTGTTGGGCGTCGCGCTCAATTTCACCTCGATCGATCCGATTCGCGCACTTTTCTGGAGCGCGGTCATCAACGGGGTCATCGCCGGTCCGGTGATGGTGGTGATCCTGCTGATGGCCTCCAGACGCGACGTCATGGGCGAGTTCGTGATCGCGCGCTGGCTAAGCGCCGTCGGCTGGCTCGCCACCGCGATAATGTTGATCGCCGTCGTCGTCATGATCGCGACATGGGGCATGTAGGCGACCCGCCGGCATGCTGCCGGGACGCGCGTTGCTTGCGTGGAGCCATGTCAGTGCAGATCGTCGGACTGCGCCGCGGTCGCCGGATCCCGCCGATCCGGCGCGCACTCTGTACGGTTTCGTACCGCATCGACGGTCCGTCGCCTGTACCGTATCAAGCATGCCGGACATCCGTGACGACACGACGCCAGACTGCACGCCGTTTGCCTGAACGAGACCGGTACGGCCCGCTCCGCATCGGCGGACACACGACTGGACGCCGCCGCACGGTACGTGGTTCAGCTGAATCAGCGATATGCCGCGCATCGATCAGAAGAGAACGTCATGCTACGAAGTTTCAAGGAATTGCAAGGCGGCGCGGTTCGCACGAAAGACGGCGATATCGGACACCTCAACCAGGCCTACTTCGACGTCGACGATTGGTGCATCCGCTACCTCGTCGTCAAAACGGGCGACCGGTCGCACGACAGGCAGGTCCTGATTTCTCCCTATTCCATCAAGCGCAACGGCGCCGGATCCAGCACGCTGCATATCGACCTGACGCGGCAGCAGGTGAAAGACAGCCCCGGTACAGACCCGCGCCAGCCGGTATCCCGTCTTCACGAGATCGAATCCCGGCATTACTACGGCCACCCGGCTTACTGGGATGGGCCCAATCTGTGGGGGGCGGGCGCCTACCCGGATTTCGATCCGGCCGGACCGTCGCAGGATCCCGAAACCGGCCACTCGCGCCCCACCCGCACGACACGGGCCGACGCGCTGACGGATACGCGTCTGCGCAGCACCGACGAGATCCGGGGCTATCGGCTCGAGGCCCCCGCCGGGCGCGTCGGCCGCGTATCCGATTTCATCTACGACAATGAAACATGGGTGATCCGCTATCTGGCGATCGACACGGGCAACCGGTGGCTGTCGAGCAAGACGGTGCTGATCGCCACTGACTGGCTCGACGAGGTGGACGGAAGCACGGAGACGGTGTCGACCGCGCTGACCCGCGACACGATCCGGCGGAGCCCGAAATACGATGACTCGCAAACCGTCTATCGAAGCGATGAAATCGCGCTGCATCTTTTCTACGGCAAGCAAGGCTATTGGTCGAACGGCGAACCGTCCAGAGCCCACGACACCCTCTGACGCCCGTGTGTCGCACTGCCCGGTCCCATGCGATCGTCACGCGGCCCAGCCGCCCGACACGTTCAGCCGGCCCTTGGAGGAGAAATTCCATGTCCACGTTCATGCCCGTCATCTCGGCCAGGCAGTTCATCGAGCTGGTCAATCAACGCCTGTCCTCGCATCACGTATTCAAATCCGGCATGCGTGTGTTTCTCGTGAGGCCTGCGTCTACGAACGACGATGTGACCGAGTTCGATTTTTTGCCGAGAACGCGTCGCGCGAGCGGCGTGGTCGTCTACATCGTCGACCAGGTGAAATCCCAATTCCTGGTCGAGCCCGACCTGAGGTTGACCGGCACCTGACCGACGACTGCAATCGGGCGCGCGATCTCGCCTTCCGCGCCGAAATCATGACCTGCGCGGTCCGCGCGCGAAAGGAACAGAGATGAAACACCGAATGCTGTTGCGACTGCTGGTCGCGTTGTCGCTGATCGCCAGCTTGGGCGCATGCTTGCTCGTCCCCGTCGGTGGAGACGACCATCACCACGACAACGGGTATCACGACGATCGCGGCCGCTATTAGCACGCCCATCCGCCCGCCCGCGAGTGGCCTTCGATGAGCCGGCGGGTGACACGCACGCGACGTATCGACGCCGCCACGCGATCTGTACGGTTTCGTACCGCCTAGCGCATCGCATGGGCGTAGCGTTGGAACTCCATCGAAGCCCCAGGAGGGCGTCATGCAGAGACGGACATTCCTATGGAGCACGTCCGGGGCCGTGCTCGCCCTCGGTCTCGGAACAGCCGGATGCACGACCACGACGACGTCCGACAGCCAGAACGGCCAGGCCGGCAAGCGTCACTCGATCGACGCCGGCGTCGATTCGACCTTGACACGCCTGTATGGCACGGCCAACGGCTCGCGCGAACTCGTTCACCGGGCGCGCGGCGTGCTGACGTTCCCGTCCGTCGTCGACGCCGGATTCATCGTCGGCGGTCAATATGGCGAGGGATCGCTGCGCGTCGACGGGAGGACCACCGGTTACTACAGCACGGTCACCGGCTCCATCGGCTTCCAGGCCGGCATGCAATCGCGGGCCATCGTGTTCCTGTTCATGACGGAGGAATCGCTCGCGCGCTTTCGCAGCGTAGACGGCTGGTCGGCAGGCGGAGATGCGTCGGTGGCGGTGCTGAAGGTCGGCGCGAACGGCGATATCGATACGAGCAGCGCAAGCAACCAGGTCGATGCGTTCGTATTGACCAACAGCGGGCTGATGGCCGGCGTATCGCTGCAGGGAACCAAGGTCACGCGACTCAAATCCCTCTAACCTCGGCGAGGCGGCTGCGCGGAGCGTTTTGCGCATGGCGCTTCGCCCCGGCGCAAGGTCCGACAGAACGCCACGGAGGCCCCGCATGACATCGAGCGATTTTGCATCGACCGCAGATCCGGTACTCGACGCGCTCTGCGTCGATACTTTGCGCTTTTTATCGATCGACGCCGTACAGAAAGCGGACAGCGGCCATCCCGGTCTGCCCCTGGGTGCAGCGCCAATGGCCTACGTGCTGTGGATGCGCCATCTCAGGCATCATCCGGCCAATCCGTCCTGGTTCGACCGGGACCGCTTCGTCCTGTCGGCGGGCCACGGCTCGGCGCTGCTGTACAGCCTGTTGCACCTGACCGGCTACGACCTGCCGCTGGATCAGATCGAACGATTCCGCCAGTCGGGCAGCCTCACGCCCGGTCATCCCGAGCGGGGCCTCACGCCGGGCGTCGAGATGACCACCGGCCCGCTGGGCCAGGGCTTCGCGAGCGCCGTCGGCATGGCCGTCGCGGAAGCGCAGCTGGCCGCGCGCTACAACCGGCCCGGCTTCGATATCGTGGATCACTGCACCTACGCGCTCGTCAGCGACGGCGACCTGATGGAAGGCGTCGCCGCGGAAGCGGCATCGCTCGCCGGCCATCTCCGGCTCGGCAAGTTCATCTGCCTGTATGACGACAACCGCGTCACGCTGTCCGCCGGCACCGCGATCACCTTTACGGAGGATCGCGCCCGACGGTTCGACGCCTACGGCTGGCATACCGAGACCGTCGGCGACGGTAACGACCTGAACGCCATCGACGCGGCGCTGGCCCGTGCGCGCGCTGACGCGGCGCGCCCGTCGTTGATTCTCGTCCGCACGCATCTCGGCTACGGTTCGCCCAACCGGCAGGATACGTTCCAGGCGCACGGCTCGCCGCTCGGCGACGCCGAGACGCTGCTGACCAAGCACAACCTCGGCTGGCCATCCGAGCCCGCGTTTCATGTTCCTGAATTGGCGCTCGCGCATTTTCGCCGCGCGCTGCCGGAGGGGCTCGCGCGCGAGCGCCGCTGGAACGCCCGCTTCGCGGCCTATGCGAGCGCGTTCCCTGAACTGGCCGACGCGCTGCTGGACATGGTGCGCGGCACGCTGCCCGATGGCTGGCACCGCGACATCCCGGTCTTCGCGGCCGACCCGGTGGGCGTCTCGACGCGGGTTGCGTCGGGCAAGGTGCTGAATGCCATCGTGCCGCGCATGCCGTCGCTGACGGGCGGTTCGGCCGATCTCGATCCGTCCACCTTCACCGCGCTGAACGGGCTCGGTGATTTCGAGGCGTCGGGCGCCGATGCGCTCGATCGGCAAGGCTCCAGCGGCGGCGGGTGGCACCGCGCCGGTCGCAATCTGCATTTCGGCGTGCGCGAGCACGCGATGGGCGCCATCCTGAACGGTCTCGCCGCGCACGGCGCCTTCCTGCCGTTCGGCGCAACCTTCTTGATCTTTTCCGACTACATGCGCCCGCCGATGCGGCTCGCTGCCCTGATGCACCTGCAGGTCGTCTACGTCTTCACGCACGACAGCCTCGCGGTCGGCGAGGACGGCGCGACGCACCAGCCGGTCGAACAGCTGGCCGGGCTGCGTGCGATCCCGGGACTGCTGGTGATCCGCCCGGCCGACGCGAACGAGACGGCCGTGGCGTGGCGCGTCGCGCTGGAAGCCCGCGAACGGCCGACCGCGCTGATCCTGACGCGCCAGAACGTGCCGGTCATCGATCGACTCCGGTTCGCGCCGGCCGAAGGCCTGCGGCGGGGCGGCTATGTCGTGGCCGACGCGCCCGACGGCCATCCGCCCGTGCTGATCCTGATCGCGACAGGCTCGGAAGTCACGCTCGCGCTGGCGGCGCACGCCGAACTGCTGACCCGCGGTCTGGCGGTTCGCGTCGTATCGCTACCCTGCTGGAGATTGTTCGATGCGCAGCCGCGCCCATACCGTGACGCCGTGCTGCCGCCCGCGGTCGGCGCACGGCTGGCGATCGAGGCCGGCGTGTCGCAAGGCTGGCACCGCTATGTCGGCGATCGTGGCGACATGCTCGGCGTCGAGTATTTCGGCGCGTCGGCGCCGGGCGCCGAACTGATGAACGACTATGGCTTCACGGTCGTGAACGTCTGCGAGCGCGCGCTGAAGCTGCTGGAGTGAATCCGGAACAGCCTGCGCCTCACCCGCCCATCGCAGGGGCCGCCGCACGGTCGATGACGAAATCGCGGCGCCCCGCCCGTCATCAGGATTTCTTGAGCGCGGCCTTCACGCTGCCCGGATTCCTGCGCGCTTCGCCCGCCGCTTGCTGGGTGACGCCCTTGACCTCCGCTTCGTGTTGCCCCTCACCCTGCCGACAGCTTCGTTCACCTCGCCTTTGACGTTCTCGACGGTTCCCTTGATCTGATCCTTATTCATTCGCCTTCTCCTATTCATGGAACGTTCAGACGGGTGGAACCCCGCCGTCGCGGGAACCGATCCGCAATCGATCTCGCTGCCCGATGCGTGCGCGGCTCGAACGGTTCGATACGGTGTCACGCCCGGCACGAGCGTGCCGGCGCGACGTCTTGCGGTGAACCGTCAGGGACGACGGCATCCTGCGTCACCGCCTTCCGAGCAACATCAGGACGAGCACCACGATCAATACGAAGCCCAACAACCCGCTCGGGCCATACCCCCAGCCGGTGCCGTAGCGCCAAGTCGGGATCGCCCCGACCATCAACAGCACGACCACGATCAACAGCAGAAGTCCCAGTGGCATGTCATTTCGCCCCGATCGATACGGCATGGCATGCGCCGATGCGCCCGCACCGGGAGCCGCCGATCGCTGTCATCGAACCAGGACGTCCGTCGATGCGTGCGTTGCCTGCCATGCCGGGATCGGCGATGCCGCGTCTCGCCTACCGCGAACGGATCCCCCTCGGCTTCTCCACACGGGCTTCGGGCCCGATGCACCGGGTTCGGAACGTGCATCGTCTCTTTGAAATGAAAGTAAGCGGATGTATACGCGGAGTCTGTCCAACAGCGAACCAATGCCGATGAGCCGCTTGTGAAGGCGCACGGCGACACTATAATTTTCGGAGGAGGTTTCGCATCCAGCCAGCGCCTGACTCATCAGAAAAAGGGACATGCCGCGGTTACCGTACTGTCGCCCCCGGCGGTGAAATAGGATGAGCGATCCGGCCCGATCCCCGCTGCGTCCGCGTCAGCCGTATCCTCCCTCGCGCCGGGCCCAATCACCTCATGAGCGACGCATGCCGAACCATTTGCCCGTCACCGAGAATCATCTGCTTGCCGCGCTGCCGGAAAACGAGCTTGCGCGGATCGCCGCGCATCTGACGCTCGTCGAGATGCCGCTCGGAAAAGTGCTGTATGAGTCGGGGGGCCAACTCCATCACGTCTTTTTCCCGACCACGTCGATCGTCTCACTGCTCTACGTGATGGAGAACGGCTCGTCCGCGGAAATCGCGATCGTCGGCCACGAAGGGATAATCGGCGTATCGCTGTTCATGGGCGGCGAAACGACCCCGAGCCGCGCCGTCGTGCAAAGCGCGGGGCAGGCGTATCGGCTCGACGCGAGCGCCCTGAAGGACGAATTCCGGCGCGGCGACGCGATGCAGCGTCTGTTGTTACGCTACACCCAGGCGCTCATCACGCAGATGGCCCAGACCGCCGTTTGCAACCGGCATCACTCGATCGATCAGCAGCTGTGCCGCTGGCTGCTGCTCAGCCTCGACCGGCTCCCCTCGAACAAGCTGCGCATGACGCAGGAACTGATCGCGAACATGCTGGGCGTGCGCAGGTCGGGCGTGACGGAAGCCGCGCTGAAGCTGCAGGACGCGGGCCTCATCCGCTACAACTACGGACACATCGAAGTGCTGGACCGGCTGGGCCTCGAAAATCGCGTATGCGAATGCTATAACGTGGTCAAGCGCGAATTCGACCGCCTGCTTCCCGATCTGAAGCGACTCTAGAATCAGTCCCCCCCCGCTTCGAACCCGTACGTCAGCGTACCGACCTGTACTCGCCCGCCGCGCATGCTTGCGCCAACGACGTGGATAGCCACGCGCGAAACATCGACCGGATGTTGATACGCCGGTCCGTACCGCTTCCCGTCACGATCCCGGCAAGGCTTTGTCCATGCTCAAGGTGAAACGCCCATGCTCCAGAAAGCCAGCTATCTCGTCAGCATTTTCATCGGCGCGCCGACCGAGCAGCACGCCAGAATCCGCGACATCGCTTCCCAGGCCTCCGGCGGCGAATACGCATTCGTCCATCTTCACCAGATGGGCGCATTCGTTGTGCTCAACACGAGCCGCACCGCCCGCCAGTTGTCGCAGGCCTTTTCGACGGCGATGGCGCCGGACGACCGTCTCCTGATATGCGAATTGGGCCAGGACTGCATGGCGGAACGCCTGAGCAAGGCGTCGACCTGGCTGTCGGCCAACCTAGTCACGCGCCCCCAGACAGTGGCCACGAGACACGGCAATCCGTTTCCCGACCTGTAAGCGCCGTCCGATACGACGCGCGGCCTCGACGTCGGATCGTACGCCATGCATGGGACGCCGGGCGCGCGCCCGCGATGAAGATCGACAGGAACATCGGCACGGCAGGCGGATCCGGGGAATCCGTCTGGCAGGTAGTTCAAATCCGTGCATCCGGCCCATCCGACCTGACGCGCTTCATTCGGCGAAGGTTCGGGCGCGATGAGAGAACGGCCCTGCGCCGCACACGCACGGCGCGGCCAACGGCTCGGCATGACCGGCGCCCGCACTGCGCGGCATCGTACCGACTTTCTCTCTGCGCCGGGCCATGCTGAGTCGTCGTGCATGCGAATCTGCCACCACCGCGCGCACGAACCCCGAACTCATGGGAGCCGGCACATGAACACCCCCAAGCACAAGGTCAACGCCAGACAACAGCGCCACAGGTACGAGCAGGACAGCGCGACGGACGACGGCATGCCCGCTGCCCCCGACAAGCCGGCGCACGCGCCTCCGAGCGATCAAGAACGGCTTCGGATAACGAAGCAACGGATCACCGAATCGAGAAAGCGCTGGGGCATGGCGTACCCGCCGGACTGATCACGCCGCGCATCCGGTCCGCGACCTCGCCGCCGCCGGATCCCCGGACATCGACGACCGTTATCCCATCAGGAGCACATCATGACCATCCCCACGCTCGAGTATCACGGACACGAGCTCCGCGCGTACTCGCAAAAGCGATTCCCGCCATTCGGCGATCCTCACGCACCGGGCCCGCCACGTTTCGGCTCGATCGTGCGAATCGACATGATTCCGCCCACTTCCGCGACCGCGCCGCGTTACGTCACCCTCTTCCAGGACGGCGAGCCTCAGACGGCCGCGCTCGCCCTCGATCTGGCCATGCAGTTCGGCAAGGACATCGTCGACGGAAAAATCGCGCCGACGGCAATCTGATCCGTCCATCACGGCGGCTTCGACGCGACGGGCGGCTAACCTGTCATCCGCCGGGGAAACCATGACGCGAACCCCGGCTGACCATCCTCCGCCGGATTCGCAAGGGGCTGCGCACCCTGCGTGCCGGACGGCCCTCCGGCCGGGACAGGGTGACTGCGACACCAACGGCATCGAGGCTGACGCATCCGCGACCGCTCCCCACGATCTCCGCGCCGCCCGCACCTCGCGCCTTCCACAGGCTCACTGCAACACGGCCTGGGCCGCCCCCAGCGTCACGACGACGCTGTGCCGCCGGCCGTCGTCCACGAGTCGGACGGCCGATGCGCCGGCGGTGAGCGGCATGCCGTCGACGACGATGCGCAACACGCCGCCGCTGACCACCTCCGGGTTCTCGACGACGATGTCGTAGTGCGCCGCCCCATGACGCAGCATCGCCTTGAAGCCCGGCCAGGATCGCGGGATGCAGGGCTGGATGGACAGCGTGTCGCCCTGCTTGCGCAATCCGAGCAGACCTTCGATGCCCGCGCGGTACAGCCATCCCGCCGAGCCGGTGTACCAGGTCCATCCGCCGCGGCCGACGTGCGGCGCGACAGAATACACATCGGCCGCGACCACATACGGTTCCACCCGGTAACGATGCACGCCGCTGCGCGTGTGGCTGCGATTGACCGGATTGAGCAGCGCGAACACGCCCGCGGCGCGATCGCCGTCGCCCATCTGCGCGAATGCGAGCACCGACCAGGTGGCCGCATGCGTATACTGGCCGCCGTTTTCACGGACGCCCGGCGGATAGCTCTTTATATAGCCGGGATCGACCGGCGCCTGGTCGAACGGCGGCGTGAACAGCAAGGCCAGCCCATCGGCGCGGCGGATCAGCTGCGCGTCCAGCGCATTCATCGCGCGCGCGGCGCGCGCCGGGTCGGCCGCGCCCGACAGCACGCTCCACGACTGCGCGATCGCGTCGATTGCGCAGTCGGCGCTGCTGGCCGAGCCGAGCGGCGTGCCGTCGTCGAAGTAGCCGCGCCGATACCACTCGCCATCCCATCCCGCCACGGCCAGCGCGTCGCGCAACGCGGCGGCGCGCGCCAGCCAGCGGCGCGCCGGGTCTGCCGCGCCGCGCGCCGCGGCGAGCGGCGCGAACGCCGTGAGCGTGGCATGCAGGAACCAGCCGAGCCAGACGCTTTCGCCGCGCCCGGCCTCGCCAACCCGATTCATGCCGTCATTCCAGTCGCCGGTGCCGATCAGCGGCAGGCCATGTTCGCCGAAGTGCGCGAGGCTCTGCTCCAGCCCACGCGCGCAATGCTCGAACAGCGATGCGCTGGTTTCCGAAATGCCCGGGATAAAGAACGCGTCCTGCTCGTCGGCCGCGAGCGGCCGACCGTCGATGAAGGGAATCGACGCATCGAGAACCGCCCGGTCGCCGCTGACGCCGACATAGTGCGCGACCGCATGGGCCAGCCATACCCGGTCGTCGGAGATCCGGGTCCGCACGCCGCTGCCGCTTTCCGGCAGCCACCAATGCTGCATGTCGCCCTCCGGAAACTGACGCGCCGCCGCCCGCAGCAAGTGCTCGCGCGTCAGGGCCGGGCGGGCGATCGCCAGGGCCATGCCGTCCTGCAGCTGATCGCGGAACCCGTACGCGCCGCTGGCCTGATAGAAACCCGCCCGCGCCCAGATCCGGCTCGACAGGGTCTGATACAGCAGCCAGCGGTTCAGCATCAGGTCCATCGCGCGATCCGGCGTCTCGACCCGGATCGCGCCGAGCGTCTCGTCCCAGAACGCCGTGACGGCGGCAAATACCGCGTCGAGATCCGCGCGGCGGTACTGAGTGATCAACTTGCGCGCCGCCGCCGCATCGCTTCCCTCGCCGAGCAGCATCACGATTTCCGCGGTGCCGCCGGGCTCGAGATCGACGGTGGTCAGCAACGCGGCGCATGGATCGAGACCCGCGCCGACCCGGCCCGACAGGGGCGGCGCACCGATCCGGTCCGGAAAACCGGCGGGATCGCTCAGCACGCCGTTGCGGCCGATGAACTCGCGCCGGTCCGCGCTCCAGGAGGTTTGCAGGCCACCCAGGTCGGCGAACGCCACCCGGCCGCGATACGCCTGGCTCCAGTCGTTGCGGGCGAACAGCGCGCCGGTGGCCGCATCCAGCTCGCTCGCGGTGTGCGGCGCCGCCACGCTGCGCGACGCGCCCAGCGCCCATTCCGCATAGGTCGCGACGGACAGCCGGCGGGTCCGCTCCGACACGTTGCGCAAGGTCAGGCGGGAGATCTTCACGGAATCGGCCAACGGCACGAACTGCAGCAATTCGGTGACGATGTCGGCGGCGGTATGCGTGAAGCGGCTGTAACCCTGGCCATGACTCGCCACGTAAGACGCGCCGCCCGACATCTCGACGCCCGACGCAGTGACGCCCGACGTGTCGTCGCGGAACGGGCTGGCCTGCGGCCCCCAGCGCAGACCGGTCTCGTCGTCGCGGACATAGAACGCCTCGCCGGGCGGATCGGTGACCGGGTCGTTCGACCACGGCGTCAGCGGATGCTCGCGGCTGTTCGTCACCCACGTATAACCACCCCCCTCCGCCGACGTCATGAAACCGCACGATGGATTCGCGATGACGTTGACCCACGGCATCGGTGTGCATTGACCGGGCGGCAGGATCACGACGTATTCGCGGCCGTCGCGCGCGAAACCACCGATGCCGTTGAAGTATTCGAGACCGGCGCCGGCCGGCGCGCCCTTGGGCGGCGGCAACGCGCGCGGCGACTGCGGCACGCGCGCCGCCTCCGGACGGGCGGGCAGCGGCACATTCGCGAGGCGGCGCAACTGATCCACCAGCCGGCCGTTGCGCGCGGCGAGCACGGCGCGCGCCGCGGCCGGGAACAATGCCCGCGCCGCCGCGGCCATCAGGTCCGCGCGCAGCACGAAAATACTGCCGCGCCCGGCTTCGTCGCGCGGCTGCCGGGTTCGCACCAGCCCTTCGAGCGCGGCCTGCAGATCCTGCACATACGATGCCGCACGCTCGTTGACGATCACCAGATCGACCGCGAGCCGCTTCATCCGCCAGTACTCGTGCGCGCGGATCAACTGCCGAACGATCGCGATATGCTCGATATCGTCGATCCGGACCAGCAGGATCGGCAGGTCTCCCGACACGCCGTGCGCCCAGAGCGGCGACGCCCCCACGCCGCCGGCCGCCGACACGGCCGCCGCATGGCGCAGCAGCGCGGCGGAATTCGGCCGCATCGACGGATCGCTGTACAGCATGTAGCCGGCCAGCTGCTGGAACAGCGCGGCCTCGTCGAGGCTCACCGCGCTGTGCCGCAACTGCACCTGGGCCTGGGTCCAGGCGAGCATCGCCGCGCGTGAAAACGATTCGCCGTCGCGATGCTTGTCGACCAGATCGAGCAGTTGCGCGCGCGAATCCGCGACGATGGTCCAATAGGCGATGCTCGCCTTCGCGCCCGGCTCGATGCGCAACCGCCGGCGCAACATGAACGCCGCATCCAGCACCGTGCCTTCGGACGCGCCCAGCACGCGCGACTCATCCATCGCGAGCGGCAGACGCACGCTGCGCCCGCGCCCGATGAAACGCATGCGATCGGTGTCGAATTCTTCCGCGCCGACGATTTCGCCGGCGCTCACCGCCAGATGCGCGGCCCAGACCTCCGCCTCGTTCGGCGCGCGCCGGCGCCGCGTCGCCAGGATGGCGCCGGAGGCCGGCACGTATTCGGTCTCGATGAACAGCTTCGAGAAGGCCGGGTGCGCGTGGTCGGCGGCGGCCGGCGCGAGCACGATTTCCGCATAGGAGGTCACTTCAATGACGCGGGCCCGGGCGCCCGCGTTGGCCACCGAAACCCGCCGCACCTCCGCATCGTCCTCGGCGGACACCACCACCTCGAGCGACGTCGTCAGGCTGCCGTCGCGACGGACGAACTCCGCGCGATCCTCGGTGAAGGTGGCTTCGTAGCTGTCCGGCACCACGCCGGTGGGTTGCCATGCGGCCGACCAGACCTCACCGCTGTCGACATCGCGCAAATACAGATAACTGCCCCAATCGTCTCGCGTCGCGTCTTCCCGCCAGCGCGTGACGGCCAGGTCGTCGCGGCGGCTGTAACCGGAACCCGCGGCCGTGAGCATCACGGCGTAGCGTCCGTTGGACAGCAGATGCGTGACGGGCGCGGGATCGTCCGCCGACAGCAGGCGCCGCGCAACGGCGGATTCGACGCCGCGCACCCTGCCGGCAGGGTTCGCGTCGACCCGCGGCCGCCCCACCGCGACCCGGCTCGGCACCCGCTCCTGCAGCAGCAGCTCGGTTGCGCGGACGGCCGGCTCGCTATGGAAGAACGCGCGGATGCGCCCGCCGAGCAGCGCATTCGCGATCGACACGATCGACATACCCTGGTGATGCGCCATGAAGGCTCGCACGACGGCAACCGACAGCCCTTCCGGCACGCGTGCAGGCGTGTAGTCGAGCGCTTCGTAGAAGCCGAAGCGTCCGCACGCGCCGGCGGCGCGCAACCGCTCGAAGTTGCGCGCAGCGGCGTCCGGCGCGACCATCGCCGCGAGCGCGGTCGCATAAGGCGCGATCACGAGATGCTGGCCGAGATCGCGCTTGAGCCCCAGGTCGGGCACGCCGAAGCTCGAGTACTGATAGGTCAGCTCGATGTCGCGCGCGTTGTAGGCCGACTCGGACATGCCCCACGGCAGGCGCAGGCTGTCGGCATACGCGATCTGCCGGTGCACCACCAGATGATTGGTGCGCGCAAGCAGGCTGCTGGCCGGTGCGCGCATCACCAGCGAGGGCATCAGGTATTCGAACATCGATCCCGACCATGAGATCAGCGCCGCGCGATGTCCGATCGGCGTCGCCAGACGGCCGAGCCGGAACCAGTGCCGCGCCGGCACATCCCCCTTCGCGATCGCGACGAAGCTCGCCAGGCGCGCTTCCGATCCCAGCAGATCGTAGTTGCCGGGATCGAGCCGTCCGTCCGCCACCGCATAACCGATCGACAGCAGGTTCCGCACCGGATCGAGCAGGAATCCGAATTCCATCGCAGAGGCCATCTGCAGCGCGGCATCGGCCAGCGCATGCAGACGCTTGTTCAGCACCTGCGTGTCGTCCCGCGTGCGCACGGCGTCGAAATTGTGCCCCTGCACCGCGTGCTCGAGCGCCTGCGCCCAGAACAGCACGTCCTCGACATCGCCGCTTCGCTCCCGGCTGATCTCGTCCATCAGCGCACGCGCGACATCGGCAACGGTCGCGGCCAGCATCATGATCGCGGGCCAATCCAGCGCGCCGTCCTCCGCGGCCGCCGCGATGAGCGTCTCCTCCAGCTCGGTCGCGGCCCGCTCGAATTCGCCGTGCAAGGCCGTCCGGGCGGCATCGCCCCGGTACAGCGCCTCGCGCAGCAACGCGAGCGTGTCGCCGATCCCGTCGCACACTGCCTGCCGTCCCACGCCGCCCGGCTGGTCCGCCCATGCGCGGCAACCGTTGCCGAGCGCGATCAGATGGCCGGCGAGATTGCCGCTGTCGACCGACGACACGTACTTCGGTTCGAGAGGTCGCAAATCGCGCGTGTCGTACCAGTTGTAGAAATGCCCGCGGTAGCGCGGCAGCCGCTGCATCGTTGCGAGGGTCGCCTCCAGCCGCGACGCCGCGTCCAGCGTGCCGAGCCAGCCGAACTCGCGGGCGCTGACGGCGGACAGCAGATACAGCCCGAGATTGGTCGGCGAGGTCCGGTGCGCGACGACGGGCTTTGGATCCTCCTGGAAATTGTCCGGCGGCAGCATCTGATCGTCGGCCGTCACGAACGTCTCGAAGTAACGCCAGGTCCGGCGTGCATCATGCCGCAGCTGGCGCGCATCACGCGGCGTCACGGCCAGTTCGCCCGCCGGCCTCGGCGCGCGGCTCAGCCAGTACGCGATCGCCGGCGCAGCCAGCCAGACCAGCGCGAACGGAACGGCCAGCCAGCCGCCAGGCCGATCGAGGCGCCAGTTCACGGCGAGCGAGACAGCCGCGCCCAGCAGCGCGAGCGCGACGCCGCTGCGCATCTGCAGATAGGTCGACGCGAGGGCGCGCCGGTCGCGCGCGCCGGCTTCGGCCGCCGTGGTCCATTCGAGCAGATGCCGGCGGCTGATCCCCACGCGAAACAGCGTGCGCGCGATCGCGTCGATCATCGACCACGCCTGCTGCGGCAGCATGACGATCGACAAGCCGAACCGCGTCGACGCGAACCTCAGCTCCGCCGCCCACGCATAGAGCACGCTGCGCGTGGTCATCTTGACGTGCGTGCGCCGCCAGCGCGGCACCAGTCCGCTCAACACGGGCAACAACAGCGGCAGCGCGATCGTCACCAGCACGAACGCGCTCCAGGCCAGCGACACGGGCAGCGGCAGACACCAGCCGGCCAGCAGCGCAACGAACATGGCGGGCGCCGTGAGCGTGCGGCGCAGGTTGTCCATCATCTTCCAGCGACCGACGGCCGGCAGCGCGCCGTGACCGAAGGCCAGCCACGGGAACAGTTGCCAGTCGCCGCGCGCCCAGCGGTGCAGGCGTCCCGCCGCGACGTCGTAGCGGGACGGCGCGGCCTCGACGACCTCGATGTCCGACGCCAGCCCGGCCCGCGCGAAAATACCTTCGAACAGATCGTGACTGAGCACCGTGTTCTCCGGCACGCGGCCGGCGAGCACCGCCTCGAACGCATCGACGTCGTAGATGCCCTTGCCCGCATAGGAGCCTTCGTCGAACAGATCCTGATAGACATCCGATACGGCCGACACATAAGGATCGATGCCGTGCGCGCTCGACGACACGCGCTGGAACAGCGACCCTTCGTCGCCGCTCGCGAGCGACGAGGTCACGCGCGGCTGGAGCACGCCATAGCCGTCGACGATGCGGCGGCTCGCCGGATCGAATGCCGGCCGGTTGAGCGGGTGCGCCATCTTGCCGATCAGGCGGCGCACGGTATCGCGCAGCAGCCGGGTATCGGCATCGAGCGTGATCACGTAGCGCACGTCCGGCGGCACGCGCGGCGGTCGGCCAGCCAGCGCGATGAACGAGGTGTCCGACGCGCCGCGCAGCAGCCGGTTCAGCTCGTGCAGCTTGCCGCGCTTGCGCTCCCAGCCCATCCAGCATCGTTCGCCGGCGTTCCAGCCGCGCCGACGATGCAGCAGCAGAAATCGCTCGCCTTCGTCCGGCGCCGCCGGATAGAGGCGATTCAGCCGCTCGATGCCCGCTATCGCGACCGCCAGCAGCCCGTCGTCGCTGTCGAGATGCGGCGTGGGCGCATCCGTCCAGTCGGAGAGCAGAGCGAAGTAGAGCGCTCCGTCAGGGCTCGCCAGATGATGGATTTCCAGGTGTTCGATCTGCTCGGCGAGCGCCGCTTCCGTCGTCAACAACGCCGGCACCGCGACCATGGTGCGCAAATCCGGCGGAATGCCGTCGAGCAGCGCGAGGCCAGGCAGGATGCGCGCGCCGACATCCCGCATCACGCCGCGATTGACGAACGCCACCGCGGCATCGAGTGCGGGCAGCAGCCCGGCGAGGCCGAGCCAGATCAGCCAGTGACCGGTCGGCTCGATGCGGGTGAGCCACGCCAGCATGCCCGCCAGCATGAGCGCGGCAAGCAGTCCGATCCGCCCGAGATAACCGCCGAGGCCGGCGCGACGCGTCAGGCGCCGCAACCATGACGCCACGGGCGGACGATAGCCGATCGCGGCTTCGAGCGCGGCGCGGCCGCCTGCCAGCAGGGCATACCCCGGGTCGGACTCGCGGCGCGGCGGCGCACCGTCGGCCGGCGCGGGGTTCGCGCCCTGCGCCGCCGCCTCGGCGACGACGCGACGGGCAACCTCCAGCTCGCTGACGGGCGCGCCGCGCGCCAATGCCTCGACCGCGTCGCGATACAGGTTGCGCGTGGGGAAATCCATCTGCGCGAATCCGGGGTGGCTGCGCAGCACCTGATCGACGAGGCTGATGCGCTCGAACAGATCAGTCCAGTCCACCCCCGAAATCAGCCGCATGCTGGTGATCACGTTGCGCACGGTCAGGCTCGCGGCGCCTTGCTGGTGATTGACGGACGCGACGATCTGGTCCGGGGTCGCCCCGCGCGCAGCCAGGTGCCGATGCAGCCACGCCAGCGCCGGCGCGACGGCCGGATCATGGTCGTGCAGCCGCTGGATCAGCTGCACCGCGAACGCATCGTGCGATACCGCCTGCTCGTAGCGGGCGACCAGCGGTCCCGCGTCCTGCCGCGTCTGGCCGCCCTCGCCGAGCAGGCGATCCGCAAGCGCGTCGGCGTCGATCCTCGCGCGCCGATCGTCGATGATCTGGTCCGCGAGCCGCCGCAGGTTTTCGATCAGCACGATCCGCAGCGTGATCGCCACCGCCCATAGCTCGCCGATCGTCAGCGGCTCCACGGCCTGATAGGCCAGTATGAAGCGGCACAGGGCATCTGGATCGAAACGGCTGTCGGTATGGGCGACGAAGGCCCAACTGATCCCGAACACGCGCGGATAGCCGGCGAACGGCCCACCACTGAGCTTGGGCAGTTGCCGGTAGTAACGCGGGGAAAGATCGTCGCGGATCTGCCGCACCTGTTCCGCGACCAGATAGTAGTTGTCGAGCAGCCACTCCGCCGCGGGCATGATTTCCTCGCCGCGCGCATCTGCGGCCACCGTGTTGCGGTAGGCCTTCAGCAGATGATCTGCGTTGTCCTTCAACCGTGTGGCAAGCGAGGGGCCGGAGGCCGGGCCGGGCGAGATCTTTTGCGCGTGGGCCAGGCTGGCCCCATGCTGCGCCAGTCTTTCCTCGCCGAAGAATTCCTCGCGAATCGGCCGGGCATTGCTCCACGGCGAGGTTCGGTGACGTGCACCGCGCGCTACGTGATTCTTCGACACAGCTTCTCCCTGAATGCCGCGATCCGTCGCGCGACATATCCTCGACACCAGGGCGTCGACGGACATGCGGGATGGGCGAAGCTCGGCTTGATTCCGATCCGCGGGCCGCGGATCAGGGCGGTCTCTTCTATCCGGCAACGCGGATCGGCGCCGGTCGCGACCCGCGGACGACCGCGCCGCGACATGCTCGGGCCGTCACAGCGCGGGCGACAGCGACATCGCCGCCGGTGACCTGCCCCGCTGCGCGGACCGGCCCGTGCAGTGGGCGCACAGCATCGACACGACCACGTCGCGCGTCGTATGCAACGCGATCGCCGTTCGATCGATGTCGCGCACGATACGCTCCGGCAAGCACAACTCGATTCGTATGGTGCTCGACGTCATCCGGGTCAGGTCGAGCTCGACGAAGCGCCAGATACCGTCGCCGGTGTCGAGCGCCGATGCCTGCAAGACCGACAGATCCAAGGTGGGCGGTGGAATGAGACGCGAGCACCGGTCATAGCGGGCCATGACCCGCTGCACGGCGACCGCCTGTAATTCACCATAGGTATCGCCTTCCACGATGACTTCGGGAAAATCCGCCAGCCTGCCGTGATAGCGGGGATTTCCGCGTCGCGTGATATAGATCGGATATTCCATGAGCCTCTCCCGGCAGACAAACACCACGAGCGTCATCGTGCCCCGCGGCGCGCCGGAGAGTCGGTACGCTGGTGAACAGTCTTCCGGTGGGGATTCGTGCAGTCCGTCCGGTCAACCGGCGGATCGAGCGGCCCGGATGAAGATCGCGTCCGCATGTGGCAACCGCAGAAGCCGGCAAGGCATTCGAACTGTCGATCATCGAGCCGGGGATCAGGTGCGTCGCGCCGCGCTCTTTCGTCGTTTCGTGGCTGATGTTCATCGCCCCGAGCGGCGACGCCCAGGATGATTTTCGTAAGCCGGTTCCAGTGCGACCAACTCGACCGCGAGTTCGACCTCGACGGAGCGGACGAAAATTTGGCACGGTTATCGCACGCAACGGACTATACTTAAAGCCACGCTTCCGGAAGCAGCCACCTGATTGCCCCCACTCTCCCACGTACTTTCCGCGGTCTTCCGTTGAATTCGAGGCGGGATCCCGAAGTCGGCTCACGACATGAGCCGGAATGCGCAGCGCGGAGCGCAGTGGGCCCCCCCGCGGCGTGCAGCCGCGCTCCATGCACGCTTGAGCTTCCACACGATGATGCAGGGGGCAGCGCAGCTGTCAACAAACGAAATCCGCCGCGCAACGCGTGGAAAGCGATCGTTGCCTCCGCTCATGCCCGTGATGGATGTATGCTACGCCCAGCAAGTGTCGGCCCGCCTCGCAGCATTCTTGACATCCGGGTCGAGGTATCGATCGCCAGATGCGCGATACCAATCGCAACCGCCTCGCGACAGATTGGATTGGTCTGCGCCCACGTCGCAAAATGCGTCACGGCGTACTCAGTGAAAGTTCTATAGAAGGAGGGAATCATGAGCAAAGCCCACGACGCCAGAAAATCGGATAAGAAAGTTGCAGTCAAGACGCCGAAGGAAAAGAAGGAGGCGAAGAAACTGAAGAAGGAAGCGTCGAAGCGTCAGTGACACCACAATAGCAGCGGCGCCCCACGATCAGAATCCGGATCCTGTGGCGCTTTTTTCAACATCGTCCCGCGACGACGCTACGCTTCGATGTCGATGTGAAAAACTGATTCGTAAAACTGACCAAGATGCTTATTTTTCCCAATCCAAGCCGTAGCTACGATGCCTCGCGACATTGCGTGTGTTTCTGGGGGTACGACAATTCACGCGAAATCAGCTTCATGGTGGACGACGCCGTACTCAGAAACCTGCGTCCTGGCATGGGATCCGACGAACGCTCGGTGCTTGTCGTTTTTGACGAGTTTCGCGACACGGTTCTCGCAATCGCGCAGAAACAGTATGTCCAGGGTCCGCAGAATCGATATTTGCTTTCATGAGCCACAGGTTCGCCGCTGGAATTCCATGCGAATCGGTTCAGACATGAATGACCAGCAAGTTCGTCGAGGCTGCATAAGTGCATGAAAGCCATCCGGGTGCGCAGCCGTTGCGCGCGATGAACCTCACCTGCGAGACGAGCAAGGAACGTGGCGCCACGATCCTGATTCTCAGTTCGATGATCGACTTCCTGAATTGCTCCGCCCGGTTTGCGCAGATGGGCCGGTCACGCCCGGGTGCCAACGAAACGCCCGTGAGCGAATGGCGGCGCCGCACGTTGCCGCGGCAGCAGGTGCGCGAAGGCCCGGTGACGGACACGCGCCAGCCTCTCTCCCGTGCAGTCCGAGATCGAGTATCTGCGGCGCGGGAAGCGTTGTCGCTGCTCAAGCCTATCACCCCATCGTAGCGGCATCGGGCGGCCTTCCCGAGCCTTGCGCAGGTTGAGCCCGCTCAATTGCGACGGCCACGTCGGATAAAGGACCGCGTTGTCATACCGCAACGTGCCTGTCCCCATCGCTCAGCGCTACCGCACCGACACGCCATCTGGCCGTTATTCTCCTTTTTCAGTCGTTCGTCAGCCCTACCGCCGCGCCCCAACCCCAACCAGTTGCTCAATAAAGCCGGGCGATGTGTGCCTTGGATAGAATCGGCCCAAACGATTGGGCCTCTCGTTTTCCGACACAGCGAACAGTGTCCTGCGCCGTACCGACTCGTAGCGCCCCCGACTGCAGGATGTCCGAGTGATACCGGCAGTCCGAACGTCAATGCCCACGAGGCATGCGACGTGCAATTTCCTTATTGCAGTCGGAGGATGGAAAGATGACAAGCGCAATGTGGGGCATCGTGATCGGGAGAGCCGCGATCATCACGTTTTCATTGCATCGATCCAGGTTACGCGCGACGGAACGGGTCGCCACTCCCAGCCACGTCGTCGCAACACCACGGGGGCCGGCAACGCCGAAAGCCGGCGTTTCGCCGGCCTCGACATCCGCCTTGTAGTGACGGCTCTACGTTCTGTTTGAGAGCGCAGAGGTTGAACTGCTCTGTGTGGATACATCGGAGAACGAGCCGAAAACGCATGCCAAGCCGTTTCCGGCTCTCGGAGATGCGTTGTCCGGGCGTGCGGATCTTTACGGCCACCGCTTGTGCCATCACGCGGGGGACTTGCGGGCATGCGGTCGTCGGCCGCACGCGCGTTCGCGCGCAGTTGCCGAGCCGCTGCCTCTCGCGTCCGGGAGGGTGTCCATTCATCATTCGTCAGCACGCGCCTTCCGTGCAGGTGGCATCTACCAAAATGCGCGCGCCAGGGCGGCAAGTCGGTACGTTGCCGCACGGATTGGCGAGGGCAGGAGCGCGGAGAGGCGACGGACGGCGCTTCGTGCAGGACGACGATTCTTGGGCAACCTGGCCGGCGGCGATCCGTTCAGCAAGGTCCGCGTGCATGCGGGGCTCCCACGGGTGGCCGGGTCTAGTTCCAAAATGTATCGGGGTCCGCCAACGTCTCCATCAGGGCGTCGGCGTCGGTCAGCGTGTTGAGCACGAAGAATTCGCGCATTTGCAGGCCCTCGGCCGTCGGCCGCGTAAGCGGCTTGCGCTCATAGTCGGCGGTGCGCGCCGGATCGTTCAAGAAGTCACCGCTGAGGCGGTAGGTCAGGCCGACCGCCACGCCGATGACCGGGAACGGATGGCGATGCAGCGGACCGCCGACGCACCGGCAGGTTTCCTCGGTGTTCGTGTTCATCATGAAAGGCTCCAAAGGGCAGATCAGGGGCTTGCGCAAGTGACGGCCGTCAGGACGAATGGAATGACCTGACGCGCAACAGCCTGGCTGCCGGCAAGATGAAAATGCGCTTCCACGGATTCGATCGGGGCCTTGACGACGGCGCCATAGATCGAACCGGGCAGAGGCTGCCCGCTGCCCGACTTGAACAGTGCGTCTCCTCGTTCGTAGGCGAACACCGCATAGACCTCGAAGCCGAACACAGTCAGCACGGTGCCGTGCGTCAGTCGAAACGCGTTGACCGAATTCTGTTCGACCCGCATCGGAGCGGGGTCGATATAGCCGCGCGCCAGTAGGAGCGAGATGAACGCGTGTGCATTGGTCGAGCAGACGAGTTGCGTATCCAATGCATAGGCACGGCATGGCGCGGGAGCCAGCCACGCTACGCCAGCCAGGCAGGCGGTGAGTGCATTGAGGATAACCTTGCTCATGACAATCTGCGCGGACCGGTCGGGTCCGCCCTGCGGGTGACGTGCACTGCCCGAACACAGCATCGATTCTCGGCCGATTCGCACCAAACATCGCGATCGGCGCAGTGCGTCTCGCGATCAGGCTGCGTTCTTGAACGAGGTCGCCGGCGCGGCGCGCGTCACGTCATATCCGGCCACGGCAAGCGCAAGCGCCGGGTTCAGGCTGTCCACCATCGAGCTGGGAATCAGGATCGTCGCACCGCGCTCCTTCGTCGTCTCGTAGATGATGTTCATCGCGCGCAACTGCAGCGCGCCCGGATGATTTTCGTATACCTGCGCCGCTTCGACGAACTTGGACGCGATTTCCGCCTCGGCAGAACCGAGGATCACCCGCGCCTGCTTTTCGCGCTCCGCCTGCGCCTGGCGCGACATCGAATCCTGCAGCGCGACCGGGATCGCGACGTCGCGGGTTTCGACCGAGCGGACCGTCACACCCCAGTCAATGGTTTTCCGACCGATCTCGTCGCGCAGGTGCATGTCGGCCGCTTTGCGGTCCGACAGCAGAGCAGCCAGCATCGATGATCCGATCATCTCGCGCAGCGAGGTTTGCGCGACCCGGTCGATGGCCTGCCGATAGTCGGTAATCGCCAGAGCGGCCTTCTGCGCGTCATGGACGTGCCAGAAGATCACGGCGTCGACGTTGACGGGCACGGTGTCTTTGGTCAGCGCTTCCTCCGCGTTGAATGCGGTGGTTTGAATGCGCTCGTCGATGACCGCGACGATGTTGTCGATGATCGGGATAATCATGAAAAAACCGGCCCCCTTGACGCTCTGCAGTTTTCCGACCCGCAAGATCACGAATTTTTCCCAGACATTGGCAACCCGCACGGACAGCGCGATGAGGATGGCAACGATGAAAAGCGGGGCTGCGAGGTACAGGTTGCCCCATGCGCCGACAGCGAGAGCCGCGAGTACGAACGCGGTGGATAGAACCAGTGTGATGGGATTCATGGTGACGCTCCGTTCCGGTGATGACGGTCCTCACGTGCGATGCAATGCGCTGTATCCCGGATCGTCCTGGGCGTCCCGGCGACAGAGGTCGAGGCGCCTGATGCGAACGTGCGCCCAATCGCTGTGCAAATCGGTACGGTGCCGTACCCGACACGCGTGCGTTGCACGTTTTCGGCTGGCGAGCGCATTGCCGTGGACAGCGTGCGGCGCAGGTGAAGCATCAAAGCCCGTACGTAGGCGTGCACCGGTACGTTAGCGCGCGATTAGCCGTCCAGGATGAGGCAACATGTCGAATTCCGTCGAGATGCGAGGGTATGGCCTAGCGTGCGTTGTACCAGATCGGGCGGCGCAGTGGCGGGTCGACGAACGCGGACGCAGTCGACCCCGGGACTGTCAGAGATTTCGTGTTCAAGGCATAACATGACGCGACTCAGGAGCGTTTATGCCACGCAAACCGAAAGCCCAGCCGGCGGACCTGCCGGCGATTCCCGCCGAACTGCCGGAGCAGTTTGGTAACGGCCGCGATGGCGGCTGACGCCATCAATGCTGCGACATTGGCGCTCAAGAAGGCGCTGATCGAACGAGCACCGGGCGGAGAGATGAATCACCATCTCGGCTATCCGTCCGGTGCTGCCAAACCGGCCAACGCCACGAATCAGCGCAATGGCAAAGGCGCCTAGACGGTTCTGACCGAAGACGGCCCGATTCGCATTGAGGTGCCGCGCGACCGCGACGGCAGCTTCGAACCGCTGCTGATTCCCAAATACGAACGGCGCTTCACCGGGTTCGATGACAGGATCGTCGCCATGTATGCCCGGGGCATGACGGTGCGCGAGATCCAGGGCTTTCCTGCTTGAACAGCACGGCACTGAGGTCTCGCCCGACTTCATCAGCTCCGTGACCGACGAAGTGATGGCTGAGGTCACGGCCTGGCAGTCCCGGCCGCTTGAGCCGACGTATCCCGTCGTGTTCTTCGATGCGCTGCGGGTCAAGATCCGTGAAGACGCCATGGTTCGTAACCAGGCCGTCTATCTGGCGCTGGGTGTGCTGCCCGATGGGTCGCGCGACATCCTCGGCCTATGGCTCGAAAACACCGAAGGTGCCAAGTTCCGGATTCAAGACGCGCGGGCGCTTCCCGACCGATGACGCAGCAACGAAGCTCATCTGGCTGGCGCTGCGCAATATCACCGCTGAGTGGGGACGCTCAGCCAAAGCCAAAGATTGGAAGCGGCCATGAACCCATTCGCTATCCTCTACGCTGATCGATTCGTTCGACCAGCCCTATGACGCTCAACCCGCCTTGAACACGGTAATTCTGCCCCCCTCCGGACGGACGCAAAACTGCCGTTCAAACCAGTCGCGGGCCCGATTCGTTCGTGCGGGGTCGACGATGCTCGGATCCAGGCGGCCACCATTTACTGCTCCTGGAGCGATTGGATTTGTTCTCACTGCCCCCCTCTCGACGCTGTGCTAGATGACCTGCCCAACGTTGGAAGCCGAGGATTCTCCAAAAAAAGAGCACAAAAAGCAGAAAGCCCTCATACCGAGGGCTTTCAATTTCGCGTCTGGGTTTTCCAATTTCTATTGCACTTTCCAGACTATATTGTCTCGCTACAGAGACGGACTTACGCGAAGTTCTTCGCGGCGAAGTCCCAGTTCACGATGTTCCAGAATGCTTCGACGAACTTCGGACGCGCATTGCGGTAGTCGATGTAGTACGCGTGCTCCCACACGTCGATCGTCAGCAGCGGCTTCGCGTCGGTCGTGAGCGGCGTCGCGGCGTTGCTGGTCGACACCAGGTCGAGCGAGCCGTCGGCCTTCTTCACGAGCCATGCCCAGCCCGAGCCGAACGTGCCGATCGCCGTCTTCGCGAACGCTTCCTTGAACGCGTCGAACGAACCCCACTTCGCGTTGATCGCGTCGCCCAGCGCGCCCGTCGGTGCGCCGCCGCCGTTCGGCGACAGGCTGTTCCAGAAGAACGTGTGATTCCAGATCTGCGCTGCGTTGTTGAAGATGCCGCCCGACGACTTCTTCACGATCTCTTCGAGCGACAGATTCTCGAACTCGGTGCCCGGAATCAGATTGTTCAGGTTCGTCACATAGGTCTGATGGTGCTTGCCGTAGTGGTACTGGATCGTCTCGAGCGAGATGTGCGGAGCGAGCGCGTCTTCAGCGTACGGCAGCGGCGGGAGCGTATGAGCCATGGCGATTCCTTCGTAGAGAGTATGTAGGGACGGCTGTATTGGGTGCTGCGGAGCGTCCGATTGTAGGCGACTCCGAATAACCCCGCAAACCCGCGGGCCTTTATCCGCGGGATTCGGCGAATCGTCGCCAACGCGGCGCGGACATCCCGCGCCCTCGCCGCCATCCGCGCACCCGCGCTCAGAATGTATCCGAAAGACGCGGTTGCACGTCGGCGAGCGCGAGATCCGCCGAGCCTTCCGCCAGATGCACGGTGAGGCGACGCTGCGGCTTCAGCGCGGCGGGCGTGCGGATCGCGCGCCCCGTCTGCGCATCGAGCAACGCCGCGTAGCCGCGCTCCAGCGTGCGCTGCGGGCTCAACACCTCGAGCCGCGCCGCGCAGCCGGCCACGCGCGCAGTCTCGCGCTCGCGCCGGCGCAGCCAGCTTGCGTCGAGGCGCTGCGCGAGCGCCGCCAGCGCGCGCCGCGGCTCCGCCAGATCCGGCCTGAGCGTTTGCCAGCGCAGTTGCGCGAGCGCGAAGCGCGCGCGCGCATCGCGCACGGGCCGCCCGCCCGCGCCCGCGAGGCGCGCCGCCAGCTGGCGCACGTGGGTGCGCTGGCGCGCGATCCGTTCGGTCGGGCTGATCAGGCGCCGCGCGAGCCAGTCGAGCTGCTGCGCACGCGCGTCGATCAGGCGGCGCAGGCCGCGCGCGAGCACCGCGTGGCGCTCGTCGAGTTCGCGCAACAGCTGCGCGCGCTGCGGGCTCGCGAGTTCGGCCGCGCCGGTCGGCGTCGGCGCGCGCAGGTCGGCGGCGAAATCGGCGATCGTGAAGTCGGTTTCGTGACCGACGCCGCTCACCACCGGCAGCGCGCTCGCGGCGATCTCGCGCGCCAGCGCCTCGTCGTTGAACGACCACAGATCCTCGATCGAACCGCCGCCGCGACACAGGATCAGCACGTCGACCTCGCGGCGCGCGTTCGCCTCGCGCACCCGCGCCGCGAGCTTCTCCGCCGCGCCCGCGCCCTGCACGGGCGCCGGGTAGACGATCACCGGCAGATGCGGCGAGCGCCGCGCGAGCGTCGTCACGACGTCGCGCAGGGCGGCCGCCTGCAGCGACGTGATGATGCCGATCGCACGCGGATGACGCGGCAGCGCGCGCTTGCGCTCGGGCGCGAACAGCCCTTCCGCCTCCAGCTGCGCCTTCAACCGCAGGAACGCCTCGTACAGCCGGCCCTGGCCGGTGCGCCGCACCGCCTCGACGCTGAGCTGCACCTCGCCACGCGGCTCGTACATCGTGACGAGCGCGCGCACCTCGATCCGGTCGCCCTCGCGCGGCGTGAATTCCGCATGCTGCGCGCGGCCGCGAAACATCACGCAGCGCATCTGCGCCTGTTGGTCCTTGATCGAGAAGTACCAGTGACCGCTCGCGGCGCGCGTGAAATTCGACACCTCGCCCGCCACCCACAGCAGCGGGAAATTGCGCTCGAGCATCGAGCCGATCGCGCGATTGAGCGCGGAAACGGGAATGACGCCGTCGCCCGACGGCGCGCCGCCGGCAGCGGCAAAAGGAGATTCGGTAGGCATGGACTGTCGGTAGGATTCAGCCGGCAAACGATAGACCGCGCGAGCCGCGGCGTCCAGCCGCGCGTGACGCCGCGGGCATGGTGCCGGAGAAGTGTCCACACCGGAGGCGATCCGGGGACAGGGCCGTAACAAACTCCCCGAAAACGCAGAACATTCCACCCAAGTACTTGAATGGGCTTGAGTTTTTTCTTTGTTCGCGCACTTGCCATCCGACCGGATGCCCACCATTCGGACCTGGACGAGCTTGACCGGCGAAGTTCTCCACAGAGTTATCCACTGTGCGGCGAATCGGCGGAAAATCAGGGCCATGCGAGGCGCGGCTTGCCGCGCGCCGGGCGGGCGCGCTAGAGTGCCGCCTTTCATCGTCGTCTGGCGGCCCCGCCGCCTTCCCGGAGAGCGCTGTTGATCCATCCGTCCGACGCCCCGACGCCCGACGCGTCGCGGCCCGCCGCATGAGCACGCCGAGCGGGCCCCGCGCCCGCCTCGAGGCGCGTCTCGCGCACGCCTGGCAGCATCGCGGGCCCCTCGCCTGGGCGCTCGCGCCGTTCGCCTGCGCGTTCGGCGCCGTCGCGGCCGCCCGCCGCGCGGCATTCGCGCGCGGCTGGCTCGCGAGCGTCGATCCCGGCGTGCCGGTGGTGGTGGTCGGCAACGTGACCGTCGGCGGCACCGGCAAGACCCCGACCGTGATCGCGCTCGTCGACGCGCTGCGCACGGCAGGCTTCCGGCCGGGCGTGGTGTCGCGCGGCTACGGGGCGCGCATCGACGCGCCGACGGCCGTCACGCCCGACTCGCCGCCGTCGCGCGCGGGCGACGAGCCGCTCCTGATCGCGCGCCGCACGCGCGCGCCGGTCTGGGTCTGCCCGGATCGCGTCGCGGCCGTGCGCGCGCTGCGCGCCGCCCACCCGGAGGTCGACGTCGTGATCAGCGACGACGGCCTCCAGCACTACCGGCTGCGGCGCACGGTCGAACTGGTCGTGTTCGACCACCGGCTCGGCGGCAACGGCTTCCTGCTGCCCGCCGGCCCGCTGCGCGAGCCGCTGTCGCGCCGCCGCGATGCGACGCTGATCAACGATCCGTACCGCCGCGCGCTGCCGCCCTGGCCCGACACCTTCGCGCTGCGCCTCGCGCCCGGCGACGCCTGGCATCTCGACCAGCCCGCGCGGCGTCGCCCGCTCGCGCAGTTCGCGGGCGAGCGCGTGCTCGCGGCGGCCGGCATCGGCGCGCCGGAGCGCTTCTTTACAACCCTGCGCGCGGCCGGCCTCGCGCCCGCGACGCGCGCGCTGCCCGATCACTACGCGTTCGCCGACAACCCGTTCGTCGACGACGCCGTCGACGCGATCCTGATAACCGAGAAGGATGCAGTAAAATTGGGCGCTTCCTGGCGCGATGCACGAATCTGGGTCGTCCCGGTCGAAGCCGCGCTCGATCCCCGCCTTATCGCTCTCGTTGTGGAGAAACTCCGTGGACGCTCGCCTGCTTGAAATCCTTGTGTGCCCTGTTTGCAAAGGCCCGCTCCACTATGATCGCGGCGCGCAGGAACTGTCCTGCGCCGTCGACAAGCTCGCCTATCCGATCCGCGACGGCATCCCCGTGATGCTCGTCGACGAGGCCCGCCAGACGGTCGAGGGCACGCCGGTCGATCCGGCGGCCTGACGCACGCCGCACCGTCCGCGCGCCGAACGCGCGCGGACCTTTTCCATTCCGCATCCCGCCTTGCCCGACCCGCTCTCCCGATGACCTCGCCCCCGCCCTTCATCGCCGTGATCCCGGCCCGCCTCGCGTCGACCCGCCTGCCCAACAAACCGCTCGCCGACCTCGGCGGCAAGCCGATGGTGGTGCGCGTCGCCGAGCGCGCGCGCGACGCGGGCGCCGCGCAGGTGCTGATCGCCTCCGATGCGCAGCGCGTGCTCGACGCGGCCCGCGCGCACGGCTTCGAGGCCGTGGCCACCCGCGCCGACCACCCGTCCGGCACCGATCGCCTCGCGGAAGTCGCCGCGCGCTTCGGCTGGTCGGATGAAACGATCGTGGTCAACGTGCAGGGCGACGAACCGCTGATCGATCCGCAACTGGTGCGCGACGTGGCGACGCACCTCGCCGAGCGCGCCGACTGCGCGATCGCGACCGCCGCGCATCCGATCGAGGCGCCGCACGAGGTGTTCAATCCGAACGTCGTGAAGGTCGTGCTCGATGCGCGCGGCGTCGCGCTGTATTTCTCGCGCGCGCCGATCCCGTGGTCGCGCGACGCCTACCAGCCGCACTGGCCCGACGTCGCGGCGATGCCCGCGCCCGCCGCGCCCGTCTACCGGCACATCGGCCTGTATGCGTACCGCGCGCGTTTCTTGCGCACTTATCCGACGCTCGCGCAAGCGCCGCTCGAGCAATGCGAGCAGCTCGAACAGCTGCGCGCGATGTGGCACGGCGAGCGGATCGCGGTGCGCATCACGGCGCACGCGCCGCAGGCCGGCGTGGACACGCCGGACGACCTCGCACGCGTGCAGGCCCTTTTTCAGCCGGGTCCAAAATAACCCGTGGCATAATCGAACGATTGCGCGAGCCATCTCCCGCTTCGCTTCCCCTGCTTGACCTCAGCCCGCCTTGCTGCCGGCCGCCGCGCACGCTGTGCCGATGCGCCGCCGTCAGACCGGCCAGCGGTGCTCGAAGGCAACCGTGAAGCGTCGTGCGGCGATCATTGAGCGTCTCGCGCCAAAGCATTCACATACTTGGAGATAATCACCATGCGTTTGATCCTGTTGGGCGCGCCCGGCGCGGGAAAGGGCACCCAGGCAAACTTCATCAAGGAAAAGTTCGGCATCCCGCAGATCTCGACGGGCGACATGCTGCGCGCGGCCGTGAAAGCCGGCACCCCGCTCGGCGTCGAGGCGAAGGGCTACATGGATGAAGGCAAGCTCGTGCCCGATTCGCTGATCATCGGCCTCGTCAAGGAGCGCCTGAAGGATGCGGACTGCGCGAACGGCTACCTGTTCGACGGCTTCCCGCGCACGATCGCGCAAGCCGACGCGATGAAGGACGCGGGCGTCGCGATCGACTACGTGCTCGAGATCGACGTGCCGTTCTCCGAAATCATCGAACGGATGAGCGGCCGCCGCACCCATCCGGCGTCGGGCCGCACCTATCACGTGAAGTTCAACCCGCCGAAGGTCGAGGGCGTCGACGACGTCACGGGCGAACCGCTGATCCAGCGCGACGACGACAAGGAAGAGACGGTCAAGAAGCGTCTCGACGTGTACGAAGCGCAAACCAAGCCGCTGATCTCGTACTACGGCGACTGGGCGCAGCGCGGCGCCGAGAACGGCCTGCAGGCGCCCGCCTACCGGAAGATTTCCGGGCTCGGCGGCGTCGACGAGATTCGCCAGCGCGTGTTCGACGCACTGAAGTAAGCACGGCCGCGCCTCGCGCCGCCCACGAACCGCCCGTCCCGGGCGGTTTTTTTTCGCACGATCGTTAGCTTCCCGCCGTCCGCGCGCGCGTCCCCGTACAATCGATCCGCTTGCGGCGGCGTGCCGGCACACCGCCGCATGATTCGATTCGAACAAGACAGGAGCAAACATGGAGATTCAAGGCAACGTCTTCCTGATCACGGGCGGCGCATCCGGACTGGGCGCGGGTACCGCGCGCCTCTTCGCCGAGGCGGGCGGCAAGGTGGTGCTCGCCGACCTGAACCAGGACGCCGGCAACGCGCTCGCGCGCGAGCTGGGCGGCGTGTTCGTCCGCTGCGACGTGACGCGCGAGGAAGACGCGCAGGCCGCGGTGGCTGCCGCGACGGGACTCGGCCCGCTGCGCGGGCTCGTCAATTGCGCGGGCATCGCGCCCGCCGCCAAGACGGTCGGCAAGGACGGCCCCCACCCGCTCGACCTGTTCACCAAGGCGATCATGGTGAACCTCGTCGGCACCTTCAACATGACGCGCATCGCGGCCGCCGCGATGGCCGCCAACGAGCCCGCGCCGACCGGTGAACGCGGCGTGATCGTCAGCACCGCATCGGTCGCCGCATTCGACGGCCAGATCGGCCAGGCCGCGTATGCGGCCTCGAAGGCGGGCGTCGCCGGCATGACGCTGCCGATCGCGCGCGACCTGTCGCGCAATGCGATCCGCGTGATGACGATCGCCCCCGGCCTCTTCGAGACGCCGATGCTGCTGGGCATGCCGCCCGACGTGCAGGCGGCGCTCGGCGCGATGGTGCCGTTCCCGCCGCGCCTCGGCAAGCCGATCGAATACGCGATGCTGGCGCGCCAGATCTTCGAGAACACGATGTTGAATGGGGAAGTGATCCGCCTCGACGGCGCGATCCGGATGCAGCCGAAGTAAGCCGGCATGCAGGGCGCGGGCCCGGCTGCGCCGGGCGGCGCGCCGGCGGCCCGTTCAGGCGTCGCCGCGCGCCATGCGCTGACGCAGCTCGCTGACCTGCGCCTCGACCACGGTCGCGTCGTCGGCTTCCGGGCATTCGCCGAGATAGGCCTCGAGATCCTCGAGCGCCGGCCGCAGGTAGTCGAGCCGCGCATACGCGAAGCCGCGGTCGCGCACCTCGTCAAGCTGCCCCGGCAGCAGGATCACGAGGCGCTGCTGGACCGCGAGCAGACGCTGCCAGCGTTCCGTCTGCAGATAGATGGCCTTCAGGTTGTTCAGCATGCGCGCGATGATCTCGCGACCGATCGCCGGTTGCAGCAGCGCGCGCAACGCGCTGCTCACGAGGCCGTCCGCGCGCGCCACGTAAGGCTCGAGCATCTCGACCATCTCCGACTCCGACAGCGAGTGGCCCGAGGTCGGGTCGATCATCACGTCGCCGTCGGGCAGGCTCACGCGCAACAGGAAGTGCCCCGGAAACGACACGCCGCGCGCCGGCAGCCCGATCTGTTCGCTCATTTCGAGGTACAGCACCGCGAGCGAGATCGGAATGCCGCGCCGCCGCTTGAGCACGACATTCAGATGACTGTTGTCGGGATCGTAGTAATCGTTGTGATTACAGGCGAAACCCAGCTCGCGAAAGAAAAAATCGTTGAGCGCGGTGATCTTCTCGCGCAGCCCCGCGCCGTCCGGCAAGCGCTTGCGCAGCCGCACGACGAGCGCATCCAGCTCGGCCAGCGCGCCTTGCAGGTCGAGGTCCGGATACGCATCCTGCGCGAGCGACAGCGCCGCCTCGGTGAGCGGCAAACCGTCATCCTCCGCGACAAGCGAACTGAAATAATCGAGAACGCGGGTCATTGGGTTCGTCATTTGGCACGCCGTCGGAAGTACGCGTACTTGAAGCCCATCAGCCACAACATACCGAAATATAGTGCAGAGAACAGAATCAGGCAGGCGCCCATCAGCGAGATCCGGGCGAGCGGCGCGGCGCGCATCGCGGTCCAGTCGAAGCTGACGGCGAACCAGTGCATCACGCCCGCGAGCACGAGCGACGCGCCCACCAGCTGCGCGAGGAAGCGCAGCCAGCCCGGCGACGGCTGGTAGATGCCGCGCCGACGCAGGCCGATGAACAGCAGCAGCGAATTCACGCACGCGCCGACCCCGATGCTGAGCGTGAGCCCCGCATGGCCGATCAGCGGCACGAACAGGTAGTTCGACAGCTGCGTGATCACCAGCACGCCGATCGCGATCTTCACCGGCGTCTTGATGTCCTGCTTCGCGTAGAAGCCCGGCGCGAGGATCTTGATCAGGATGATCCCGACGAGCCCGATCCCGTACGCCGCCAGCGCCCGCGCGACCATCTCCACCGTGCGGGCGTCGAACTTGCCGTAGTTGAACAGCGTCGCCGTGAGCGGGCCCGCGAAAAACAGCAGCGCGAGCGCGCTCGGCGCGGCGAGCAGGAAGGTCACGCGCAGCCCCCAGTCGAGCAGCGCCGAATATTCGGTCGAATCGGCGTCGACGTGCGCCTTCGACAGGCTCGGCAACAGGATCGTGCCCAGCGCGACGCCGAGCAGCGCGGTCGGGAACTCCATCAGCCGGTCGGCGTAGTTGATCCACGACACCGCGCCCTGCCCGAGCCGCGACGCGATATTGGTGTTGATGATCAGGCTCAGCTGCGCGACCGACACCGCGAAGGTCGCGGGCACCATCTTCGCGAGCACGCGCTTGACGCCCGGATGACGCAGCGCGCGCAGTGGATTGAGGCCGATCAGCGGCACCATGTCGATCCTGCGCAGCCCCGGCAGTTGCACCAGCAACTGCAGCACGCCGCCGACGATCACCGCCCAGGCCAATGCGTACACCGGCACCTTCAGATGCGGCGCGACGAATACCGCGGCCGCGATGAACGCGACGTTCAGCAGCACCGGCGCGAACGCGGGCAGCGAAAAGTTCTTGTAGGTGTTGAGCACACCCGACGCAAGCGTGGTCAGCGAAATGAACACGATGTACGGGAACATGATCTGCGTCATCGTGACGGCGAGCGGGAACGCCTGCCCGTCCGTGCGCAGGCCCGACGCGACCGCGAACACGACCCACGACGCGCCCGCGATGCCCGCGACCGACAGCGCCGCGAGCGACCACGCGAGCACGGTCGACATCGCGTCGACGAGCGCTTTCGTGGCGTCGTGCCCCTTCTGGTTCTTGAACTCGGCCAGGATCGGCACGAACGCCTGCGAGAACGCGCCCTCGGCGGACAGGCGGCGCAGCAGGTTCGGAATGCGGAACGCGACGTAGAATGCGTCGGTGAATTGACTGGCGCCGAACGCTCGGGCGATCAGCGTCTCGCGGGCCAGTCCGGTCACGCGCGACAGCAGCGTGAAGCCGCTGACCGTCAGCAGGGCTCGGAATAGATTCATGGGGCGCTTATTATACGGGCCATGCGCGCCCGCACACGGCCGGCGGCCGAAAAGCCCCCCAAGTCGTGCGGCCGGAACGGCAAGCTTGCCACTGGCTTGATTTTGTTGCTATAATCCCCGGTTTCTGAGCCTGTTATATGTACAGCGAGCTTCGCTGGGCGTGTTGCCGGCCTCGGTTAAACCAACGTTTTTTTGCGCTCCTGGGCAATCGCTCCCGGGGGTCGAATCGAAAAGCAGCGCTTGGCCGTCAGGCTCCAAGCTCTGGGAACAGGACAGGATAAGGAACCGTCATGGCTAACTCCGCACAAGCACGCAAGCGCGCCCGCCAGGCTGCGAAGGCAAACTCGCACAACTCGGCCCTGCGCTCGAAATTCCGCACCGCCATCAAGGCTGTCCGCAAGGCTATCGAAGCCGGCGACCAAGCCAAGGCCGCTGAAATCTTCAAGCTCTCGACGAAGACGATCGACACGATCGCCGACAAGAAGATCGTTCACAAGAACAAGGCCGCTCGCCAGAAGAGCCGCCTCGCAGCCGCCGTCAAGGGCCTGCAGGCCGCCGCGCAGTAAATCCGGCGCGCCCGCCTCGCGCGGGCGCCCTGTTTCCTCTGCGATCGACAAAAAGCCCGCTTCGAGCGGGCTTTTTGCTTGGGCGCGCGCAGGCGGACGCGTTCGCGCACCCGCCCGCGCCATGCGGGCCGCTTACGTTTCGGTTACTTGCCGTGCTTGTCGTAGTCCGGCAGTTCGCACGCCTCGGTCACGACGAGATCGTTGTCCTTCGCGAAATTCATCACGAAATCGAACGCCATCGGCTCGACGTCGCGCAGGCGGGAATCGATGATCACGCATTTCGTGTCGCCGAGCAGGGTCGGGCGCACGTACAGCGAGTATTGAAGGCGGGCGTTCGGCCCTCCGGTGCCCGGCCCGAAGCAGGACATCACGCCGGCCAGACGCTCCGACCAGTCGCTCGGCCGAAACTTCTTCCCGGATTTGGTGATGCCCTGAATGAAGTATTCGGTCGGGGAAGTTTCAGCCATGAGGGTACCCAAGTGACGGCCCAGCAGCGCGCCGGCGAACCTTCGCCTGGACACTTCGGAACACAAGGAAACGCGCCCGTGACGAACCGCGTCGACGGCCGGAACAGCCCGCCGCGCCCATGTGACGCGACGTACCGCTTGTGTCCGGCAGACCGGGCCTGAGCCCTCGCCCACCGGGCTTGAGGAAACCGCCGGATTATACCGCACCGCGCCATGCTGCGTCGTCCCGCGCGACGTCGTCCGCATCGCGCCGACGCCGGGCGCGGCTCGTCAAAGCGGGGAAAATCCTTTATGCTGCTTCGAGTCATCACATCCGACGGCGACGCCGTCCGGCAGCCTGCCGGGTGAACCGGCCGTATCTCGTTTCATGACCACCAAAACCATTCGGCACTACCTGCAGTTCAAGGATTTCTCACTGGAAGACTACGAGTACGTACTCGAGCGCACCGGAATCCTGAAGCGCAAGTTCAAGAACTACGAGACCTACCACCCGCTGCACGACCGCACGCTCGCGATGATCTTCGAGAAAAGCTCGACGCGCACGCGGCTGTCGTTCGAGGCCGGCATCTTCCAGCTCGGCGGCCACGCGGTCTTCATGAGCACGCGCGACACGCAGCTCGGCCGCGGCGAACCGGTCGAGGATTCCGCGCAGGTGATCTCGCGAATGGTCGACATCATCATGATCCGCACGTTCGAGCAGGACACCATCCAGCGCTTCGCGGAAAACTCGCGCGTGCCGGTGATCAACGGGCTCACGAACGAATACCATCCGTGCCAGGTGCTCGCCGACATCTTCACCTACTACGAGCATCGCGGCCCGATCCGCGGCAAGACCGTCGCCTGGGTCGGCGACGCGAACAACATGCTGTACACCTGGATCCAGGCCGCGCAGATCCTCGGCTTCAAGCTGCGCCTGTCCACCCCGCCCGGCTACGCGCTCGACGCGAAGCTGGTCGCGCCCGACAGCGCGCCGTTCTACGAAGTGTTCGACGATCCGAACGAAGCCTGCCACGGCGCGGACCTGATCACGACCGACGTCTGGACCAGCATGGGCTTCGAGGCGGAGAACGAGGCGCGCATGCAGGCGTTCGCCGACTGGTGCGTGGACGAGGAAATGATGGGCCACGCCCATCCCGACGCGCTCTTCATGCACTGCCTGCCCGCGCATCGCGGCGAGGAAGTCACGGCCGGCGTGATCGACGGCCCGCAGAGCGTCGTGTGGGACGAGGCGGAAAACCGCCTGCACGTGCAGAAGGCGCTGATGGAGTTCCTGCTGCTCGGCCGGCTCAATCACTGAGCGCCGTCGCCGCCGGGCCGCCGCTTCCCGTACAGGCGCGGCCCCGACGGCGCGCATCGGCCGCCCCGCCGCCGCTGCCGCTGCCGGTCGCGCGGGGCATGCTCCCGCATCCTGACGGCCGGACCCGCGCAGCCGGCAGCGGCTGTCGCCCGCGCGCCGCCCGCTTCAGGCGTGCAGCCGCAACCTCACAGACACACCGGCTCCGCCTCCAGCTCGACGCCGAAGCGCGCGCTGACGTCGCCGCGGATCGCATCGGCGAGCGCGAGCACGTCCGCGCCCGATGCGCCGCCGCGATTCACGAGCACGAGCGCCTGACGCTCATGCACCGCCGCCGCCCCGAGCGCGCGGCCCTTCCAGCCACACCGGTCGATCAGCCAGCCCGCCGCGAGCTTCACCTGCCCGTCCGGCTGAGGATAGGACACCAGGTCCGGCTCGCGCGCGCGCAGCGCCTCGAATTGGGCGGCGGGAATCACCGGGTTCTTGAAAAAACTGCCGGCATTGCCGAGCACGCCCGGATCGGGCAGTTTCGCGCGCCGGATCGCGACGACCGCATCGAACACCTCGCGCGGCGTCGCCGCGCCGGCGGCGATCCCGCGCGCGTCCAGCTCGCGCGCGACGTCGGCGTAACCGAGCCGCGGCGTCCACACCTTCGGCAGCCGGAACGTCACGGCGACGATCGCAAAACGCCCGCGCCCCGCCCGTTTGAAGAAGCTGTCGCGATAGCCGAACGCGCAGCGCGCGGCGTCGAACCCGACGGTCTCGCCGGTCGCCAGCTCGACCGCCTCCAGCGAATCGAAATAAGCTCGCATCTCCAGGCCGTAGGCGCCGATGTTCTGGATCGGCGCGGCGCCGACCGTGCCCGGGATCAGCGCGAGATTCTCGAGGCCCGGCATGCCCGCATCGAGCGTCCAGGCGACGAACGCATGCCAGTTCTCGCCGCCGCCCGCGCGCACGTACCACGCATCCGCCTCCTCGCGAACCACCGTGCGCCCGGCGATCTCGTTGAGCAGCACGAGCCCGCTGATGTCGCCGGTGAACACCACGTTGCTGCCGCCGCCGAGCACCAGCGGCGCGAGACCCGCGACCCGCGGATCGGCCGCGAGCGAGGCGAACTGGCCGGCCGTCGCGACCCGCGCGGCGAGCCGCGCACGCACCTCGAAACCGAACGTGTTGTGGGTTCGCAGCGGATAGTCGGGCAGGAGCGCAAGCGGGGAATCAGGGCAGGACATCGGGGATCGCGGTTGGGCAGGCAGGCCGTCGGCCTTGGGCAAATGGGGGGGCACCGGTAAAATGGCGGCCGGTCCGCAATTATAGAGTGCCCGCGCGGGTCCGCGCGGGCCGCACGTTATACAGGGAGAATGCCATGCCATCGTTCGACGTCGTTTCCGAAGCGAACATGATCGAAGTGAAGAACGCCATCGAGCAGTCGAACAAGGAAATCTCGACGCGCTTCGATTTCAAGGGCTCCGACGCGCGCGTCGAGCAGAAGGAGCGCGAACTGACGATGTTCGCCGACGACGATTTCAAGCTCGGCCAGGTCAAGGACGTGCTGATCAACAAGATGGCCAAGCGCAACGTCGACGTGCGCTTCCTCGAGTACGGCAAGATCGAGAAGATCGGCGGCGACAAGGTCAAGCAGGTCGTGACGATCAAGAAGGGCGTGACGGGCGACCTCGCGAAGAAGATCGTGCGGCTCGTCAAGGACAGCAAGATCAAGGTCCAGGCCAGCATCCAGGGCGACGCGGTGCGCGTCACCGGCACGAAGCGCGACGACCTGCAGAGCGTGATCGCGATGCTGCGCAAGGACGTGACCAACACGCCGCTCGACTTCAACAACTTCCGCGACTGAGCGCGCGACCGCCGGCCCGCACGGGCCGGCGATGCGGCGGACGGAGCCTCAGCCCTGCCCGTCGCCGGCGGACGCGTCCGCCTTCTTCTTGTCGCCGATCCGGCTTTCCTGGCCGGCGAGCAGCTTCGAGATATTGGCGCGATGCCGCCACACGAGCAGCACGCTCATCGCCAGCACGGCCCAGGCGACCGGATTGCCGTGCGTGCCGAACAGGAACACGTCGAACACCGGCGCGAACACCGCGGCAACCAGCGCCGCGAGCGACGAATAGCGGAAGAAGAACGCGATGATCAGCCAGGTCAGCGCGGTCGCGAGCCCGAGCACCGGGTGTATCGCGAGCAGCACGCCGGCCGCGGTCGCCACGCCCTTGCCGCCCTGGAAGCGGAAGAACACCGGATACAGGTGGCCGAGGAACACCGCGAGCGCCGCGCACGCGACGCCGATCTCGCCGCCGATGCCGAAATGCCGCACCAGCCAGACGGCGAGCCAGCCCTTGAAGGCGTCGCCGACGAGCGTCAGGATCGCGGCCTTCTTGTTGCCGCTGCGCAGCACGTTGGTGGCGCCCGGGTTCTTCGACCCGTACGAGCGCGGATCGGCGAGCCCCATGGTGGCGCTGACGACGACGGCGAACGAGATCGATCCGATCAGGTAGGCGGCAATGGCCGCGAGCAGAATCTGCATGCGAAGCACTCTTGTTTCAACAAACGGATTGGAGAAGCGGCCCGGCCGGCGCGGCCCCGACAGGAGCGGGCCCGGCCGGCGGAACCGCGGCGGCGCCCATTCTACCGAAGCGGCGCGCCGAACAGCGTGGGTCGAACCCTCAGTCGACGCTCGCGCACTGCACGGCGCGCGCATCGAGCAGGGTCGTCAGCGCCGCCGGCGCGAGGCGCACGAGATAGCCGCGCCGGCCGCCGTTCAGGTAGATCGACGGCAATTCGAGGATGCTCGCCTCGACGTACACCGGCATCGCCTTTTTCGTGCCGAACGGCGAGGTGCCCCCGACCAGGTAGCCGGAATGCCGGTTCGCGACCTCGGGCCTGCACGGCTCGACCCGCTTCGCGCCGATCTGCCGCGCGAGGTTCTTGGTCGATACGGTGCGGTCGCCATGCATCAGCACGATCAGCGGCTTCGCATGCTCGTCTTCCATCACGAGCGTCTTGACCACGACGTGCTCGTCGACGCCGAGCTGGCGCGCGGACTCGCCGGTGCCGCCGTGCTCGACGTAGTCGTACAGGTGTTCCTCGAAGGCAACGCCGTGGCGGCGCAGGAACTGCGTCGCGGGCGTTTCCGAAACATGTCTGGATTTGCTCATGCCCGCATTTTAATTGCGCGCGCCGCGAGAAACTATTGTCCGATTGGCCGGTTGTGCAGGCGGCGCCCGCATGGCACGATCGTTCGCAAATTCAGGGCGGCGTCTCGCCGCCCCGTCACGGAGACGCCATGATCCCGACTTCCGGCCTCGACCTGCCGGCGCTGCTCGCCGCGCTGCCTTCCCGGATCGCCGCGTTGCCGTCGCTTGCGGCGCAACGCGACCCGCATCGTCCCGCCTTGATCGAGGATGCGCGCACGCTCACCTACGCACAGCTCGCGCACGCCGTCGACGCCACGGCCGAGCGGCTCGCCCGGCTCGGCGTGCGCGGCGGCGACCGCGTGATGATCGTCGCGGAAAACAGCGTCGCGCAGATCGTCCTGCTGTTCGCCGCCGCCCGGCTGGACGCGTGGGCGCTCGTCTCCAACGCGCGGCTGGCGGCGGCCGAACTGGACGCGATCGCCGCGCACGCGCGGCCCCGCCTGATCGCGTTCGCGATCGAGGCGTCGCCCGACGCCCGCGCGCACGCGGAGCGGCATCGCGCGCAAGCGGCCGAGCCGCTCGCGGTCGACTTCGGCGCGTGGTCGCACCGCGCCGATCCCGATGCGCACGCCGAGCCCGTCGCCGACGCCGCGGCCCGCCAGTGCGCGGCGCTCATCTACACGACGGGCACCACCGGCACGCCCAAGGGCGTGATGCTGTCGCACCGCAACCTGCTGTATATCGCGGCGGTGTCGAGCACCCTGCGCCGCGTGTCGCCCGACGATCTCGTCTACGCCGTGCTGCCGATCTCGCACGTCTACGGGCTCGCGTCGGTCTGCCTCGGCAGCCTGTACGCGGGCGCGACGCTGCGGCTCGCGCCGCGCTTCGCCCCGGAGGCCGCGCGCCGCGCGCTCGCCGACGAAGGCGTGACGATCTTCCAGGGCGTGCCGGCCATGCACGCGAAGCTGCTCGAGCACATGCAGACCCACGGCCACCGCTGGCACGCGCCGCGCCTGCGCTTCGCGTACTCGGGCGGCTCGCCGCTCGACGCGGACCTGAAGGCGCGCGTCGAGCGCGTCTATGGCGTGACCTTGCACAACGGCTACGGCATGACCGAGAGCAGCCCGACCATCACGCAGACGCCGCTCGACGCGCCGCGCGCGGACTGCTCGGTCGGCGTGCCGATTCCCGGCGTCGCGCTGCGCATCGTCGCGGCGGACGGCTCGCCCGTCGCTCCCGGCGCCACCGGCGAGATCCGGGTGTGCGGGCCGAACCTGATGCTCGGCTACTACCGCGACCCGGCCGCGACGCGGGCGGCGATCGACGCGGACGGCTGGCTGCGGACCGGCGACCTCGGCCGTCTCGGGGACGACGGCGCCCTCACGATCGCCGGGCGCAGCAAGGAACTGATCATCCGTTCGGGTTTCAATGTCTATCCGGCCGAGGTCGAGCAAGTGCTGAACGCGCACCCCGCCGTCGTGCAATCGGCGGTGGTCGGACACGCGGTCGAGGGCAACGAGGAAGTGATCGCCTTCGTCGAGCTGGCGCCCGGGGTGCCGTTCGAGGCCGACGAACTGGCGCGGTGGTGCGCCGAGCGGCTCGCGCCGTACAAGCGCCCCGCGCGCATCCGCGTGCTCGACGCGCTGCCCGCCGCGTCGACCGGCAAGATCCTCAAGCACCGGCTGCGCGCGCTGCTCCAGCCCCGCCGCGCTCAGCCGCGCGGATGATGCGCCGCGTGCAGCGTCTTCAGTCGTTCGCGGGCGACGTGCGTGTAGATCTGGGTGGTCGAGATATCGCTGTGGCCGAGCAGCAGTTGCACGACCCGCAGGTCCGCGCCGTGGTTCAGCAGGTGGGTCGCGAACGCGTGGCGCAGCGTATGCGGCGACAGATGCGCGCGCACGCCGGCCTGCTGCGCGTGGCGCTTGATGATGTTCCAGAACTGCTGGCGGGTCATGCCGTCGCCGCGCGCGGTCACGAACAGCGCATCGGCCGCGCGCTGGCCCAGCAGCGCGGGCCGCGCCTCGCGCAGATAGCGCTCGATCCAGCCGTGCGCCACCTCGCCGAACGGCACGAGGCGCTCCTTCGAGCCCTTGCCCATCACCCGCACGACGCCGTCGTTCAGGCCGACCTCGACCGTCTTCAGCGTCACCAGCTCGCTGACCCGCAGCCCGCTCGCATACATCAGTTCGAGCATGGTCCGGTCGCGCAGGCCGAGCGGCGTGGCGACGTCGGGCGCGGCGAGCAGCGACTCGACCTGCGCCTCGGACAGCGTCGACGGAAAGCGCGCGGGCTGCTTCGCCGACACGATCCGCAGCGTCGGATCGGCGGCCGCGCGATGCTCGCGCACCGCCCAGCCGTAATAGCGCCGGAATACCGACAGGCGGCGGTTCGACGAACTCGCCTTGCCGTCGCTGCGCGCCGCGATGTAGCCCGTCACGAGCGCCTCGCTCGCCTGGTCGAGCGGCGCGCCGTGGCTCGCGGCGAGCCAGTGCGAGAACAGGTTCAGGTCGCGCCGGTAGGCATCGAGCGTGTTGCGCGACAGGCCGTGTTCGAGCCACAGCGCGTCGCAGAACAGATCGATCGACGCACGGCTCGCGAGCGCCTCGGGGGTCTCGTCGGCCGCATCGCGCACATCCGCATCGCGCGGGGAAACAGCGGATTTCATCAGTACTGGATACCTTCGTGGGCAAGCAGCCAGCGCTTGACCTGCAAGTAATAGCCGTCGGTGTCGCCGTGCGCGTACGGGCCGATCCCGCCCGCGGCGACCACCCGGTGACACGGAATCACGAACGAGAAGTAGTTCGCGCCGCAGGCCTGCCCGACCGCGCGCGGCCCGGTGCCGACCTCCTTCGCGATCTGGCCGTAGGTGCGCACGACGCCCGGCGGAATCTCGCGGATCGCGGCCCACACACGCTGCTGGAACGCGGTGCCGACCGGCGCGAGCGGCAGGTCGAAGCGCGCCGACGCGCGTTCGAAATAGCGCTCGATCTGACGCACGGCGCGCTTCGCGAGCGCCGAATCCGGCGCGACGTCGCGCACCGAGACGGGCACATAGAGGATCTGCTGCACGAGCCCGCCGCCGGTCCGGATCCCGACCTTGCCGAACGGCGCATCGATTACCGCATTGAACATCGTCGTCTCCACTGGGAAGTCGCCACTTTAACCCGCCTTCAGGCGGCCCGCAGCGCCCATTCGACGTGCTCGCGCACGAGCGGCGACGGATCGTCCGCGCGCGCCGCGAGCGCCTCGACCATCGCCGCGCGCGCCTCGGGCGCGAGCCGTTCGCGCGGCGCGCGCAGCGCATTGCCGAGCCCGACCGCGAGGTTGCGCAGCCAGCGCTCGTAACCGATGCGACGGATCGCGCTGCCCTGCATCCGCGCGTCGAAGTCGGCCGCGCTCCAGCCGAACAGCTCGACCAGCGTCGCGCGGTCCAGGCCGTGCCGCACGTCGAAGTCGGCGACGGGCGCCGCCTGCGCGAACTTGTTCCACGGGCACACGAGCTGGCAATCGTCGCAGCCGTACACGCGGTTGCCGATCAGCGGCCGCAGCGGCTCCGGAATGCTGCCTTTCAATTCGATCGTCAGGTACGAGATGCAGAGCCGCGCGTCGACCCGGTACGGCTCGACGATCGCGCCGGTCGGACAGGCGTCGAGGCAGCGCGTGCAGCTGCCGCAGTGCGCGCCGGGCTCGGCGGCCAGCGCCGCGTCGGTCGGCAGCGGCACGTCGACGTAGATCTCGCCGAGGAAGAACAGCGAGCCCGCATCGCGCTCGAGCAGCAGCGTGTGCTTGCCGCGCCAGCCGTTGCCGGCCTGCTGTGCGAGCTCGACCTCCAGCACCGGCGCCGAATCGGTGAACACCCGGTAGCCGAACCCGCCGATCTCCGCCTCGATCCGCTCCGCGAGCGTCTGCAGGCGGTTGCGCAGCACCTTGTGATAGTCGCGTCCGCGCGCGTAGATCGAGACGACCGCGGCGGCCGGATCGTCGACGCGGGCCAGTTCGCGCGCGCGCCAGGCGCCCGCGCGCTCGTCCTCGCCGTCGCGCGTCGCGGCGGGCAGATAGGCGAGCCGGGCCGAGATCACGCGTCGCGTGCCGGCCACAAGTTCGGCCGGCCGCGCGCGTTTCATCCCATGTTTGGCCATATAATCCATCTCGCCGTGGCATCCGGCTTCCAGCCAGGCGGCAAGCCCCGCCTCCGCATGCGAGAGGTCGATGTCGCTGATGCCGATCGACCCGAAACCCAGCTCGCGCCCCCATCCCTTGATGCGCAGCGCGAGCGCGGCCAGCGCCGCGTCGTCGAAGCGGCGCGGTTCAGCGTGTTCATCGCCCATCGAGCGCGCATCTGTCACGGCGAGTTCCGGAAATCTGTCCATCGCCCTATTTTACGAGAATGCCCGCGAAGCCCAGTCCGATATCCGCCGCGTCCGCCCTGCCCGCCCCCCTCGCCGAGCGCATTTTCCCGCTCGCCGACGAAGCGGCCACCGACGCGTTCGGCCGGCGCTGCGCGGCCGCGCTCGATGCGGTGCGCGCCGAGCGGCAGGCCCGGCAGGCGTTCGGCGGCCTGCAGATCCAGCTGGTCGGCGACCTCGGCGCGGGCAAGACCACCCTCGTGCGGGCCATCCTGCGCGGCCTCGGCCACGCGGGCCGGGTGCGCAGCCCCACCTACACGCTCGTCGAGCCGTACGCGCTCGAACGCCCGGATGGGGAACTCATGCTGTATCACTTCGATCTGTATCGTTTTAGCGATCCGGCCGAATGGGCCGACGCGGGCTTTCGGGAATATTTCGACGCGGGCGCGATCTGCGTCGTCGAATGGCCGCAACAGGCGGGCGCACTGCTCGGCGTGCCGGATCTCGTGTTCTCGCTCGACGTGGACGGCGACGGCCGCACCCTCGCCGCGCGGGCGTACAGTGCCTCAGGAAACGCATGTCTCGAAAGATGTTGATCAAACCGTTCCGCTCGATCGAATCGGCGGCCACCGCGAGCCACAACTGGCGCCGCCGCCAGGTGCTGCGCGCGGGCGCATCCACGCTCGTGCTCGCGCTCGTCGGGCCGCGCCTCGCCCATGCCTCGTCGGTGCTCGGCGTGCGCGTGTGGCCCGCGCGCGATTACACGCGCGTGACGATCGAATCCGACCAGCCGCTGCAGAACACCCAGCAGCTGCTGCAGGGCCCGGACCGCCTCGTGGTCGACCTGACCGGCCTCGATCTCGACCAGGCGCTGCGCGACCTGGTGTCGAAGATCGCGCCGAACGATCCGCAGATCCAGTCGGTGCGGGTCGGCCAGTACCAGCCGCACGTGGTGCGGATGGTGTTCGACCTCAAGGGCAGCGTGAAGCCGCAGGTGTTCACGCTGCCGCCCGTCGGCACCTATCGCTACCGGCTGGTGTTCGACCTGTATCCGGCCGTCGCGCCGGATCCGCTGTCCGACCTGATCGCGCAGACGGAACGCAAGGAACAGCAGCTCAACGACACGCTGCGCGCGCAACAGGCGCAGCCGCCGACGGCCGCGCTCAACGGCCCGACCACGCCGCCCGCCGGCGCGGGCGACAACAGCGACGCGTTCTTCCAGCGCTTCGCGCAGAACACCCCGGCCCCCGCGCCCGCGCGCCCGGCCCCGCCCGCGGCCGCCGTCGCGCCGCCGCGCCCGGCCGTGAAGCCGCCGCCCGCGATCGCCCGCAAGGACGACGACAGCGACGACGGCGACGCCTACGCATTCACCGCGCCGAAATCCGGCAAGGGCGGCACGGTCCGCCTGCTGACGGTCGCGATCGATCCGGGCCACGGCGGCGAGGACCCCGGCGCGATCGGCGGCGCCGGCACCTACGAGAAGCACATCGCGCTCGACATCGCGAAGAAGCTGCGCGCGAAGATCGACGGCGCGCCGAACATGCGCGCGATGATGACGCGCGACGCGGATTTCTTCGTGCCGCTCAACGTGCGCGTGCAGAAGGCGCGGCGGGTCGGCGCGGATCTGTTCGTGTCGATCCACGCGGACGCGTTCACGACCCCGTCCGCACGCGGTTCGTCGGTGTTCGCGCTGTCGGACCACGGTGCGTCGAGCGCCGCCGCGCGCTGGCTCGCGAACAAGGAAAACTCGTCGGACCTGATCGGCGGGATCAACATCAAGACCCAGGACGTCACCGTCAACCGCGCGCTGTTCGACATGTCGACCACCGCGCAGATCCGCGATTCGATGCGCTACGGCAGCTACGTGCTCAAGGAAGTCGGCGGCATCAACAAGCTGCACAAGGGCTCGGTCGAGCAGGCCGGGTTCGCGGTGCTGAAGGCGCCCGACATCCCGTCGATCCTGGTCGAGACCGCGTTCATCAGCAATCCGGACGAGGAGCGCCGCCTCAACGACGACAGCTATCGCGACCAGATGGCCGATGCGATCTTCCGCGGCATCAAGCGCTATTTCGCGGCGAACCCGCCGCTCGCGAAGAGCCGGATGACCTGACGCCGCGCCGGCGCCGCTCCCGCACGCCTCGCCCGACGCGAGGCGTTTTCATTTGCAGCGCGCCGCATCGCCTCACGACGCCGGCGCGAAACGCCGCGCGAGGCGACCGCCGAATACGTTGACGACGAGGCCGGCCATCACGCACCCGGCGCCGACGAGCTGGGCGCGCGTCAGCGCCTCGCCGAGCAGCAGCGCCGCCGACGCGAGCCCGATGATCGGCACCAGCAGCGCGAACGGCACCACCTGCGCGGCCGGATAGCGCGCGAGCAGGCGGCTCCACAGGCCATAGCCGAACAGCGTCGAGATGAACGCGAGATAGCCGATCGCGAACACCGACGCGCCCGACAGCGACGCGAGCGCCGTTGCGATCCGCGCCGGCCCCTCGAATACGAGCGACAGCGCGAAGAACGGCAGCGGCGGCAACAGGCTCGCCCACACCACGAGCGCGACCAGATCGACCTGGCCGACCTTCTTCGTCACGACATTGCCGAGCGCCCAGCACGCCGCGGCGGCCAGCGTCAGCGCGAACCCGGCGAACATCATGGTCCGGCCGCCGCGCGACGCGATCACGGCGAGGCCGAGCGCGGCGATCGCCAGGCCGACGACGCTGCGCGCCTGCAGCCGCTCGCCGACGAAGCCGCGCGCGAACAGCAGCGTGAGGAACGCCTGCGCCTGCAGCACCAGCGACGCGAGCCCGGCCGGCATGCCGACGTTCATCGCGACGAACAGGAACACGAACTGGCCGAACAGGATCGTCGCGCTGTAGAGCGCGATCAGGCGCCACGGCAGCGGCGGGCGGCGCACGAAAAACACCGCGGGCAGCGCCGCGAACACGAAGCGCAGCGCGCCGAGCAGCAGCGGCGGCACGCCGTGCAGCCCCACCTTGATCACGACGAAGCTGACGCCCCACGCGAGCACCACCAGCAACGCCTGCAGTCCATCCCTCGGGGCCATCGTCCTCGTCTCCTCTTTTTTTGAGACGCACATCTTACCGCCGCCGCCGGCCGGCTGCGCGCGCGGCCGGTACAATGAGCCGCATCCCCGCCCCGCCGTCTGCCAGGAGCCTCCATGAGCGATGCGATCAAGACGATCCTGAAGCCCCACGTCCGCGACATCGGCAACCTGCAGGTGCGCCGCACGCTGCCCGCGCTGGCCGCGCGCCTCGTCGGTCCGTTCATCTTCTTCGACCACATGGGGCCCGCCGAACTGCCGGCGGGCGCGGGCCTCGACGTGCGTCCGCATCCGCACATCGGGCTCGCGACCGTCACCTACCTGTTCGACGGCGCGATCCTGCACCGCGACAGCCTGGGCTCGGTGCAGACGATCGTGCCCGGCGACGTGAACTGGATGACGGCCGGACGCGGCATCGTGCACTCCGAGCGCACGCCGGACGACGTGCGCCGGCGCGGCCAGACGATCCACGGCATCCAGACCTGGGTCGCGCTGCCGCTCGCGCACGAAGCGGGCGAGCCGTCGTTCGCGCATCACCCGGCCGCGACGCTGCCCGCGCTCGAGCGCGACGGCGTCGCGCTCACGGTGATCGCGGGCGACGCGTTCGGCGCGGTCTCGCCCGTCGCCACCTTCTCGCGCACGCTGTACGCGGCCGCGCGCTTCGGCGCGCGCACGGCGCTCGGGTTCGACGCGGACCACGAGGAGCGCGCGGTCTATCTGGTCGACGGCGACCTGAGCATCGACGGCACGCCGCTCGACGCCGCGCACATGGCGGTGCTCGCGCCGGGCGCGCGCGCCGCGCTCGCGAGCGCGGGCGGCGCGCGGGTCATGCTGCTCGGCGGCGACCGGCTCGACGGCGAGCGCTTCGTCGACTGGAATTTCGTCTCCAGCTCGCGCGCGACGATCGAGGCGGCCAAGGAAGCCTGGCGCGACCAGCGGATGGGCCAGGTGCCGGGCGAAACCGAATGGATCCCGCTGCCGGAACGCAAGCCGCCGCATTGAAAACACCACCGCCCGCCCTCACGTTCGGGCGGAACGCCATTTATTTCACGGGAACGACATGGATACCACTCTCGCCACCTTCGAGCGCGACGTGCTCGAAGCCTCGCTCGACGCCCCGGTGCTGGTCGACTTCTGGGCCCCGTGGTGCGGCCCGTGCAAGACGCTCGGCCCGCTGCTCGAAAAGCTCGAGCGCGAATACGACGGCCGCTGGCGGCTCGTCAAGGTCAACGTCGACGACAACCAGGAACTGGCCGCGCATTTCCAGACCCGCAGCATTCCGCACGTGATCGCCTTCGCGAACGGCCAGCCGATCGACCAGTTCATCGGCGTGCTGCCCGAGGGCCAGTTGCGCGAATTCATCGACCGGCTGCTGCCGTCGGCCGAGGAAGCCGAGCGGATCGCGGCGCAGGCCGCGCTGGCCGAGGAGCGCGTCGACGACGCCGTCGCGCACCTGAAAGCCGCGCTCGCGCTGAATCCGGGCTACGACGACGCGCGGCTCGACCTGATCGAGCTACAGCTCGCGCTCAACGAAACCGACGCGGCGCGCGACGAGGCGACCCGCCTGTCGCCGCTGCTGGAACAGAACGGCGACCCGCGCTACCAGGCGCTCAAGACCCGCTTCGAGGCGCTCGAGGCGAGCGCCGACCTGCCGCCGACCGACGCGCTCGAGGCGCGCATCGCGGCCGATCCCGCCGATCTCGACGCACGCTTCGACCTCGCGCAAAGCCTGATCGCGCGACGCGCGTACGACGGCGCGCTCGACCAGCTGTTCGAGATCGTCACGCGCGACCGCGCCTACGGCGATGATCTCGGCCGCAAGACGATGATTTCGGTGTTCGAGATGGCGGCCGACCAGCCGCAGCTGGTGGCCGCGTGGCGGCGCAAGCTGAGCGCCGCGCTTCACTGAGCACGCCGCCCGCGCGCCTCAGGCGCGCGCGGCCAGCGCCCTCAGCACGTGAGCGGACGCGGCGAAGCCGAAGCTCGCGGTCACGCACACGCTGGAGCCGAAACCCGCGCAATTGAGGCCGGCCGGGCCGGCCGGCGCGGCGTCCGCGTCGAGCGCGCAGGCGTCGGCCTGCGCGGGCTCCGGATAGATCAGCGGCTCGTCCGAATACACCGCGTCCACCTTGAAGCGCGCCTTCGGCCCGCGCGGAAAGCCGTGCGACTTGCGCAGTTGCGCGCGCACCTTCGACAGCAGCGGATCCTGGATCGTATTGGCGAGATCGTCGATGCGGATCCGGGTCGGGTCGAACTGGCCGCCCGCGCCGCCCACCGTGATCAGCGGCTGCCCGCGCGCGACGCACCACGCGATCAGCGCGACCTTGGTGCGCACGCTGTCGATCGCGTCGATCACATAGTCGAAGCCGCCGCCGAGCAATTGCTCGAAGTTGTCCGGTTCGACGAAATCCTCGACCGTGTCGACCCGGCACGCCGGATCGATCAGCGCGATCCGCTCGGCCATCGCGTCGACCTTCGGCTTGCCGTAGTTGCCGTCGAGCGCGTGGATCTGGCGATTCGTGTTGCTCTCCGCCACATTGTCGAGATCGATCAGCGTGAGCGCGCCGACCGCGCTGCGCGCGAGCGCCTCGGCCGCCCACGAACCGACCCCGCCGATGCCGATCACCGCGACCCGCGCACGCTCGAACGCGGCCAGCGCCGGCGCCCCGTACAGCCGCGCGACCCCGCCGAAGCGCCGCACGCGATCCGCGTCAAGCTGATCCGGCACGCCCGGAGTAACATCGGTTTCTGTCGCAATAGCATCGGCGCGCGGCATAAAAGTAAGCTGAATGAAAGTTGTTCGACCTTCTATTTTGCCTCAACGCCGCACTAAACTGCTGCCGCGTCGCGGTCACGCAGGTTTTTCCCACCTTCGTTATACTGATTCCCGCTTGAAGTGTCCGCATAAAAAATGACGACTCTTGCCGATCTCCGCATCAATTACTCGCGCGCGTCGCTCGATGAAGCCGACGTCAATCCGAACCCGTTCGTCCAGTTCGACGCCTGGTTCAAGGAAGCGCTCAGCGCGCAGCTGCCCGAACCGAACACGATGACGCTTGCCACGGCCGACGCCGAGGGCCGGCCGTCGGCGCGCATCGTGCTGATCAAGGCGGTCGACGAACGCGGCTTCGTCTTCTTCACCAACTACGACAGCCGCAAGGGCCACGATCTCGGCGCCAATCCGCACGCGGCGCTGCTGTTCTACTGGATCGAGCTGGAGCGCCAGGTGCGCATCGAAGGCCGCATCGAGAAGACGAGCGCCGAGGAGAGCGACCGCTATTTCGCGTCGCGCCCGCTCGGCTCGCGCATCGGCGCGTGGGCGTCGGAGCAGAGCGCGGTGATCGAAAGCCGCGCGGTGCTGGAAGCGCGCGAGCGCGACATCAGCGCGCGCTACGGCGAACATCCGCCGCGCCCGCCGCACTGGGGCGGCTACCGCGTGGTGCCGGACAGCATCGAATTCTGGCAGGGCCGTCCGTCGCGGCTGCACGACCGTCTGCTGTATACGCGCGCGGCGCAGGGGTGGAGCGTGTCGCGGCTGTCGCCGTAAGACGCGGCGCGCCGTCGCGCGTGTTTCGTGTTGCACCCAGGCAGGCGCGGGGCGCGTGAGGCTCGCCTGCCCGGTCGAAAACTAGGCTGTATTCATTTCAACAGACAACGGAGAATCCAAATGTTCTGGGAAAAGAAGCTGGCACAGTGGGCAGACGAAGTACGGGCGAAGGCGGACCTGCCGGCGCGCCTCGTGTTGTGGAACGGCCAGCAGCTCGATTTCGGGACCTTCGCGGCGCCGCAGGTCACGCTCAAGGTCAACACCGCGTCGGCGCTGCCGCTGCTGCTCGACCCGAGCCTCGACAATCTCGGCGAGGCCTACGTGAAGGGCAAGATCGACATCGAGGGCAAGGTCTCCGACATCATCAACATCAGCTATTCGCTCGCGCGCAGCACCGTGACGAACGCGGGCAAGCTCGCGCGCGTGAAGCGCTACTTCAATCATTCGAAATCGTCGGACAAGAAGGCGATCCAGTATCACTACGACGTCTCCAACGAGTTCTACCGGCTGTGGCTCGACGAGAACATGGTGTACTCGTGCGCGTACTTCGAGAACGGCGACGAGGATCTCGCCACCGCGCAGATCAAGAAGATCGATCACATCCTGACCAAGATCCAGCTGCAGCCCGGCCAGCGCCTGCTCGACATCGGCTGCGGCTGGGGCGCGCTGGTGCTGCGCGCCGCGCAGAAGTTCGGCGCGCGCTGCGTCGGCGTCACGCTGTCGCAGAACCAGTTCGACCTCGCGACCGAGCGCGTGAAGCGCGCGGGCCTCGAAGGCCAGATCGAGATCCGGCTGCAGGACTACCGCGACGTCGAGGGCCAGTTTGATCGGATCACGAGCGTCGGGATGTTCGAGCACGTCGGCCGCAAGAACCTGCCGACCTACTTCGCGCACGTGCGCGAGCTGCTCGCCGACGACGGCGTCGCGATGAACCACGGCATCACCTCCAGCGACGCCGAGAGCGGCGAGACGGCGCTCGGCGGCGGCGAGTTCATCGACCGCTACGTGTTCCCGGACGGCGAGCTGCCGCACCTGAGCCTCGCGCTCGAAGCCGCGCAGCGCGGCGGCCTCGAGGCGGTTGACGTCGAGAGCCTGCGTCGGCACTATGCGCGCACGCTCGACATCTGGACCGAGAACTTCGAAGCGAAGGCCGAGGAAGCCAGGGCGCTCGTCGACGACGAAAAATTCCGCATCTGGCGCGTCTACCTCGCCGGCTGTGCGTATGCGTTCGAACACGACGACGTGTCGATCTTCCAGATCGTGTGCCGCAAGGCGGGCCGCAGCGCGAAAACGCTGCCCTGGTCGCGGCGCTACATGTACGAACACGCGCTGCCGCGCTAGGCGGCGCACTGACACGACGATGCATGGGTGACGGCAGGACGCTGCGCACTCCGGCGCCAACACAACCGGAGGACGGCGCCGCAGGCGCCGGACAGGACCACGACGGCCAATTCGACCTGTTCGGCGGCGCGCCCGCAGCCTCCGCTCCCGACGCGGCAGGCGAACGCCCCGCGCGAACGCCCGCCGCCGCCCGCCCGCGCGACGCCGAGGCCCCTGCCCTGACGGCCGCGCTGCCCGGCGTCGACGCCGCGCCCGACGCCGCGCGCAAACGCCCCCGACGCCGCGGCGTGCTGCCCGCCGCCCCCACGCCCGAGGTCGCGGCGGCGGCCGCCGCGCTGCCGCCGCGGGTTCGACTGGGCACGTCGTCATGGCACTTTCCGGGCTGGAGCGGGATCGTCTACGGCGACGACTACGCGCAGCAGAAGCTGTCCCGCGAGGGGCTGGAAGCGTACGGCGCGCATCCGCTGCTGCGCAGCGTGAGCCTCGACCGCTCGTTCTACGCGCCGCTCAGCGTGGCCGACTACCTGCGCTACGCGCAGCAGGTGCCCGATGAATTCCGCTTCGTCGTCAAGGCGCCCGCATCGGTGACCGACGCGGTGGTGCGCGGCACGCGCGGCGAACCGGCCGGGCCGAATCCCGCGTTCCTCAATGCGCAGCTCGCCGCCGACGAATTCGTGCGGCCCTGCCTGGAGGGCCTCGGCCGCAAGGCGGGCGCGCTGGTGTTCCAGTTCTCGCCGCTGCCCGATGCGCTGCTCGCCGATCCGGCCGCGCTGATCGATCGCCTGAGCGCCTTCTTCGCGGCGCTGCCGCCCCTGCCGGACGAGCCCGACGGCCCGCGCTACGCGATCGAGATCCGCGACGCGTGCCTGCTGACGCCGCGCTTCATCCGCGCGCTCGCGGCCGCGCGGGTGCGTTATTGCGTGGGGCTGCACGCGCGGATGCCGGATCCATTGCGCCAGGCGGCCGCGCTCGCGCTGCTCGACGGCGATGCGCCGGCCGGGCCGCTGATCGTGCGCTGGAGCCTGCACGGCGGATTCAAGTACGAGCAGGCGAAGGCGAAGTACGAGCCGTTCGACAAGCTCGTCGACGAGGATCCGAACACGCGCGCGGCGCTCGCCGAACTCGCGGCGCGCTACGTGCTCGCCGGGCAGCCGGTCCTCATCACGATCAACAACAAGGCGGAAGGCTCCGCGCCGCTGTCGTGCATGGCGCTCGCGGCGGAGATTGCCGCCGCTTGCACGCAGTTGAGAGGCGAAGCGGCTCAGGCCGGCGCGTAGGGGCCAGCGCTTGGGAGGCGGCGCTCAGGGGCCGGTGGCGCGAACGTCGCGGGCGCGACGGCGAAGTCCGCCACATCGGGATCGCGACCGCGAGGCCGTGGCCGCGAAACCGTGACGGCAGAGGCCCGACAGCAAGGCCGTGACGGCGCGGCCGTGGCGATACGGTTGTGACGGCGCGGTCGTGGCGGCGCGGTCGTGGCGGCGCGGTCGTGGCGGCGCGGTTGTGGCGGCGCGGTTGTGACGGCGCGGTCGTGACGGCGCGGTCGTGACGGCGCGGTCGTGACGGCGCGGTCGTGACGGCGCGCCCCCCCGCCGGGCCGCGCCGCCGACGCGCCTTACCCGTGCCGCGACTTCAGCCGGTGCGCGAACTTCTGCCGGAACTTCGCGACCTTCGGGCCGATCACGGCCGCGCAGTAGCCCTGCTCCGGATTGCGCGCGTAATAGTTCTGGTGATACGCCTCGGCGGGCCAGTAGTTGTTGTCGTCGAGCGGCACGACCTGGGTGACGATCGGCGCGCCGAACACCTGCTCGCGCGTCAGCTCGTCGATCACCTGCCGCGCGGTGTCGCGCTGCGCGTCCGAGTGCGTGAACACGACCGAGCGATACTGCGTGCCGGTGTCGTTGCCCTGCCGGTTCAACTGGGTCGGATCGTGGGTCGCGAAGAAGATCTCGACGACCTCGCGATAGCTGATGCGCGCCGGATCGAACGTGACCTTGACCACCTCGGCATGGCCCGTGTCGCCCTCGCACACGTCGCGATAGCCCGGCGCGCGCGTATGGCCGCCCGCATAGCCGGATTCCACGGCCGTCACGCCGTCGATGTCCAGGAACACCGCCTCCGTGCACCAGAAACAGCCGCCGCCGAGCGTGGCGACTTCGCTTGCAGCTTGATTCATATCGGCTCCTTGTTGCGTCCAGTCAATGCCCGGGAGCGGCATCCGCACCGCCCCAATGTCAGGTCGCCCACTCGCCGCGCCCGGTCGGGCAGGCCGCAGCGCGACGCGATTCCGCTAAAATCGGGGCAACTTGGTGAATTTCCAGATGATCGACCCGACCTTTATCCGCTGCTCCCGCCCCCTCGTCCCGCGAGCCATCGCGCCATGAAGCAGGCCGTTCCGCCCAATTTCGACGTCGCCGCGTTCCGTCACGCGCTCGGCCAGTTCGCGACCGGCGTGACCGTGATCACGACGCGCGCGCCGTCCGGCCAGCTGATCGGCATCACCGCGAGTTCGTTCAACTCGGTCTCGCTCGATCCGCCGCTCGTGCTGTGGAGCCTCGCGCTCAAATCGGCGTCGCTGCCGGTGTTCCGCGGCAACAGCCATTATGTCGTCAACGTGCTGGCCGCGTCGCAGCTCGATCTGTGCCGGCGCTTCGCGACCGTCAAGGGCGACCGCTTCGAGGGCGTGTCGCACGCGGCGGGCGACTCCGGCATGCCGGTGCTCGACGGCGCGCTCGCCTGGTTCGAGTGCCACAACCGCAGCCGCTACGACGAGGGCGACCACGTGATCTTCGTCGGCGAGGTCGAGCGCTGCGGCGTGCACCCCGACGCAGCAGCGCTCGCGCCTCTCGTGTTCCAGAGCGGCGGCTTCCACGCGCTCACAGCACTTTGAGCGCGCCGGTGCGGGCCAGCGCCACCGGCGGGCCCGCTTCGTCCTTCAAGGTCTGCAGCACGATGTTCGAGCGGATGTCCATCACGCCCGGCGCCTTGTACAGGTGGTTCAGCACGAAGTCCGAGTAGTGCTTCAGATTGTGCGCGAGCACGCGCAGCAGATAGTGGCTCTCGCCCGTCACGACGAACGCGCCCACCACCTCCGGCCATTCCCGCAGCGCCTCCGCGAAACGCTCGTGCCAGTGCGTCTGGTCGTTGCGCATCGATACCTGCACGAACGCCTCCAGCTCGAAGCCCAGTTTCTCGCGGCTCAGGCACGCGCGGTAGCACTCGATCACGCCCTGTTCTTCCAGCAGGCGCATTCGGCGCAGACAGGCGGACGGCGAGAGCGCAATGCGCTCGGCCAGGTCCAGGTTGCTGATCCGTCCCTCTTGCTGAAGTACGGCCAGAATACGGCAATCGGTGGCGTCGAGCGTAATCGCATGCATTTTTGGTCCCCGTTTTAACGCTGTTTCGAATTATCTGCCAAATTGGTGGATTGTCCATGCCTATTTTGCAAGCACGTTCGACGCGGCTTTGCCTATCATCGCTAGCGTTCACTTCCGCTACGCACGCATGGACACGCTCTGGGACATTTCACCGCCGATCGACCCCGCCACGCCGGTCTGGCCCGGCGACACGCCGGTCTCGATCGAACGCGTGTGGCGCATGGAGGCGGGCTCGCCCGTCAACGTCGGCCGGCTCACGCTGTCGCCGCACACGGGCGCGCACGCCGACGCGCCGCTCCACTACGACGCGGCCGGCGCGCCGATCGGCGCGGTGCCGCTCGATGCCTACCTCGGGCCGTGCCGCGTGATCCACTGCCTCGACGCCGCGCCCGCGGTGCGCCCGGACGCCCTGCGCGCGGCGCTCGCCGGCGCGCCGCCGCGCGTGCTGCTGCGCACCTGCCGCGAGGCGGCGCAACGCCACTGGGACAGCGCGTTCTGCGCCGTCGCGCCGCAGACCATCGACCTGCTCGCCGAGCACGGCGTGCGCCTGATCGGCATCGACACGCCGTCGCTCGACCCGCAGGAATCGAAGACCATGGACGCGCACCACCGCATCCGCACGCATCGAATGGCGATCCTCGAAGGCCTCGTGCTCGACGCCGTGCCGCCCGGCGACTATGAACTGATCGCGCTGCCGCTCAAGCTCGCGACGCTCGACGCGAGCCCCGTGCGCGCCGTGCTGCGCGCGCTGCCGGCCCCGCGCTGAACCCCAATCCGTTTCGTTACGCCCACCCTGCCCATGACGCTCATGATCCATTCCCGTGAAGACGCCCTCGCGCTCGACCGCGACGACCCGCTCGCGCCGTTGCGCGACCAGTTCGCGCTGCCCGACGGCGTGCTCTATCTCGACGGCAATTCGCTCGGCGCGCAGCCGCGCGCGGCGGCCGCGCGCGCGCAGCAGGTGATCGGCGAGGAATGGGGCGCCGGTCTGATCCGCAGCTGGAACACCGCGGGCTGGTTCGCGCTGCCGCGCCGTCTCGGCGACCGGCTCGCGCCGCTCGTCGGCGCGGGCCGCGACGAGATCGTGATCACCGACACCATCTCGATCAATCTCTACAAGCTGCTCGCCGCGATGCTGCGCCACCAGGGCCGGCAGGCGCCCGAGCGCCGCGTGATCGTATCGGAGCGCTCCAATTTCCCGACCGACCTGTACATCGCGCAAGGCCTGATCGCCCAGCTCGGCGGCGGCTACACGCTGCGGCTCATCGACGACCCGGCCGACCTGCCCGCCGCGCTCGGCGACGACACCGCGGTCGCGATGCTCACGCACGTGAACTACCGCACCGGCTACATGCACGACATGACGGCGGTCACGCACACGGTCCGGCAGGCGGGCGCGCTAATGCTGTGGGATCTCGCGCACTCGGCAGGCGCGGTGCCGGTCGACCTGAACGGCGCGGGCGCGGACGGCGCGGTCGGCTGCACCTACAAATACCTGAACGGCGGCCCCGGCGCGCCCGCCTTCGTGTGGGTGCCGGCACGCCGCCAGGCCGACTACGAGCAACCGCTGTCGGGCTGGTGGGGACACCGCGCGCCGTTCGCGATGACCCCCGCGTTCGAGCCCGATCCGGGCATCGCGAAATTCCTGTGCGGCACCCAGCCGATCGTGTCGATGTCGATGGTCGAATGCGGTCTCGACGTGTTCGCGCAAACCGACATGGCCGCGCTGCGCCGCAAGTCGCTCGCGTTGTCCGACGCGTTCATCGCGCTCGTCGAGCAGCGCTGCGAGGGGCAGGCGCTGAAGCTCGTCACGCCGCGCGCGCATCATCAGCGCGGCTCGCAGGCAAGCGTCGAGCACCCGCACGGCTACGAGGTGATGCAGGCGCTGATCGCGCGCGGCGTGATCGGCGACTATCGCGAACCGCGCATCCTGCGCTTCGGCTTCACGCCGCTCTATACGCGCTTCGTCGACGTGTGGGATGCGGTCGAGACGCTGCGCGACGTACTGGTCTCGCAAGCGTGGCGCGCGCCCGAATTCGCCGCGCGCGCGACGGTGACCTGAGCCGCACGCCTCATTCAAACCACGGAGACAGATGTGAATCCCGGCCCCCTGCCCACCCCCGGCGACGGCGCGCCGTCCGGCTGCCCGTTTTCCGGCGCGCGCGCCGACGGCGACGGCTGGCACAGCGCCCAGCTCGATTTCTCGACCTCGATGAGCTACGGCGACTACCTGTCGCTCGGCGCGATCCTCGACGCGCAGCACCCGTTGTCGCCCGACCACAACGAGATGCTGTTCATCATCCAGCATCAGACCAGCGAGCTGTGGATGAAGCTCGCGCTGTTCGAGCTGCGCGCGGCGCTCGCGTCGATCCGCGGCGATGCGCTGCCGCCCGCGTTCAAGATGCTCGCGCGCGTGTCGCGGATCCTCGAACAGCTGGTGCAGGCGTGGAACGTGCTCGCGACCATGACGCCGTCCGAGTATTCGGCGATGCGGCCGTATCTCGGCGCGTCGTCGGGCTTCCAGTCCTACCAGTACCGGCAGCTCGAATTCCTGCTCGGCAACAAGAATCCGCAGATGCTGCGCCCGCACGCGCACCGGCCCGACGTCCTCGCCCAGGTGCGCGACACGCTCGAGGCGCCCTCGCTGTACGACGAGGTGATCCGCCTGCTCGCGCGGCGCGGCTTCCCGATCGCGCCCGCGCGCCTCGAGCGCGACTGGACCGGCCCCACCGAGCACGACGCGTCGGTCGAGGCCGCGTGGCTCGAGATCTATCGCGCCCCCGACGCGCACTGGGAACTGTACGAACTGGCCGAGGAACTGGTCGATCTCGAGGATGCGTTCCGTCAGTGGCGCTTCCGCCATGTCACGACGGTCGAGCGGATCATCGGCTTCAAGCAGGGCACGGGCGGCACCGACGGCGCGCCGTACCTGCGCAAGATGCTCGACGTCGTGCTGTTCCCGGAGCTGTGGCACGTGCGCACCACGTTGTGATGCCGGGCGGACCGCGCGCTCCCGCATGCGGGGCCGCGGTCCGCGGGCGTCACGCGGACGGCCGCGCGAGCGCCTCGTCCACGCGCGCCGCGCCGCCGCGCACACGCGGAATGTGCCGTCGCACCGCGAGCAGCGCCACGCACACCGCTCCCATCGCGGCCGCCAGCATCGCGAGATAGGCGGGCGCGCCGCCCGCCGTGATCACCGCCGCGCCCGCGAACGCGCTCAGGATCGCGCCGAGACGGCCGAACGCGAGCGCGCTCGCCGTACCGGTCGCGCGCACCGGCGTCGGATAGATATGCGCGCACAGCGCGTACATCGTCGACTGCACCGCATTGACGAACAAGCCGTGCGCGCCGAGCCCCACGATCAGCCAACGGGTGTGCGCGCCCGCGTCGACGCCGAGCAGCGCCGCCGCGCTCGCCGCGCCGCCGACGCAGCACAGCGCGAGCGGCACGCGCGACCCGAAGCGGCCGATCGCGAACGCGCAGCCGAGCGCGCCCAGCACGCCGCCGAGGTTGTACGCGGTGAGCCCCGCGCCGGCCGTCGACACGTCGAGGCCGGCGGCGATCAGCATGGTCGGCAGCCAGCTGAACGCACTGTACACCGCGAGCAGGCACATGAAGAACGCGCACCACAGCGCCAGCGTGTCGCGCGCCTGTCCCGCCGCGAACAGCGCGCGGAATCCCGACGATGCGTGCGCGGCGGGCTCGCCGGCATCGGCGAAGACCGCGCCGGGCGCGACCGGCCGCCGCATGCGCGCGAGCAAACGCCCCAGTTCGGCCCAGCGTTGCGGCCGCCGCGCAAGGTAGCGCGGCGATTCCGGCAAGGCGCGCACGAGCAGCGCGCCGAGTCCGAGCGGCAACGCGCCGCCGATCACGAACAGCCCGCGCCAGCCATAGGCGGGCAACACGCCATGCGCGAACAGCCCCGCGAGCATGCCGCCCAGCGGCACGCAGACGATCGTCGCGGTCACCATCACGGTGCGGCGGCGCGCGGGCGTGAATTCGGCCGTCATCGTGGTCGCGCTCGGCAACGCGCCGCCGATGCCCAATCCCGCCACGAAGCGCAGGCCCGCGATCGTCGCGATATCGGGGGCGAAGCCGATCGCGCAGGTCGCCGCGCCGAACAACAGCACGCTGCCGATGATCGCCCAGCGCCGCCCGAAGCGATCGGCGATCAGCCCCGCGCATGCGCTGCCGACCCCCATCCCGATCAGCCCCGCCGCAACCACGGGCGCGAATGCGCCGCGCGCGACGCCCCATTCGCGCATCAGCACGGGAATCGCGAAACCGATCAGCTGGCTGTCGAAACCATCGAACACGATCGACAGCGCGGCGAGCAGCACCACGCAGCGCTGCATCGGGGTAAACGGCCCATGATCGAGCGTCGCGCCGACATCGATCGCGAGCGGGGACTCCCGCCCCGCGCTCATGACGGCCTCCGCTTCGACGGGGATCGGGGCGTGCAAAGCATGGCCGGGCGGGTGCCCGGTCGGACCTGGTGCTTCATTTCGTCTCCTGGATCGGCGGCGCGTCATGAGCCGGGCCGGCCTCTGTCGGGCCATGTGCCGTTGGCGCGACGCGCGCGTGGGCGGCTGCATCGAACCGACGCCGCCCCCGGCGTCGGCGGGCGCCGCACCGCCGGCGGCGGCGCCCGAGGAACGTGCGGACGAACCGCCGGCGGGCGCGATGCACGCCCGCCGGCCCGCTAACCCGCGCGCGCGTCGATCACGCGCACGAGCCGCAGCAACATCTCGGTGCATGGCGTCGCGACGCCCGCGTCACGCGCGGCCGCGACCACCGCGCCGTTGATCGCCTCGATCTCGGTGCGGCGCGCCGCCAGCGCGTCCTGCAGCATCGACGGCCGATGCCCGCGATGCTCGGCGATCGCATGCAGCACATTCGCCCGCACCACGCCCTCGTCGACCGCAATCCCGCGCGCACGCGCGACCGCCAGCGTTTCCGCCACCACGGCGAGCGCCAGCGACGGACCGTCGTCGCACGCGCCCAACTGGTCGACCGTGCAGCCCGTGACCGTACACAAGGGATTGAGCGCCGCGTTGAACGCGACCTTCTCCCAGATCGCCGCCCAGATGTCGGGGTCGACCGTGCAATGCAGCCCCGCCGCGTCGAGCATCTCGGCCACCGTGTGCACCGACGCGCGCGCGACGCCGTCGGCGCTCATCAGCCGGATCCCGCCCGTGCCGTGCGAGCGTACGTGGGCCGGCCCCGCGAGGTCCGCCGGCCAGGTGGTCACGCCCACCAGGATGCGCTCCACCGGCACCTGTTCGCGTATCGCCTCGACGTTGCCGAGACCGTTCTGCAAGGTCAGCACCAGCGTGTCGTCCGCGAGCAGCGCACGCACGCCGGCGAGCGCCGCGCGCGTATGCCGCGCCTTCGTGAACACCACGACGAGCGCGGGCGGCGCATCGGCCTCTTCGGGCCGCAGCGCACGCAGGCCGGTCACGCGGCGCGCGCCCGCGTCGGTGTCGAGCAGCAGCCCGTCGCGGCGCAGCGCGGCCAGCCGCGCGTCGTCGACGTCGAGCAGGCTCACCGCATGGCCGCGCTCGGCGAGCAGGCCGCCGAACAACGAGCCCATCGCGCCCGCGCCCAGCATCGCGATTCTCATCGCCGCCTCCTTCAGAACGGATAGTGACGCGGCGCAGTCTGCACCGTCATCCAGCGCAGGTCGGTGAACGCCGCCACGCCCGCCTTGCCGCCGAAATGGCCGAAGCCGCTGTCCTTCACGCCGCCGAACGGCATCTGCGCCTCGTCGTGCACGGTCGGCCCGTTCACGTGGCAGATGCCCGTCTCGAGGCGCGCGGCGACCCGCCATGCGCGCGCGATGTCGCGGCTGAACACCGCCGACGACAGGCCGAACGCGTTGTCGTTCGCGCACGCGATCGCGGCCTCGTCACCGTCGACCCGCACGATGCCCTTGACCGGCCCGAACGATTCGTCGCGATAGATCCGCATCGCGGGCGTCACGTGGTCGAGCAGCGTCGCCGGCATCAGCACGCTGTCGGCCCGGCCGCCGCACAGCAGGCGCGCGCCGTGCGCAAGCGCGTCGTCGATCAGCGCGTTGCAGCGCGCGACGGTGCGCGCATCGGCCACCGGGCCGAGCACCACCGGCCCCTCGCGCGGATCCCCGAGCGACAGCGAGGCGGCCTTGGCGGCCAGGCGCGCGACGAACGCGTCGGCGATCCGCACGTCGACGATGATCCGCTCGGTCGACATGCAGATCTGCCCGGCATTCGCGAATGCGCCGAACGCGGCCGCGTCGACCGCCGCGTCGAGATCGGCGTCGTCGAGCACGAGGAACGGGGCCTTGCCGCCCAGTTCGAGCACGGCGGGCTTCAGATGCGCCGCGCAGCGCGCGGCGATCAGCCGCCCCACCTCGGTCGAGCCCGTGAAGTTCACGCGCCGCACGGCCGGATGCGCGATCATCGCGTCGACGATCGCGGCCGCGTCGGCGGGCGCGTTCGTCACGAAGTTGACGACGCCGGGCGGCAGCCCCGCGTCCTCGAACGCGTCGACGATCAGCGCATGGGTGGCCGGACACAGCTCCGAACCCTTGAACACCACGGTGTTGCCGCAGGCGAGCGGCAGCGCGAGCGCGCGCACGCCGAGGATCACCGGCGCGTTCCACGGCGCGATCCCGAGCACCACCCCGGCGGGCTGCCGCACCCCCATCGCGAGCGAGCCCGGCAGATCCGACGGAATCAGTTCGCCGCCGACCTGGGTCGCCAGCGCAGCGGCCTCGATCAGCCCGTTCGCGGCCAACTGCACGTTGAAGCCGGCCCACTGCGCGGACGCGCCGGTTTCCGCGGCCATCGCGGCGGCAAACCGCGCGCGCCGCGCCTCGAGCGCACGGGCGGCATCGAGCAGGCAGGCGCGCCGCGCGCTCGGCCCCAGCGCGGCCCACGGGCCGAACGCGGCCGCCGCCGCGTCGACCGCCGCGCGCGCGTCATCGACCGTCGCCGCGCTCGCGCGGGTCGCGAGCGCGCCGTCGAGCGGGTTGCGGCGCTCGAAGGTCGCGCCGTCGCGCGCGGCGCGGCGCGCGCCGCCGATCAGCATCGTCGTTGTCTCCATTCTTCTGTCTCCGGTTGCCTGGTATATCCGTCATGCGAGCTTGATGTCGATTCGTAGGGCGCCGGCGCGCGCGGCGCTTCGTCGAGCGGGCTCCGAAGCGCATGCGCGGCGCACACACCGTCGCTGTCTTCATTCTTACGTCTACGATCGCCTTGCGTGTCCGTCACGCGATCTCGACGTCGACCGGCGCGCGCGCCGCTTCGTCGAGCGCGCTCCGCAGCGCATGCGCGGCGCGCACGTGATCGCTGTCGTCATGCTTACGTCTCCGCCCGCCTCGCCTGTCCGTCACGCAACCTCGACTTCGACCAGCACGGGCGTCGGCGCATGCAGCGCCTCGTCGAGCGCACCCCGCAGCGCATGCGCGTCGCGCACGCGCACGCCGCGGCAACCCAGCCCCTCGGCCAGCGCGACGAAATCGAGGCCCGGCAGCGCGGTGCCCTGCACCGGCTCATCCGGCGCGAAACCGAACACCGGGGCGAACTCGCGCAGCGCCGCATAACATCCGTTGTTGAGGATCACGAAGGTCATCGGCAACGCCAGATGCGCGGCGCTCCACAGCGCCTGGATCGAATACAGGCTCGACCCGTCGCCGATCAGCGCGATCACGCGCCGGCCCGGCTGCGCGAGCGCGACGCCCACGGCGGCCGGCATCCCGTAGCCGAGGCCGCCGCTGTCCATCGTGTAGAACGTGCCGCTTCGCGTAAACGGCAAGTGGCGCTGCATCACCAGCCGCGCGCTCGGCGCTTCCTCGACCACGATGTCGGCCGGGCTGCGCGCGTCCGCGAGCGTCTGCAGCGCATAAGCAACCGACATCCGCGCGCCAGGCCCAGCCGGCTCGACCCGCTCGCGCGCCGCGCGCGGCGCGGGCGCCGGCCGGGGCGCGGGCGCCGCGCGCGCGAGCAGTTCGCGCGCCGCGAGCCGCAGGTTGCCGACCACCGCGTCGCCGACCGGCGTCCACGCGGCGACGCCCGGGTCGTCGACCAGCTGATACAGGCGCGCGCCCGCCGGCACATGCGGGCCGAACCCCTCGACGTGGTACGTGAACGCGGGCGCGCCAAACGCGAGGATCAGGTCGTGACCCGCAAGCTGCGCGACGATCCGCTCGCGCGCCGCAGGCAGAAACCCCGCGAACAGCGGATGATCCTCGGGGAAGCTGCAGCGCCCCGACATCGGCGCGGCATGGACGCGCGCGCCGTGCCGTTCCGCGAGCCGCACGGCCTCGTCCCAGGCCCCGGCACGCTCGAGCGCCGCGCCGACCACGAACGCGGGACGCGCGCACGCGTCGAGCGCCGCGCCCAAAGCCGCCAGCGCGTCCGGATCGGGCGCCACCACCTCGCTCACCCGTCGCGCGGGAAGCCGTTCGGCGGGCTGGTCCCAGTCGTCGACCGGAATCGACACGAACACCGGACCGCGCGGCTCCTGCATCGCGATGCGATAGGCGCGCGCGATCGCGGCCGGGACGTCCTGCGCGCGCGCCGGCTCGATGCTCCATTTCACATAGGGCTTCGGCAGTTCCGCCGCCTGGCTCGCGCCGAGGAACGGCTCGAAGGGCAGGATCGCGCGCGCCTGCTGGCCCGCCGTGACGATCAGCGGCGTCTTGTTGCGGAACGCGGTGAACAGGTTGCCCATCGCATGACCGACGCCCGCCGCCGAATGCAGGTTCACGACCGCCGCATTGCGACGCGCCTGCGCATGGCCGTCCGCCATGCCGACCACCACCGCCTCCTGCAGCCCGAGCACATAGCGGAAATCGGCCGGGAAATCACGGAACATCGGCAGTTCGGTCGAGCCGGGGTTGCCGAACACCGTGTCGATGCCGAACTGGCGGAACAGATCGAACACGGCGTCGCGCACGGTGCAGCGCCCGCCGTCGGCGCACGGGGAGGAATCGCTCATGCCGGCTGGTCTCCTGGGTCATCGGTGTGATCGGTTTCCAGAGTATCCGGGCGCGCCCGATGGCCGGATACTGTATTTTTTGTTCAAAGGCATTCCATCACGGCATGAGTTTCGATCTGCGTCAGCTGCGCGCCTTCACCGCGATCGCCACGCACGGCAGCCTCGGCCGCGCGGCCGAGGTGCTGCATGTCACCCAGCCCGCGCTGAGCCGCATCCTCAAGCGGCTCGAAACCCAGCTCGGCGGCCCGCTGTTCGAGCGCCACACCAAGGGCATGCAGTTGAGCGCGCTCGGCGATGCGCTGCTGCCGCACGCGACCCTGCTGCTGCACGAGGCCGAGCATGCGCGCGAGGAACTCGACGCGCTGCGCGGACTCGCGAAGGGCACGATCAAGGTCGGCGCGGTCGGCAGCATCGCGAGCCTGGTCCTGCCGATCGCGATCGGCCGCGTGCTCGAGCACTGGCCCAACCTGCGCGTCGAGATCCTCGAAGGCGTGTGGGACCGGCTCGCCGACGCGCTCGCGCGCCACGAAATCGATCTGGCGCTCAGCGCGAGCGTGCCCGACACCGACGCGCTGATCGCCCTCCCCGAGTGCCGCTGGCAGGATGAAAGCCACGTGGTCGCCGCGCCCGGCCACCCGTTGTTCGCCGCGGGCGCGCCGCTCCCGCTCCCGCTCGGCGCGACGCGCGCGGCGCGCTGGGCCATGCCGCCGCGCGGCACCGCCCCGTACGAGCAGATGCGCGCGGCCTTCAACGCCGAAGGCCTCGCGCCGCCCGCGCTCGTCGTCGAGACCCGGTCGGTGCTGTCGCTCAAGAGCCTCGTCGCACACGCGGGCTTCGTCGGCTGGATGGCCGAGCCCATGTATCGCGCCGAACGCCGCGCGGGCCTGATCGAGCGGCTGCCGGTGCACGGTCTGAGCGCGACCCGCACGCTGACCGCGTTCCGTCGGCGCCACGGGCTGCTGCCCGGCCCCGCCGCGAAACTCGTCGAACAGCTCGCGCGGCTCACCCGCGAACCGTTCTGAACGCTGGCGCGCCGCAGCATCGATACCCGGGTTTCCCGCCTTGACTTTCACCGACGCGAATACGATCATTCGCCCATATTGAGAGCAAATGATCTAATCGGCCCCGAGCGGCCGCCAGGAGACATCGGATGAACCGTTCCGCCCCCGCCGCGCCGCTGATCGTGCATATCGGCGCCGGCGCGTTCCATCGCGCGCATCAGGCGTGGTACCTGCAGCACGCCAACGCGGCCGTGACGCCCGACGCGCGCTGGTCGCTCGCGGTCGGCAACATCCGCGACGACCAGCGCGCGACGCTCGACGCGCTCGCCGCGCAGGACGGCGCGTACACGCTGGAAACCGTGACTCCGCAAGGCGAGCGCGCCTACGAGACGATCCGCTCGATCACCGAGGTGCTGCCGTGGTCGGCCGATCTCGCCGCGCTCGTCGAGGCGGGCGCGCGGCCCGCGTGCCGGATCGTGTCGTTCACGGTCACCGAAGGCGGCTACGCCCTCGACGAGCACGACCGGCTCGACCTCGCGAACCCGGATCTCGCAGCCGACCTGCAAGGTGCGCGCACCACGATCTATGGCGCGCTCGCGGCGCTGCTCGACGCGCGCCGCGAGCGCGGCGCGGGCCCGCTCACGCTGCTCAGCTGCGACAACCTGCGCAACAACGGCGCGCGCTTTCGGGCCGGCATGCGCGCCTTCCTCGAACGGCGCGGCGCAACGGACCTGCTCGCGTGGTTCGACGCGAACACCACCTGTCCCGCCGCGATGGTCGATCGGATCACGCCGCGCCCGACCGACGAGGCGCGCGCGCGCGTGCTGGCCGCGACCGGTCGCGCGGACGCCTGCCCGGTGATGGGCGAATCGTTCATCCAGTGGGTGATCGAGGACCGCTTCGCCGCGGGCCGCCCCGCGTGGGAGCGGGCGGGCGTCGAGCTGGTCGGCGACGTGCATCCCTACGAGGAGGCCAAGATCCGCATCCTCAACGCGAGCCACAGCTGCATCGCGTGGGCAGGCACGCTCGCCGGCCTGACCTACATCCACGAGGGCACGCTCGACCCGGCGATCCGCGGCTTCGCCGCCGACTACGTGAGCGCCGACGTGATCCCGTGCCTCACGCCGAGCCCGCTCGACCTCGCGCGCTATCGCGACGTCGTGCTCGAGCGCTTCGCGAATCCGTTCATCCGCGACACCAATCAGCGGGTGGCCGCCGACGGCTTCTCGAAGCTGCCCGGCTTCATCGCCCCGACCCTCGCGCAAACGCTCGCGCGCGGCGCGCAACCGGTCGCGACCGCGGTGCTGCCCGCGCTGTTCCTGCGCTTTCTCGAACGCTGGGCGCGCGGCGCGCTGCCCTATGCGTACCAGGACAGCGTGATGGACCCGGACCTCGCGCGCGCGCTCGTCGCCGCGCCGGATCCCGTCGCGGCGCTCGCCGGCGAGCGCGCGCTGTGGGGCGGGCTCGCCGGCGACCCGGCGCTCGCGCACGCGCTGCGCGCGGGCCTCGCACGGGTCGACGCCTGGCTCGCGGCGCGCTGACGCGCGCTCGGGTCAACCCTGCATTGGCATCCCGGCGAACGCCCGGCTAAAGTAGCGGCTCCTTCCGACGGACTGGTCATCGCACATGTATCTCGGCATCGATCTCGGCACCTCCGAAGTGAAAGTGTTGCTGCTCGCCTCCGACGGCGCCGTCGTCGGCACGGCCGGCGCGCCGTTCTCGGTCGCGCGGCCGCATCCGCGCTGGGCCGAGCAGCATCCGGACGACTGGTGGAACGGCACCGTCGCGGCGCTCGCCGCGCTGCGCGCGCAGCATCCGGCCGCGTTCGCCGAGGTGCGCGGCATCGGCCTGTCCGGCCAGATGCACGGCGCGGTCCTGCTCGACCGCGCCGACCGCGTGCTGCGCCCCGCGATCCTGTGGAACGACATGCGCAGCGCCGACGAATGCGCGGCGCTCACCGCGCGCGCGCCGGGCCTGCATGCGCTCGCGGGCAACCTCGCGATGCCCGGCTTCACCGCGCCCAAGCTGCTGTGGGTCGCGCGGCACGAACCCGAATTGTTCGCCGCGACCGCCTGCGTGCTGATGCCGAAGGACTACCTGCGGCTGCGGCTGACGGGCGAGAAGGTCTCCGATCCGTCCGACGCGGCCGGCACGCTGTGGCTCGACGTCGCGCGGCGCGACTGGTCCGACGCGCTGCTCGACGCGGGCGGCATGCGGCGCGCGCAGATGCCGCGCATCGTCGAGGGCAACGCGCCGTCCGGCGCGCTGCGCCCCGAGGTCGCCCGCCTGCTCGGCCTCGACGCCTCGGTGGTGGTCGCGGGCGGCGGCGGCGACAACGCCACCAGCGCGCTCGGGATCGGCGCGACCGAACCCGGCGACGGCTTCGTCTCGCTCGGCACGTCGGGCGTGCTGAGCGTGGTCGGCGACCGCTTCCTGCCCAACCCGGCCTCCGCCGTGCACGCGTTCTGCCATGCGATCCCCGACCGCTGGCAGCAGATGAGCGTGGTGCTGTCGGCGGCAAGCTGCCTGCGCTGGGTCTGCAGGCTGACCTCGACCGACGAGCCGACCCTGCTCGCCGAGGTCGCCGCGCTCGATCCCGCCTCGCTCGACGACGCGCCGTACTTCCTGCCCTACCTGTCCGGCGAGCGCACCCCGCACAACGATCCCTACGCGCAGGGCGTGTGGTTCGGCCTCACGCACGGCACCGACCGCGCGCGGCTCGGCTACGCGGTGCTCGAAGGCGTGACGCTCGCGCTCGCCGACGGGCTCGACGCGCTGCGCGCGGCCGGCACCGCGGCCGACGCGCTGTCGCTGATCGGCGGCGGCGCGCGCAGCGCATACTGGGCGCAGTTGCTCGCCGACGCGCTCGGCGTGCGCACCCGCCAGCACGGCGGCGGCGAGACGGGCGCGGCGCTCGGCGCGGCGCGGCTCGGCTGGCTCGCGGTCGGCGGCGACGCCGCGCGCGTGCTGACCAAGCCGCCGCTGCGCGCGGAATACGCGCCCGACCCCGGCCGCCACGCGGCGCTGCGCGCGCGCCTCGCGCAGTTCCGCGCGCTCTACCGTCACGTGCGGCCGCTGTTCGAGCCGGGCCGCGCACGACTCGCGTGACATCCGTGCCCGCTAACGTGCATGCTTCGACTGTCAACCACTGAGCTGCCTTCCACGTCCATCACGCCACCGTGTCCAAGTCCTCCGAAAAACTCGATCTCGCCACGCGCGCCGCGTGGCTCTACTACGTCGCGGGCGACACCCAGAACGAAATCGCGGAAAAACTCCAGGTCTCGCGGCCGGTCGCGCAGCGGCTCGTCGCGTTCGCGGTCGAGAAGAATCTGATCCGGGTCCGCGTCGACCATCAGGTCGCCGACTGCCTCGACCTCGCCGCCCAGCTGTCGAAACGCTACGGCCTGGCGCTGTGCGAGGTCGTGCCGGTCGACAGCGACACCCCGGGCGCGATCGACCGCAAGCTCGCGGTCGCAGGCGCGCAGGTGATGGAGCGCTACCTGAACGAGGAGCGGCCGATGGTGGTGGCGGTCAGCAGCGGCCGGACCCTGAAGGCCGCCGCCTCGCAGATCGCGCAGCTGGAGCGGCCGCAGCACCGGCTCGTGTCGATGGTCGGCGCGATCGCGCAGGACGGCTCGTCGAACCGCTATGACGTCGCGCAGCACATCTCCGAGAAAACCGGCGGCAAGCATTTCCTGCTGCCCGCCCCGCTGTTCGCCGACAGCGACGCCGAGCGCGCGCAGTGGTGCAATCACCGGCTCTATCGGATCGTCGAGACGCTGTCCGCGCATGCGGACGTCGCGTTCATCGGGCTCGGCAACCTCAGCGCGCCCTGCCCGCTGTACGAGGACGGCTTCATCACCGCGGACGAACTCGAGGAGATGATCCGGCTCGGCGCGGTGGCCGAGATGCTCGGCGTACCGATCGATGCGCAGGGCCGGCGCGTCGCCACGTCGACGAGCGCGCGCGTGACCAGCGTGCCGCTCGATGCGCCGCCGAAGCGGCCGACGATCGGCTTCGCCGGGGGCCCGCGCAAACCGGCGGCCGTGCTGGCCGCGCTGCGCGGCGGCTGGCTGTCGGGTCTCGTCACCGATGAGACCTGCGCACGCGCGGCGCTCGCGGCGGCCTGAGCGCAGGGCGGGCTCGCCGCGGTGCTGCGCGCGCGCCCGCCATCGAGACGCTCCTGTCCGGGAACCCGCGCGCGTCACCGCGGTCCGCGCTGAGACGCTGAGACGCTGAGACGCTGAGACGCTGAGACGCTGAGACGCTGAGACGCTGAGACGCTGAGACGCTGAGACGCTG